>DVFI01000145.1 GCA_018713305.1 Candidatus Avichristensenella intestinipullorum
CACCGCGCGCCGCAGGGCCTCCGTCTGCGTGGAAAGAATGTCCATCGGGTCGTGCTCGACCCAGCCGGGCTGCGGGTATATCTGCTCAAACTCGATGGCGTGCACGGACAGCACCCGGCCGGCCACGTCAAACACAATCGCGCGGGAGCTGGTCGTCCCCTGATCCAGCGCGACAAGGTATTTCTGCTGCATATTCCTTTCCTCTCTTTTCACTCATTATGCTTTTACGCCCGCGCGGCGGCGTCAGCCGTCGCACGGGCGTGAAGAATCCCGAAAGGTTCGACATCCATCGCGTCAGCGGATGCGCACGGCGCACAGGGAACCGTTGTCCAGCGCCACCACGATGGTCGCGTCATAGGCCACGAGCGATCCGACCGCGCCGCCCTCCAGCGAAATCTTGTCGCAGATGGTGCCGTCCGCCGCGTTGAGGAGGTACACCATGCCGGCGGTATCCGCCGCCATCACCCAGGCTTCGCCGTTCTCGCCATAGAGCGCCACGGGCGAGGCGACCGCGCCCGCGTCCAGCGCGAGCTCCCACAGGATGTCGCCCGTCTGCTTGTCCAGGGCATAGACTGTGCCGTTGGCGTCGGTGTCATACGTGACAAAGACGATGGTACCGGCGATATCCCCTGCGCCGACCAGCGGCGAGGCGATGACGTCCCCCAGCACCGTCACGTTCCAGACGACTTCGCCGGTGGCGGCGTCCACCCGGTACAGGTGCGCGCTGCCGTTGGCATCGGCCAGCGAGGCGATATACAGCGCCGTGTTCCCGGAAGCGTCCGCCTCCAGCGCCGGGGACGAGGTCGTCCCCACGCCCAGGTTCAGCGCCCAGACCGGCGAGAGCGTGTTCAGGTCCACGCATTGCAGCACGCCGCCGGCGTTGGCAAAGTACGCATACTGTCCGTAGGCGGCGAATCCGCCGGGCACGCTGGCGTCTTCCTCGCCGGCGCGGGAAAGGTACGCCGCGTTGGAGGGCGAAGCCAGCAGCTCAATCTCCCCTTCGCTGGGGCTGAAGCCGATTTCCATCGTCAGCGCGTTGAGCATGCCGTTGCCCGCCACGGAGAAGGACGTCGCCGCTTCCTTGTCCACAATCACCGAGCCATAGAAGGCCGCGTTGTCCGCATAGGCGTTTTCGTTCACGCCGCCGATGCGGCCGAACTGGGTGTTGGTTATCAGATTATACAGGTACAGCCCCGGATTCTGGTCGGACGCCGTGTCCGCCGCGCCGGCGCCCACATAGAGCAACGGCACGCCGTTGGGATACAGGCTCGCGGAGCCGGACAGCGGAAGCCCTGCGGCCAGCGGGTCGCGGGTCGCGGAGCCGTCTTCCAGGTCCAGGAAATAGATGTTGCCGTCGCCGGCGGGGTAAATGACTTCCTTGAGCGAGGCCTTCTCCGCCTTTTCCTCCTCCAGCGGCAGCAGCGCGCGCACGTCGCCGTCCCACTGGATAATCAGCGGCTGCAGGAGCCATCCTTCGCCCTCGGGCACCGCGGTGGAGGTCTCCGCCGTCCAGGCGATTTCCATCATCTGCTCGGCGGGCGCGATGGTGCCGTAGGCCGCGTTCTGGCGCATGCCGCTGCCGCGGAAGGTCAGCACGCCGCCCGGACGGGCATAGCTTTCCGCGTCCGGAATGTTGATGGCGTTTTCGTTCGTATAAGCGTCGGCCGCCTCGTTATTGACAAGCAGGGCATGCGTCACGGTGGTTTCCTCCGCCTCCGCGACCGGGGCGGGATCCAGCTGCGGCGCAATGGGGTCGGTCACCGGCGCCTGCGTCGCGGTGACGGGCGGCTCGGTCGGCGTCGCTGCGCCGACTTTGATGAGGATGCCCGCGCCCTTGGCCTCGTTCCAGCCGGAAACGTTGCCGGGATACGCCTCTACCATGCCCTCGTAAGGTTCGGTAAAATAGACCATCATGTTCCAGATGCGCCCGGCGTCCGTGTCCGTGTAATCCCCTTCCATGCCTTCGATGAGCACCTGCCCGTTGCCGTCGACGATGCGCACGCGGTCCGTCTGGGCGCTGGTGGTAATCTGGAAGGAGACGGGGCTGTTGAGGTCCTCCAGCTCAGCCGGGTCTGCCAGAAATCCCACGACCACGGCGGCGTCCGCCGCGGGGGCCGGGGTTGCGGTCGGCTCCGGCACGGGGGTCGGCGTCGGGGTCGGCGTCGGCGCAGGGGTCGGCGTCGCGCCGACGAACAGCTCGATAATCGGCTGCACCACGGGCGTCACCCATTCCGGATGGCGCAGGCCTACGAACGTCGCGCCGCCCAGCAGCGCAAGAATCACAACCACCACGATAATCCAACGGCCCACATGGCGCTTTTCGCCACGCGCGCGCACATCGTCCTCGTCGTCGTAATAATCGTCTTCTTCCGCCTCGTCCATGTCCGGCTCATAGCCGCGCGTCTGCCGGCGGGGCGGGGCCTCCTCCGTGCGCGCACGCTGCGCCGTGCGGGCGTTCGGGCGTCCATAGCGCCGTTCCGCCTCGTCGAAATCCTCCTGGTCGGAAGGTTCGTATGCGTATTCAGCCTCGGCCTGTTCGCGCAGGCGGGCAGCCTGGGAGCGCCTGCGGCGCGGCCGCGCGGGAGACTGCGCGGAATACTCGTTCGGCGCCTCTTCCGGCTCCGAACGGCGCCTGGCGCGTGGGACACGATCGTCGTTGCTGTTCATGCATTCACACTCCACTTCTGTCCAGACATACTTCGATTATACAAAAAAAAACGATCGACCACAAGCATAAATTGCATCCAGCGGCAATGTTTCACAAATTCACGCATAGAATGGTTCCAAAACGGTGCAAGGAGGCCTGAAACATGGACACATCCTCCCCCTTTGACCTGGTACGGCGCGCCGCGCGCCATGCGTCCGCCGCCGACCGCTGGGCGGCGCTGCAATCCAGCGTGCGCGCCGGCATGCCCGTCGAGCCCTGCGCGCAGTCCGCCCAGGCGCAGCCTGTTGCGGCGCAGGCGCGGCCCGAAGCCGTTCCCGCGCCCGAGCCGCCCGCGCAGCCCGGCATGACGCCCGCCCGCCAAAGCGAGCGCCCCTTTCCGCTGCAGCAGCCGCCCTTCCCGCCGCCGCATCCCCGAAATCCCATCCTGGACGCCATCGCGCAGCGGCACGAGCAGGCCGCGCGCACGGCCATGCCGCCCATCAAATGGGAAAAGGGCGGGGCGGGCCCGCACGCGCCCGCCGCGCCGGAACCCAAACCGGAGCCATAGCGCCGCGCGGCGTTTCGTCCGCGGTCAGGCGTTGCGCCGCAGGGGCTTCCCGCCGCCGGCGCCGGGCGCTTTTTGCGTCCGGGCCTATGCCTTGTCAAAATACTGCAGGACAGCTTCGAGAATGCGCTCGCTGGCATGCCCGTCGCCATAGGGGCTGACGGCGTGCGCCATGGCCGCATGCGCCGCCGCGTCCGAAAGCAGCCGTCCGGCCACGCGTTCGATATCGGCCTGTTCCACGCCGGCCAGCACCGCCGTACCCGCCTCAATCGCCTCCGGCCGCTCCGTCTCCGTGCGCAGCACCACCACCGGCGCGCCCAGCGCGGGCGCTTCTTCCTGCAGGCCGCCGGAGTCCGTCAGCACCAGGTACGACCGCGCCAGCAGGTTGTGCATGTCCACCGCATCCAGGGGGTCCGTCAGCAGGATGCGCGGATGGCCGCTCAGGAGGCCCTGGACCGTCTTGCGCACCGTCGGATTGGGATGCATCGGAAACAGGAACCGCACGTCCCCGAACCGGTCCGCCAGCGCCCGCACCGCGCGGCAGATGTTCTCCATGGGGCGTCCCCAGTTTTCGCGCCGGTGCGCCGTCACCAGCACCAGCCGTCCGGGCGGCAGTCCGTCCGCCAGCGCCGGCGCGCAGAAGCGATACCCTTCGCGCACGGTATAGCCGAGGGCGTCGATGACCGTATTGCCCGTGACATATACGCCCTCGCGCACGCCCTCGCGCGCCAGGTTTTCCGCCGCCCGGGCGGTCGGCGCAAAGTGCAGGCGCGCGATGCGGCCGGTCAGCCGCCGGTTCATCTCCTCGGGAAAGGGCGAATCGAAGGTCGGCGTGCGCAGGCCTGCCTCGACATGGCCGACCGGTATGCGGGCATAAAACGCGGCCAGCGCCGCGGCAAAGGAAGTGGTGGTGTCGCCGTGCACCAGCACCATCTCGGGCCTGCGCCGTGCCAGCACCTCCTCCATGCCGTTCAGTACGCGGCCGGTCATCTGCGCCAGCGTCTGGCGGGCCTGCATCACGTCCAAATCATCCTGCGCGGTTACCGAAAACTGCGCCATGGCCTGATGGAGCATTTCCCGGTGCTGGCCCGTGACGCACACAAGGCTTTCCAGCCGCGCCTCCCGCTCCATGGCCAGCACCAGCGGGCACATCTTAATCGCCTCCGGCCTCGTACCGAAGACGGACATGATACGAATTCTGCGCATGCTTTTCCTTTCCGAACAGACAGGCATTACACGGTCTGGCGGTCTTCGTCGGCTTCTTCGGTTTCGTCGACTTCGCCGTCCTCATCTTCGCTGTCCAGCAGCGGCTGATCCTCGAGTCCCTCGATTTCCACCAATTCGCTCACCGGCTCCGGCTCCAGCTCCGCATCCGGCCGAATGGCCTCGTCCGGCTCGTCGGTTGAAAACATCTCCATGCTCCGTATTTCCGACAGACAGTTTCTGCACATATCCTCGCCCGGCAATGCGGGCGCTTCCCCGCAGACGGAACAGAGCGCCGCCGTTTCATCCTGCGCGTGTTTGCCGCGCACTTCTTCGCGGCACACCGTGCACAGCTCACCGCCATCGAGAATATAATTCAGTTCACAGCGCGGGCATTTCTTCAGTGCCATGGTATTCCTCCCCTGCCGATGCGCCGATGCGCCGGTGCTTTGCGCAAGCAATATAGCACAAACTTCAGCAAACGGCAACTGCTATTTTGTGATTTTTTTCTTCTGCGCGCGGGCGCGCCGTCCCCTGTCCGAAAACCGACATTTTCCTTTACAAACGTATCCGGCTCTACTATAATAATAAAACGTTAATGCTGCCGGCATCCCGAGGGAGCCGGACGCCGGGTTTTCCAAAGAAGCCGTCGGGTATCCAAAGGAACTTGAACGGAGGGAGTTTTATGCGCAATGAATCCGTGTATCGCCTGGTACTCCTGGCCCTGCTGGCTGCGCTGGTCGTATTGCTGGGGCTGACGCCCCTGGGGCTGATTCCCCTGGGATTTATCAACGTGACGATTCTATGCGTGCCGGTGCTGGTCGGCACGATGACGCTGGGGCTTTCCAGCGGCCTGGTGCTGGGCCTGTGCTTCGGCGCGGTCAGCGCGGCGACCGCCTTTACGCGGCCCTCCGCCCTGGTCGCGACGCTCCTGGCGGCCAGCCCCGTGCTGACGCTGTTGATGAGCCTGCTGCCGCGCCTGGCGGTGCCGGCCGTCGCCTGGGGCGTGGGGCGGCTGCTGGACAGGCCTTCCCGGCAGAAATGGCGGCTTCCGGCCGCGGCCGTGGCGGGGTCGCTGACCAACACGGTGCTCTACCTGGGGCTGATGCTGCTGTTTTATGTGCTGACCGGGCTGGACGCCGCGTCGGTGCTGACGCTCATTGCCGGCATCGGCCTGATTGCGGGCGGCTGCGAGGCGGTCGTCGCCGCCATCCTGGTCACGCCCATTACGCTGGCCCTGCAAAAGGCGCAGCGCGCCTGACGCCAAGGAAACGGAGAGAAGACGCGTATGATTCTGACCCTGGACATCGGCAACACCAATATCAAGACGGCGCTGTTTTCGGGGACGGAAATGGTGCAGTACTGGCGGCTGAAGACCGACATTGCCGCCACCAGCGACGAGCTGGGGCTGAAGCTGACCAGCCTGCTTTTGTACCACGACCTCAAGCCCGATGCGGTGGAGGGCATTATCCTCTCGTCCGTCGTTCCCTCCATCAACTTCACGATAGAGCACATGTGCAAGACTTACTTCCGGCAGGATCCGATGCTGGTGGTGCCGGGCATCCGGACGGGACTAAACATCAAATACGAAAACCCGCGCGAGCTGGGCAGCGACCGCATCGCCAACGCGGTGGCGGCCTATACGCTCTACGGCGGCCCCTGCATCGTCATTGACTTTGGCACCGCGACCACCTTTGGCGTGGTGTCCGAGCGGGGGGAATTCATCGGCGGCGCCATCTGCCCGGGCGTGAAGCTGACGACGGAGGCGCTGGTGTCCGGCACGGCCAAGCTGCCGCGCGTGGAAATCGTGCGGCCCGAATCGGTGGTCGGCCGCAACACCGTTTCCAACATGCAGTCCGGTATTTTCTACGGCTATGTGGGCCAGGTCAACCACATCGTCGGCAAAATCAAGCAGGAGCTGCGCCGCCCGGACATGCGCGTCGTCGCGACCGGCGGCATGGCGCGCCTGATTGCGTCCGATACGGACGCCATCGACATTCTCGACGGCCTGCTCACGCTCAAGGGCCTTCGCATCATCTACGAGCGCAACTGCGCGTAAGAAAGGGGAAAATCCATGATTTATCGACAGGCGGAAATGCCCGTGGAGGAGCGCGCCCGCATGCGCGGCGGGGAGGGCGTCGTCCTTCTGCGCCATCTGGAAAAGGAGCGTTTGCCCGCAGCAGGGGCGCTGTTTGCCGTGCTGACGCTCGCGCCCGGCTGCTCCATCGGCGAGCATACGCATACCGGCGATACGGAGCTGCTGTACTTCGTTTCGGGCGAAGGGACGGCGCTGGACGACGGCGTGGCCAGGCCCGTGCGGGCGGGCGACGCGATGACCACCCCCGACGGCCATTCGCACAGCGTCGTCAACACCGGGACCGAGCCGCTGGTCATGGTCGCCTCCATCATCCGAAGCTAGCGGGAATCCCGCGCCGGAACGGCCGCCCTGCCGTGCAGGGAACGGCCGTTTTCTTTCGTTTGTATGACAAAAGGACACGTCGGGAGGTGGCCGCATGCGGCGTCGGTTGGCATGGACGGCATGGTGGCTGGCGGTCGCGCTGTGGACGGGCGCGGCGGCGCTGGCCGAAGAATACAGCGTGGTATTGCCCCAGGGCTATCTCAATGTGCGCCTGGCTTCCACGGAGGAAAACGAGGCCGGCGAAACGGAGTACATCTATGAATATGTCCTCACGGACGCGCAGGGGGAAACGCTCTCCTCGTTCCGCCAGGCCAGCACGATGTGGGAGCAGGACCCGTCGCAGGACGGCCTGGTCATCGCGGACGTGAACTTTGACGGGTATATGGACGTGGACATTCGCACGCGCGCGGCCGACCGGAACGACGCGCGCGCATTCTTCCTGTGGAACGCGCAGAGCGGACAGTTCGAGCGGGCGCAGATGGACGGCGTGCAGATGTCCTGGTATACGCTCTATCCGGAGGCGGGCGTGCTCGTCAATCGCGTCGAGGACAGCGACGTCTGCTACCGGCTGGAGATGTACGGCTGGGACGGCGGAGCGCTGCGCGCGCTGCGGACGGCCGCCATCGTCCCCGGCGAGCAGGCCGGGACGCTGCAGGTATTCGTGGTGCGGCACGACGCCGACGAGGACTACCCGCTGCTGGAAGGCACGCTGGCGGAGGATGCGTATCTGAACGGGGCGCAGACGGTCGGCGAAATCCTGACCGCGGCGTTCTGGCAGGGGATGGAGACGCCGTAGGCACGGCGCGCCATATCGGACGCCGCCTGCTCTCCCGGCAGACCGCGCCCCTGCTTTTGCCGGATAACGCCTGAAACGCCATCCGAAGCGCATGATGGCCCGCCATCCGTTTGCGCGTGAACGGCGCGGCCCCTCCGCGTCTCCCCTGTCAGGCCCTTCGCGCGAAAACCTTTCTTATCTTATTTCCTATCCGCGCCAACCCCGCCGGCCTGTCCTGCAGGCGCGGCAAAAGGCGGCGCCCTATGCGAGCGAAAGACCGCGCAACAACATGGCCCGCGTGACGCCTGCAGGAGCCCGACAGGGCTTTGCCGGCAGCATGAGGCCCCAACGCGCATGTCGTTGGGGCCGGAGGTCCTGCGGCACCATGCGCAGGCTGCCGAAAGCGGCTGTTTACGCCCGTTTACCGGACGATTTTTTCCACATACGCCTTGAGCAGCTTGACCGCGTTTTCCATGTCGGTCAGCGATACGGTCTCCACCGGCGAATGGACGTAGCGGCACGGGATGGACAGCGTACCGCTGGGCACGCCGCCGCGCGCGGACATGATGGCGCCCGCGTCGGTGCCGCCGTAGGGCAGCACTTCATACTGGAACGGGACGCCCGCCTCCCCGGCCGCGGCCACCAGGCCGTCGCGCACCAGGGGCGTGGAGATGCTCGCCGCATCCTTGACCTTGACGGCCGGGCCCTGTCCCACCCGGACCGGCAGCGGCGGGTCAGCCTTGGGCACGCCGCCCGCGGGCGTTACGTCGATGGCCACGCCGATGTCCGGATTGACGGCATACGCCGCGGCGCGCGCGCCGCGCAGGCCGACTTCCTCCTGCGTGGAGAAAACCGCGCAGACCTCGTTGTCCGTCGGGCCCAGCGCCTCCAGGAGCGCTGCCAGCACCGCGCAGGCGGCGCGGTCGTCCATAAAGGGCGCGGCTACCAAATCGCCCATCTCGCTCCACTGATGCGCCACGACCGCCATGGTGCCCAGCGGCACCTTGGCGAGGGCCTCCTCGGCGCTGGACGCGCCCACGTCGATAAAGAGCTTGCCAATGGCGGGCTTGTCGCTGCCCAGCGGCTCTGAATACACGACGCCGGCCACGCCGTTGGCAAAGACCACATGGCGGCCCGCGGCCGTCGCCGGATTCACGCCGCCGATATTGGAAACGCGCAGGAAGCCTTCCTTGTCCGCATCCAGGACGATATAGCCGATGGAGTCCATATGCGCGCTGAACATCACGCGCTTGCCGCCCTTGCCGCGGCGCACGGCGATGAGGTTGCCCAGCGCGTCGGTCTTGATTTCATCCACAAAGGGGCGAATCCGCTCGGCGATGGCCGCGGAAATCGGCGCTTCACTGCCGGAAGGGCCAAACGGACGAAGCATGGAAAGGAGCAAATCTTTCATCGGACCAATTCCTCCGTTTCAATCAAAAATGTCGGCCTTCAGCGCGGGCAGCGCGTCCAGGAACGCGCAGACCAGGTCGCTTTGCGCCTGAATGTCGGAAAGGCTCGCCACCGAGGCGGGCGAATGGATGTAGCGGCAGGGCACGCTCAGCACCACGGTCGGTTTGGCGCCGGCCGCCGTCTGCAGCGCGCCGGCGTCGTTGCCCCCGGTCGAGGCGCGCTTGGGCTGCGCCGGAATGCCCTTCTCCCGCGCCAGCGTTTCCATGGCCGCGCGCAGGCGCGGATGGGCGATGCTGGCTCTGTCGGAGAAGCTGATGGCCACGCCCTTGCCCAGGTTGCATACCTGGGCTTCGCTGGGCACGTCGCCCAAGTCGTTGCAGGTGGTGCCCTCCAGCACGACCGCCAGGTCGTACGTCAAATGCTGGCCGGCCACGCGCGCGCCGCGCAGGCCGACTTCCTCCATGGACGTAAACACGCACGTCAGCTCGCCGCAGTATCCGTGCTCCAGCGCATGCAGCAGCGCCAGGCAGCCCACGCGGTCGTCCAGCGCGCGGCTGACGACGCAGTTGTCGCCCATGGGTTCCAGCGGGCTGTCAAAGACGACATAGGTGCCCGCCGGGCAGAGCTTGAGCGCCTCTTCCCCGCTCTTGGCGCCGATGTCGATGTACAGGTCGTTATGGCCCAGCACGCGGCGCTTATCCTCGGCGGACTGCAGATGGATGGCCTTGGCGCCGATAACGCCCGGGATGCGCTTTTCGCCGCACAGGACGGTCTTGGACACCAGCACGCGCGGGTCCACGCCGCCCACCGGCGCATAGCGCAGATAGCCTTCCTCGTGCGCCCCGCGCACAATCAGGCCGACTTCGTCCATGTGCGCGGCCAGCAGCACATGCGGCGCGCGCGTATCGCCGCCGCTCTTCTGCGCGACGAGGTTGCCAATGCGGTCCACCGAGCAGGTCGCGCCCCGCTCCTGGCACAGGCGGCGCAGGAGCGTGCGAATTTCCTGCTCGCAGCCGGACACGCCGAACGCCGCCGTCAGCTCCTTCAATAGCATAGCAGTTCCTCCCATTGGTCGTCGAGCCCGGCGACGAACGCGGCCAGCAGGCGCGCGCCCTCCTCCAGCGCGGATTCGGCATACATTTCCACGGTGGTGTGCATGTATTTCAGCGGAAGCTCCACCAGCGCCGTGGGCACGCCCGCGCGCGCGAGCTGCAGCCCGTCCGCGTCGGTCGCGGTAGCGCCGGGGCAGACGCTGGTTTTCACATCGACATGAATGCGGGCGGCCAGCTCCATCAGGTGCTTATGCAGCCGGGGATGGATGTTCGGCCCCTCGCTCAGGACCACCTTGTCCAGCGGGTGGACGGAATCCGGATTGCAGCCGGGCATTTCGCCGTGCGTCACGTCGATGGCAATGCCCAGGTCGGGGTCGATGCGGTACGCCGAGGTTTCGATGCCCCGGCCGCTCACTTCCTCCTGCACCGCCGCCACGAAATACACCTGCGCCTCCAGCTTGCGCTTTTGCAGCAGCTCCGCCACGCGCAGCATCATCGCCACGCAGCCGCGGTCGTCAATGGTCTTGCCGGCAAAGCGCCCGTTTTCATAAGGCTTCAGCGGCCCGTAGAGCGTAATGGGCGTGCCCGGATGCACCAGCGCGCGAACGCGCTCGGCCGGCAGGCCCATGTCCACGTGCAGCTTTTCCATTTTATAATTCTGTTTTCTGTCTTCTTCCGAAAGCAGATGCGGCGGCAGCGCGCCGACCACGCCCAGCATCGGCCCCTGTTCGGTATGCACCGTCACGCGCGAGCCGGGCAGGATGCGCGGATCGACGCCGCCCACGCGCGTGAAGCGGACGGCGCCGTCCTCTTCCACGTCGGTGGCCATCAGGCCGATTTCGTCTTCGTGGGCGGTCATCAGCACGCGCGGTCCATGATCGCCCATGCGGGCAATCACGCTGCCCATCGCGTCGATTTCCACCGCGTCGCACAGCGGGCGGAAAGCCTCCGCGATGGCCGCGGCCACCGGGCCTTCGTCGCCTGAAATGCCGCGAAGCGCCGTAATGGTGGCCAGAAATGCGGACAAATCTTGCAAGCGTACCCCTCCTTATGGTTGTTATGCCCAGTATAGCATGGCAAAAATTACACGTCAACAAAACGCATCCGTCCGGCGTTATGTAGGCGTTGGAGGTGAAACTGTTGAAACGCACTCTTTGGGCGGCCATGCTGGTTTGCCTGTTTGCCCTGGCCGCGCAGGCCTCGGAACTGGAGGCGCAGGACGCGCCGTGCGATTCCCCCTGCCCGGTGCTCGGCGAGCAGATGACGGACCCGACGCGCATCTTTCCCCTGCCCCTGGACAGCGACTATGGCTATGAGGACGGGTTTGGCGACGGGCGTTCCTTCGGCGGCGAGCGGTCGCACGAGGGCATTGACATCATTGTGGAGAAGGGCACGCCGGTGCTGTCGGTCTGCAACGGCGTGGTCACGCAAAAGGGCTGGCTGACCCTGGGCGGCTGGCGCATCGGGGTAACGGACGCCTTCGGCGTGTACCATTACTACGCACACCTGTCGTCCTATGCGGACGTGGAGGTGGGCGACGCGGTGTCCGCCGGGGATGTGCTGGGCTATGTGGGCAGCACGGGCTATGGCCCGGAGGGCACGGACGACCAGATGATTCCCCACCTGCACTTCGGCCTGTATGTGGACGACGTAGCCGTCAATCCCTACGACTATTTGCGCCACTGGGAGGGGTTGTAGTATACTGGAGGCATGAGAAAGCTGCCTGATGCCTTTGCGTGCCTGTCCCTGACCGCCCTGCCCGAAGCCGAACGCCCGCTGCTGCTGGAGGCGCTGCGCACGGGCGTTCCCCTGCGCGGCCTTCGCCTTCGCCCCGGCGTGGCGCTGGATACCGTTCGCGCCGCCCTGCCGGGGGCCTATCCGCCCGTGCCATGGGCCAAGGACGGCTATTACCTGGACGCGGACGCGGCGGCCGGCGTCCATCCGCTGCACGCGGCGGGCGCCTACTACCTGCAGGAGCCCAGCGCCATGTGCGCCGCGCCGCTGCTGGACGTGCGGCCGGGCCAGCGCGTGCTGGACCTGTGCGCCGCGCCCGGCGGCAAGAGCACGCAGCTGGCCGCATGCCTGGCGGGCCGGGGCGTGCTGGTCGCCAACGAAATCGTCCCGGGACGCTGCCGCGTGCTGTCGCAGAACCTCGAACGCATGGGCGTGACCAACGCGGTGGTGACCTGCGAATCCCCTGACCGCCTGGCCGCGCGCTGGGGCGGCTGGTTCGACCGCATCCTCGTGGACGCGCCCTGCTCGGGCGAGGGGATGTTCCGGCGGGAGGCGGCCAGCCTGGAAGCCTGGACGGAAAAAACGCCCGCGGGCTGCGCCGCGCGGCAGGCGCAGATTCTCCGGCAGGCGGCGCGCCTTCTGGCCCCGGGCGGCGTGCTGGTCTACTCCACCTGCACCTTTAACGCCCTGGAAAACGAGGCGGTCGTCGAAGCCTTCTGCCAAGAACAGCCCGACTTTCTTCTTGAGCGGACGGTGCGCCTCTGGCCGCACCGCGTGGCGGGTGAAGGGCACTTTGCGGCCCGCCTGCGCCGGCAGGGAGACGCGCCCCCGCACGCGCCGGACGGACCCGGCACGGCGCTGGACGGCGTATGGGACGCCTATGCAGGCCTGACGCTGCCGGGCCGGGTGGAAACAATGGGCGAACGGGTATGGCTGCTGCCCGAAAGCCTGCCCGAGCTGCGCGGCGTGCGCGTGCTGCGCGCGGGGCTTTGCCTGGGCGAGCGGCGCGGCGGGCGTTTTCTGCCCGACCATGCCGCGGCGATGGCGCTCCCGCTGCTGGGCGTATCGGCAGACGCCGCGGCCGCGGCGCGGTATCTGCACGGCGAAGCGCTGGAAGCCGGCGGACAGGCCGCGGGCTGGACGGTCGTGCGCTATGCGGGGCTGGCGCTGGGCTGGGCCAAATGCGCCGACGGCGTGCTGAAAAACCATCTTCCCAAGGGCCTGCGCAAATAGCGCGGGCCGCAGACCGTCGAAAAACCCCTTTGGGGAGGTTTGGAGGGCCGAAGCCCTCCAAATACAATCCGAACCCGGCGACATGCGCGGCGGGTTCGGAAGCCTTGCGCAGCAAGGTTTCCCTGC
>DVFI01000015.1 GCA_018713305.1 Candidatus Avichristensenella intestinipullorum
AACAATCTGGCCCTTGCGCTGCCACGCCTTGACAATGCGAATTTTGTTCTCGGGGGACACGCGCGCGTAGACCGCAATGGATTCAACCTGCCTGTCCAGCTCGGCGTCGGTCATCGCGTCCAGCTGCGCGCCGGTGACGGCCGTGTCCTTCTCCGTCATCATGCCCAGCTCGCGGGCAATGGCGGAGGCCGTGACCACATGGTCGCCGGTAATCATGACCGGCTTGATGCCGGCCTTGCGGCAAATCCGGACGGCTTCCTTGACCTCGGGGCGCGGCGGGTCAATCATGCCCACCAGGCCGAGAAAGGTCAGCCCCTGCTCGAGGGTTTCCGGGGAGATTTCCTCGGGCATTTCGGCCAGTTCCTTGCAGCCGATCGCCAGCACGCGCAGCGCGCCGGCGCTCATGGCGTCGTTGACCCTGCGGGCGTTTTCCAGGTCGCCGGCTACGCAGCGGGAGGCCATGACGTCGAACGCGCCCTTGACGATGGCGACGAGCCTGCCGTCCATGCGGTGAATCGTGGTCATCAGCTTGCGGTCGGAGTCGAAGGGGATTTCGCCCAGGCGGGGATATTGGCGGTTCAGCTCGTCCTTGGGCATGCCGTTTTTGTGGGCCGCCAGCACAATGGCGGTCTCCGTGGGGTCGCCGATGTGCTTTTCCTCGGCGCCATGGAACACAACGGAACCGTCGCAGCAGAGCGCGCCGTACATGAGCAGCCGCCGGATTTCCTCGGAGTTTTGCGTGCCGATGGTCTCGGTGCGCCTGCCCTCGTCCAGATACGCCTGCACCAGCGTCATGCGGTTCTGCGTGAGCGTGCCCGTTTTGTCAGAGCAGATCACGGAAGCGCCGCCCAGCGTTTCCACGGCCGGCAGGCGGCGGATGATGGCGTTTTTCTTCACCATGCGCTGTACGCCGATGGAAAGCACGACGGTCACAATGGCGGGCAGACCCTCGGGGATGGCTGACACGGCCAGCGACACGGAGGTCATGAGAATCTCCATCACCGGGATGCCGTTCATCAGGCCGACGACGAAAATGACGGCGCAGGCGGCCAGCGCCAGGACGCCCAGATACTTGCCGAGCTGCGCCAGCTTTTCCTGCAGCGGCGTCCGGCTGTCTTCCTCGCTGTCCAGGAGGTTGGCGATTTTGCCCATTTCGGTGTCCATGCCGGTGGCGGTGACAATGGCGGTCGCGGTCCCGTATGTAATGGAGCAGCCGGAGAACACCATGTTGCAGCGGTCGCCCAACGGCGCGTCGGCGGCGACGTCCGCGTCCGCGTCCTTTTCGGAGGGCACGGATTCGCCGGTCAGCGCGGATTCCTCGCTCTTGAGGCTCACGCTGCGCAGAAGCCTGGCATCGGCCGGGACGAAGTCGCCCGCCTCCAGGCGGATAATGTCGCCCGGGACGAGCTGCGAAGCGTCGATGACCGACTCTTCGCCGTCGCGGATGACGCGCGCGTGGGGAGCCGACATGCTCTTGAGCGCATCCAGCGCCTTCTCCGCCTTGCTTTCCTGTATGACGCCCATGATGGCGTTGACGACGACAATCAGAAGAATCAGCAGCGGCTCAAAGAACTCCTGCGGGTTCTGCTCCACGCAGGCGATAACAAAAGAAACCACGGCGGCGGCGATGAGAATCAGAATCATGACGTCCTTGAACTGCTCCGCGAAGCGCTGGAGGTTGGTCTTCTTCTTTTTCTCCCGCAGTTTGTTTTCGCCGTACTGGACAAGCCGTTCGGAAACCTGCGCCTGGCGCAATCCGAGCGACACATCGGAGCCGAGCCGGGACACGGCGATATCGGCTTTCTCGTGATGATAGAGCAATTTGTATCCTCCCTCATGGTTGATATACAGATTATACGGCATTTGGGCGCCAAATGCACTGGACAATTTCACATTCCAATCGTATTTTTCGTCACAACGGGGAAACTGTCGGATATTTTGACAAAAATCGGATTTTGTCATACGGCAGATGCGCGGAAGCGGCCGAAACCGCCTTGCAAACGGGGGCGCGTTCTGATATAATCAACGTGATAGGGGAGTAGTCAACCGATGTGTGATGTTGTCAACATATTGGAAGGTGTTCCTGGCAGCGTCTGAAATGACGAGACTTATCTGCTGTTTGCAGCGGGTAAGCCTCGTTTTTATTTTTACCCGCAGCATCCATAAAACACATGGGAGGAATGTGCATGCATCCCTGGGAACTGGTGGTCATTGCTGTGGGGCTTTCAATGGACGCGTTTGCGATTGCTGTCTGCAAGGGCCTGTCGGTGGACGGCCTGAAGAAGAAGCACATGGTCGTGACCGGCCTGTGGTTTGGCGGCGCGCAGGGGTTGATGCCGCTCATCGGCTATCTGCTGGGGACGGGCTTCCGCGCGTGGATAGAACGGCTGGACCATTGGATTGCCTTTGTGCTGCTGCTCATCATCGGCCTTGGCATGATAAAGGAATCGCGGCAGGAAGGCAGGCGGCTGGACGCCTCCTTTGCCGCCGGGGCGATGCTTCCGCTGGCCATCGCCAACAGCATCGACGCGCTGGCTGCCGGCATCTCCTTTGCGTTTCTGGAAGTCGCCATCCTTCCGGCCGTTCTGCTCATTGGCGGCATTACCTTTGCGGCCTCCTGCGCGGGCGTCTGGCTCGGCAACCGTTTCGGCGGAAAGTACAGGAGCAGGGCGGAGATGGCGGGCGGCATCGTGCTTATCCTGATGGGAACGAAAATCCTGCTGGAGCATCTGGGCGTCCTGGGGTGAGCAAGGCTTCGGTGAACGGACAGGAGGTTTGGCGACATGGCAGATTCCAACATTACCAAACGGGCCCTTTCCTCGGCGCTCAAAGAGCTGATGCAGGAAAAACCCTTTCAGAAGATCAGCGTGGCGGACATTTGCGAGCGATGCTGCATGAACCGCCAGAGCTTTTACTATCATTTCAAGGACAAATACGACCTTCTGATTTGGATTTTCGACACGGATTTTCTCTCCCTCATCCGCAAGCAGCAGGAGGAGAAAGCGCTGGATATCGTTTCGCAGATTTGCCGGGTCATGTATAAAAACCGCGTGTTCTACCGCGCCGCGTTTGCCGTGCAGGGGCAAAACTCGCTCACCGAGCATCTGCGCGAGGTGGCCGAGCCGATTCTGCAGATGCGCATGCGGGCGGCCATGCCCGGCAAGGAGGCGTCCGCCTTTCATATCAATTTCATGACGGACGCCATTCTGGCCGCGCTGCTGCGCTAGATCGGCGACGACAACTGCATGCCGCCGGAGGAGTTTATGCACGAGCTTTCTTTCTGCGTATTGAAAATGGCAAACCGCGTCCTCCCCGTATACACCCAGTAGCGCGCCGGGCTGTCGGATAGGAAGCCCTGAAAAAACATGGCGGGAGGATTCGTTGCGATGTGGCTTGTCTTTGCGTTCCTGTCGGCGTTTTTTGCCGGAATGACGTCTGTTCTGGCCAAATGCGGCATTCAAAAGACCGATTCCACCGTCGCCACGGCGATACGCACGGTGGTCGTGCTGCTGTTTTCCTGGCTGATGGTTTTTGTGACCGGCTTGCAGGAAGGGCTGATGCGGCTGGATACGAAGACGGCCGTATTCCTCGTCCTGTCGGGGCTTTCCACGGGCGCGTCGTGGCTTTGCTACTTCAGGGCGCTGCAGCTGGGCAACATCAACAAGGTGGCCCCCATAGACAAGTCGAGCACGGTGCTGTCGATACTCTTCGCCGTCGTCTTCCTGCAGGAGAGCATAGCGCCTGCGGGCATCGCCGGCGCCGCCATGATAGCCGCCGGCACGCTCCTCATGATTGAAAAGCAGGACGTCGCAGGCGGCGGAGAAAAGGGCGGGGGCTGGCTTGCGTATGCCGTCGGCTCGGCCGTCTTCGCCAGCCTGACCTCCATCCTCGGCAAGGTCGGCATCTCCGGCGTGGAATCCACGCTCGGCACGGCGATACGCACGGGCGTGGTGCTGGTCATGGCGTGGGCGATGGTGTTCGTCGCCGGAAAGCAAAAGACGATACGCCGGATGGAGAAAAAGGAATTTGCCTTTATCTGCCTTTCGGGGCTGGCCACGGGCGGGTCATGGCTGTGCTATTACAGGGCGCTGCAGGACGGCCCCGCCAGCGTGGTCGTGCCGGTTGACAAGCTGAGCATCCTGATCACCGTCGCCTTTTCCTACTTCCTGTTCGGGGAAAAGCTCAGGAAGAAGCCGGCCGTCGGCCTTGCGATGATTACGACGGGGACCGTGCTGATGATAGTATAGCGTCGCCGTTTGTCCGCTTGGGAAGACAGGTCCGCAGGATGTCCCGGAGCGGGCGCTCGCAGAAGGTGACGCGGCGCTTTTCCCCGCAGTCGGCCAGCATGAAAAACGAACCGTCCGCCCGGAAGCCGACGGAGCAGCCGTCGTCGGAAATCACGGTATCCACCGCCATGCTGTCCCGGAACAGCTCATACGGAATCGTCGGGAATCGCTGTTCGTCGCGGATGCGCCGTACATAGTCATACACTTTCGCCTGCATCTCCTGGCGGCAGGAGGTTTCGGGCAGAAAGAGCGTAAACGGCGCGCCCAGCGCCTGCGCCTCATGCAGCAGGCTGTCGCTGAGGATGTCGTCCAGCCGGTCCTCGCCATACCGGCAGTAGACGCTATACAACATCTTCCGCTCCCGCAGCGTGCGGCACACCCGTTCGGCCTGCGCATTCAGGCCGACGCCCAGCATCAGATGGTTCAGCCGTTCCGCCTCGCCGACCAGCGCGCCGTCCATGCCTTCCGGCGGACAGAGCAGGACGAACGCGCAGTCCGGATGCAGCGCCATCAGCCGGAACAGGTCGGCGGAAAAGCCGTCCGCGTGAAAAAACCAGGTGTAAATGCCCAGCGCCTTGCCCTCGTCCAACAGCGAGGCGTAGCGCTGCCGGTTTTTGTGGAAACGGTCCGCATGGATTTCCAGGTATAGGGACCACGGGATATTGAACCCCTCCGCGGCCTCCAGGGCGCGGATTTTTTTCGCACAGACCGTGCAGCTGTTGTAGCCGACGTTCATGCCGAAGCCGAGCAGCCGGGCGTGTTCGACGTTCTCCACCAGGCTGCGAACCAAAGGATAGTACGCGCTGCGCTCATTGTGCAGCATTCGCTGCGCGGTTTGAAAAAAACGCTTCTGAAACCGTCCCTCGCTGACAAGCAGGGCCCTGTCTATCAGATTGCGGATGCTTCTTTCCGGGTCCTCCTTCATATCGCGCAGCGTCCGCTTGACGACCGTTTCGACCAGGATTCTTGAAACACTGTTTTCCATGAAACCTATCCCTCCGCTGGCTTGGCGGGCGTTCGGGCCGGCGCGCGCCATGGCCCGTGCCTTTTCGCCCTTTCCGCCCATGCTGACTGCACCTATCATATCTTATGCCGCGCTCCCCGCAGGAACAA
Organism: Candidatus Avichristensenella intestinipullorum; assembly: GCA_018713305.1. Lineage (GTDB taxonomy): Bacteria > Bacillota > Clostridia > Christensenellales > Aristaeellaceae > Avichristensenella > Avichristensenella intestinipullorum. The sequence continues at coordinate 5,400 of DVFI01000015.1, forward strand.
TAGACAGTTTTGGCCAGATGTATGATAAAACGACAATTTGCCCTTCGTGTCATGAATTCATACGAAATCCGCGATTCTGTCTAAAGACAGGCGCACAGGCGCCGGCTTACGATACAGGCAACCCCACAAACGGAAGGAGCAAGAGACATGGGCATCTCCCGAACCAAGGAAGCCATGCGGAATTTCGCTATCCATCAGGCGCTGAAATACGTCGAGGGGAACCCTGACGAAAACATCCCCAAGCTGATGGCGCTGGTGGACCGATTCGTCCCGGAGGACTGGTATGTCAGCCAGCGCGCGGCCCTGCGCGAGGTCATTGAAAAAAAGAACAACTGGTACCAGCTCGCCCTGAAAATCTACGAGCTGGACGCCGGCGCCCGTCGGGCGTTCTTTCAGAATTTCCTGTTCAACGCCAGCCTCAAAGGGAGCGCCACGCAGGAGGAATGGAAGGCGCGCGAGGGATGCAACATCCCGTGGGCCATTCTGCTGGACCCCACCTCGGCGTGCAACATGCACTGCACGGGCTGCTGGGCGGCGGAGTACGGCCACACGCTGAACCTGAGCCTGGAAACCATTGATTCCATCATCCGGCAGGGCAAGGAGATGGGCACCTATATGTACATCTACACCGGCGGCGAGCCGCTGGTGCGCAAGGACGATTTGATGCGCCTGTGCCAGATGCACCCGGACTGCGAATTCCTGGCGTTTACCAACGGCACGCTCATTGACGAGGCGCTGTGCAGGGAACTTTTGCGGGTGAAGAACTTCGTGCCGGCCATATCGCTGGAGGGCTTTGAGGAGGCCAACGACAGCCGCCGCGGCGCGGGCGTCTACCGGAAGGTGGAAGGCGCCATGCGCCTGCTCAGGGAGCACAGGCTGCCCTTCGGCATCTCCACCTGCTACACCAGCGCCAACTATGCCGACATCTCCAGCGAGGCATTCTTTGATTACATGATTGATGCCGGCGCGCTGTTCTGCTGGTTTTTCCACTACATGCCGGTGGGGAACAACGCCGCCGTGGAGCTGCTGCCCACGCCCGAGCAGCGGGAAACGGTCTACCGCCGCATCCGGGAATACCGCAGCACGAAGGCCATCTTCTCCATGGACTTCCAAAACGACGCGGAGTATGTGCACGGCTGCGTCGCGGGCGGGCAGAGCTATCTGCACATCAACGCCAAGGGTGACATGGAGCCCTGCGTGTTCATTCACTACTCCAACTGCAACATACACGACTGCACACTGCTGGACGCGCTCAAAAGCCCGCTGTTTATGGCCTATCACGACAACCGGCCCTTCAACGAGAATATGCTGCGGCCCTGCCCGATGCTGGAAAACCCCGAAAAGCTGCGCGCCATGGTCAAGGCGACAGGCGCGGTCAGCACGGACTGTGAAAGCCCCGAGCCGGTGGACCGCCTGTGCGACAAGACCACGCCCTATGCCGAACGCTGGGCGCCCAAGGCGGACGCGCTGTGGGCGGGCTGCGCCGCATGCGGCGCGTGCAGCCCCGGGGAAAAGCGCTGATGAGCTGCACCGTCATTCCGAATTACAGGATATTCACCGACGCGACCGCGGACTTTGCGCCGGGAACGCTGGCAGACCTGCCGCGCATTTCGGTCATTCCAATGGAGGTCGCGTTCGACGGCAGGACCTATCTCTGCGGCGCAAAGGGAAACCTGCCCGTCGGGCGGTTCTATGCCATGCAGCGGGAGGGCGGGCTGGCGTCCACGTCGCAAATCAACCCGCATGTCTACCTCGCCGCGTTTGAGGAGGCGCTCCAGAGCGGGTACGACGTGCTGTACCTCGGCTTTTCGTCCGGGATGTCCGGCACGCTGGAGACGGCGCGGCTTCCGCCGCCGTGGGCGGCATGCTGAACATCAAGCCGCTGCTGCGCGTGGACGACGGGGGAAAGCTGCAGGTCATGAAAAAGCCGCGCGGCCGGAAAAAAGCCGTTGCGGAGCTCATCGCCTGCATGAAACGGACATGGGCGCCGGACATCAGCCCGTTCATCGCCGTCGGTCACAGCGACAACTACGACGCTGCGCTGATGCTCGCGGATGCGGTCGCCCGTCAATTTCCCCAGGCCGACCCCCACATGGCGGACATCGGTCCCGTCATCGGGGCGCATACGGGGCCCAGCATGCTCGCCCTGGCGTACTGGGGCAAGAACCGCTGACGCAAGCGGACCATCGACAGCGTTCGGAACGCTTCCAAGGCGTCCCCGGCGAAAACCTGCGGGGCGCTTTGGCATGGAGAAAGAGGGGCGCGGCGCCATGCGGACGTTGGCGCGCATGCAGACCGGCCGCCGCTGCCGGCGCCATGGATACGGCGCGGTTTTTGTCTTTTTTTGTGTCCGTTGAGGCTGGGTTGAGATTGGGCTCTTATCATGCCATTGAACGGGGCGGCGCGCTGCGGCCGGCAGATGCCGCGGCGCCGCAAAGCGAACCACACAGGAAAGGTCGAGACCGAATGATCCATGTCCTCTACAATCCTTACGCGGGGAACCATCAGGGAAAAATCAGGGCCAGACGGCTGACGGACATTTATGCCGGCAAGAAAATTCAATATATCGACATGACAAAAATCGACGATTATCCCGCTCTTCTGCGCAGCCTGGCGCCCGACGACGAACTGGTCCTGTGCGGCGGGGACGGAACGCTGAACCGGTTCGTCAACGATATGGAGACGGCGGAGATACATCGCAGCATCCTCTATTATCCCGTGGGAAGCGGGAACGATTTTGCGCACGACCTGGGCATGCAGGGGGAGGACAAGCCTTTTGACATTTCCCTGTATTTGCACGCCCTGCCGTGCGTGTTTGTCAACGGAAAGAAGTACCGGTTTCTCAACGGAATCGGCTACGGCATTGACGGATACTGCTGCGAGGTCGCCGACGGACTGCGGCAGAAGAGCGGCAAGCCGATAAACTACACCGCCATCGCCGTCAAAGGGCTGCTGTTTCACTACAAGCCGACAAAAGCGAAGGTCACCGTGGACGGCGTCTGCCGCACCTATGAGAAGGTATGGCTTGCGCCCACGATGAACGGACGGTTCTATGGGGGAGGCATGATGCCGACGCCGCAGCAAAACAGGCTGTGCTCGCAAAGCCTCTCCGTCATGGTATTGCATGGGTCCGGAAAAGTCAAAACGCTGGCGGCCTTTCCTTCCATTTTTGAGGGCAAGCACATACAGCGCCGCGACATGGTCGAGATTCGGACGGGCGGCCGGATCACCGTGGAATTCGACAGGCCCCCGCCCTGCAGATTGACGGGGAGACCGTCGTCAACGTAACCTCCTACCAGGCCGTCGCCGCCGCATGCGACGCCGGAACGACGGCCTTCTGACCGTCGACAAGTCGACGGCCTTTCGCTGCAAGGCTGACGGGCAGCCTTGCAGCGAAGGGAACATCATGTTCCTGTGCGCGAAGCGCACGGGCGGAACATGATAGCGGAAGCGGCTTGCAGCCGC
>DVFI01000146.1 GCA_018713305.1 Candidatus Avichristensenella intestinipullorum
CGAAGCCCTCCAAATACAATCCGAACCCGGCGACATGTGCGGCGGGTTCGGAAGCCTTGCGCAGCAAGGTTTCCCTGCGCGTTTCCCCGGCCGCGCCCCCAGGCGCAGGGGAAACGTGTCCTGGCGGAAAATGCCGGCGAAGCCGGCCTTTTTCGACAAGCGAAAGACCGTCGACAAGCCCTTGTCGACGGTCAAAGGGACGGCTGTAAGCCGTCCCTCTGAATTTTCCCATCTCAACGCTCCGGCGCGTTTTTACGGATTGACCACGTTCTGCGCCGCGCCGCGCAACCAGGCGGCGAGGTTTTCCACCGCGATATCCATCAGGCGCTGGCGGCTCTCCCGGGGCGCCCAGGCAATATGCGGCGTAATCAGGCAGTTGGGCAGGGCCAGGAGCGGGTTGTCCGGCAGCGGCGGCTCCACCGCCAGCACGTCCAGCCCCGCGCCGGCCACCTTGCCGGAGGCAAGCGCCTCCGCCAGGTCCGCCTCGTTGACGAGCGGGCCGCGGGACGTATTGAGCAGCAGCACGCCGTCCTTCATGCGGGCGATGCTTCCGCGATGGATGATGTTCTGCGTCTGCGGCGTGAGCGGGCAATGCAGGCTGATGACGTCGCTGCGCGCCAGCAGCTCCTCCAGCGAAACCATTTCCGCCAGCCCGCCGTCCTGCACAAAGCTGTCAAAGGCGACGACCTTCATGCCGAACGCCGCGGCCAGGCGCGCCGTGGCCTGCCCGATGCGCCCGTAGCCGATAACGCCAAAGGTCTTGCCCGCCAGCTCTATCAGCGGCCAGTTCCAATAGCAGAAGTCCGGGCAGCGGCTCCAGTCGCCCGCCTTGACCGACCGGCTATGTTCGCCCACATGATGGCACAGCTCCAGCAGCAGCGCCATGGCGAACTGGGCCACCGCGTCGGTTCCGTAGCTGGGAATATTGCACACGGGGATGCCGTGCGCCTTCGCCGCCGCGATATCCACGACGTTAAAGCCCGTCGCCAGCACGCCGATATAGCGCAGCTCCGGCAGCAGGGCTTCTATGGTTTCGGCGGAAAGCGGGGTTTTGTTGAGAATGACCGCCTCCGCGCCCTTGGCGCGCTGCAGGATTTCGCCGGCATCCGTCCCGAAGGGGGTGCGGTCGTATACCGTCAGTTCGCCCAGGGCTTCAAACCCGCTCCAGCTCAGGTCGCCGGGGTTTTCCGTATAGCCGTCCAGCACTACGATTTTCATCTGTTCTCTCCTTCTCGAAGCTGTGCGATGCTGGCCGCGCCCAATTCGAGCAGGCCGTTGTCGCTGTTCCACATGTTGATTTGCAGGCCGCGCGAAAGCCACGGCTTCAGCGGCGCGGCCGCGCCAAAGTGCACGCCGGCCCACTTGCCTCTCGCCTTTGCGGCCGCCGCGATGCGCTCGAAGGCCGCGACAATCTCCGGGTGGGTAAACTGCCCCAGGATGCCGTAGTCCTGCGTCATATCGTTCGGCCCGATAAAGCCCACGTCGATTCCTTCCACGTCCAGGATGGCCTCGATATTTTCCACGCCTTTGCGCGATTCAATCTGGCACATCAGCAGGGTGTCGTCGTTGGCCTGCGCCATATAGGCCGGGCCGTTCACCTTGCGGAAGTCCGTGTGCGGACGGGAAAGGGATACGCCGCGATGGCCCAGCGGCGCGTATTTGGCGCAGTCCGCCAGCATGCGGGCCTGCTCGGCCGATTCGGTGTTGGGCAGCAGGAGTCCGCTCGCGCCCATTTCCATACACTTCAGCACATGTTCGCGCCGCATCTCGGGAATGCGCACCAGCGCCGGAAAGCCGATGCCGCGCGCCACGGCGATGATGTTCGCCGCCTCCCGGGTGGTAAACGCGCCGTGCTCGCAGTCGATAATGCAAAAGTCAAAGCCGCAGCTTTGCAGAATTTTTCCGATGTCCGGGCTGGCAAAGGTCGTAATCATCGTTCCCAGCACCTGTTCGCCGTTGCGAAGCCGTTGTTTCAAGGATGCCATATCCTCCGTCCCTTCTTTCGTGTTTTCTCCGTATCGCGCCAGGGCGTCGTCCCGCCGCCGCGCTCAGGGCAGGCTGGCCAGGGGCATGCAGTCCACGCGGCAGGCTCCGGACGCGGCCAGCGCTTCCACCTCGGCCCGGGCCGGCAGCGCCATGCCGATTGCCCCGCGCCGCTTGATGACCAGCGTGCCCGCGCTGTTGCAGAAGGCCGCCAGCGCCTTGAGCGGCATCCCCTCCTGCAGGCCCACGCACAGCGCTGCCGCCAGCGTATCGCCCGCCCCTGTCGGGTCCACGGGCTCCTCGTCGATGCCCGCGGCGATGGCCGCCTGTCCGTCGATGCTCAGCACCGCGCCGTCCTTATCGCGCGTAAGCGCCACCGCGCGCGGCCCCATCGCATGCAGCGCCCGCAGCACGTCCCCGATGCTCGTCTGCCCGGTCAGGAATTGTCCCTCGCTGAGCGTGGGGGCAACGATGTCCGCGTTGCGCACGGCCCAGAGCATGCGTTCGCGCGCCTGGCTGTCGCGGGACAGCTCGTGGCGGATGTTGGGATCAAAGGAAACGAGCACGCCCTTTGCCCGCGCAATCTCCACCAGCCGCTCGCAGGTCCCGCGCATCTGCGGCGTCAGCTCCAGCAGCATGCCCGGAAAATGCACCGCGTACGCGCCGGCCACATACGCCTCGTCCAGCTCGTCCGCGCTCAGCAGGCTGCCCACCGAATGCTTCCGATAATACTGATAGTTGCGCCCCTCCGGCAGGTATTCCAGAAAGGCCAGGCCAATCTGCCCCTCGTCCGATACGATGACGTGCGACATATCCACGCCCTGCTCCCGCAGCGTCCGCGTGACCATGCGGCTGAGGCTGTCGTTGCCCACCTTTCCGATGAAACCGCACCGTGCGCCCAGCAGCGTCGCCGCGCAGGCGAAGATGCCCGCCGAGCCGCTGGCCGTCTTAATCACCGCGCCCGCGTCCTCGATGCGCATTCCCTGGCGCTCTGGCACCAAATCCACCAGCAGTTCGCCCAGAGCCAGTATGGGTTCCCTTTCCTGAGGGCCGGCGTTGCTCGCGCTCAATTTCATGGTTTCCGCACCACTTTCTTTCTTTTTCGTCGCGGAATATTAGTAATAATAAGAAAATATAAATAATATCCTATGCTCTTAGTATATCGAACTACCGCCGGAATGTCAAGAAAAAACGCAGAAGATGCGCGTATTATTTTAGGGTGAAAGAAAGCAAACCCGATTGACAATCGCCAGCAATCCTGTATAATATTAGTCATGAAAAGACAAGGAGGGAACTTGCATGAAAAAGGCCACCTCCCAGGATGTTGCGGCGCTGGCAGGCGTTTCGCAGGCGACCGTATCCCTGATTCTGAATAACAGCACCAAGATTACCTTCAGCAACGAAACCCGCGAGCGCGTGCTGGCGGCGGCGCAGCAGCTGAACTACCAGCTGCCGCCGCGCAGAAAGGCGCGCACGCAGGCCGGTACGACGCGCATGCTCCTGGTGCTCACGCCCACGCTGACCAACCAGTATTATTCGGAAATTATCCAAACCATCGAGGAATACGCGGACAGCCTGGACTATCGCGTCATCGTGTGCAATACGTTCCGCAAGCCCGAGCTGGAGAAGTTTTATCTCAACACCTTTGTCGGCGCCCATGTGGACGGCATCATCTACACCTTTTTGCCCAGCTTCCCCCGGCTGATAGAAACCATTTCCGATACGCTGCCCACCGTCATCATCGGCGAAAAGCACGACGAGCTGAGCGTTTGCTCCATTGAGCTGCGCAACGCCACGGCGGGCGCGCTGCTGGCCGAACATCTCTACCAGCTCGGCCACCGCCGGCTGGTGTTCATCTCCACGCCCTTCAACCAGCTCTCGCTCGCGCGCAGCCAGCGCCTGGAAGGCATTCGCCGCCAGCTGGAGGCGCACGGCGTTCAGGACGGGCTCGAGGTGCTCTCGGCCGACCGCAGCGCGGAGGCCGACACGCCGGAGGACGGCCTCCCCTACGAATACAACGTCGGACGCGCCCTGACCGCGGAGCTGATTCGCCGGCACAGCCGCGCCACCGCGCTCATCGGCGTCAACGACATGACGGCGCTGGGCATCCTGGCGCAGCTGACCGCGCAGGGCATCCGCGTGCCCGGCGACATCTCGGTCTGCGGCTTTGACAATATCTTTTCCTCCGCCATTACCACGCCCAGCCTGACCACCATTGACCACCACCTGCGCACGCGCTGCCAGGCGGCCGTGGACATGGTGACCTCCCGTCCCGCGCCGTCCGCGCTGCCCGTCCCGTTCGTCAACAAAATCGAGTATACGCCGCAGCTCATCGTGCGCGCTTCCACCGGCAGGGCGCGGACCAGCGGGTCGGAGAGCCCCTCCCCATAAGGAGCGCATATCGGGCGCCCGGCCTCGATGCGCCGCCTGCGCCCGGCGAGCCGGCAGAACGTCATGGCGCGGCCCGCCCCGCCCGCGCGGTCCTACGGGGACTGGGGTTCGTCAAAGGAGGCCGTCTGGTGTCCGACGGCATACTTTCCCGAGGAAAAATGGGACAGCATTGCCGCCTCAAACGCCTCCTGGTTTCCGTCCTCCAGCGCCCGTACGATGGCCTCGTGCTTGGCAATGGTATTCCCCATATGGCGCATCTTGCTTTCCACCTGGAAGCTCTCGTCCACGCTCCATATGCACACCATCAAATCGTGCAGCGCCTGATTGTCGATTCGGGAAAACAGCGCCATGTGAAAGTCCTTGTCGTCGGCGTGAAAGTATATCCCCGCCGCCCACTGGCTCTTGATGCGCTCCAGAATCGCGCGTATATTGCGTATATCCTCGGCCGTCATGGTCTGAAAAGCCTCGCGCATGTAGGAAAGCTCCAGCTTCTTCCGCACGTCCAGCAGCTGCGGGATGATGCGCTTGTTCCCCCGCGCCGCGCAAAACAGCGCGTTGGACATGATATCCTCGCACGAGAAGGGCTGCAGCACATTGCCCTTGCCCGGACAGCCGCTGATGACGCCCATCAGCGTAAGCCCCTTGAGCGCCTCCCGCAGGATATTGCGGCTGACGCCGTACTGCTCGCAGAGCGTCTGTTCCGGGGGCAGCGCGTCGCCGGGCTTCAGATTGTTTTCCAGGATATAGGCGCGCAGCTTTTTATAGACCTGCTCGTATCGCGTTTCGCTCTTTGGTTTTTGCATGCCCAGTCCTCCAGGTTCTCTTATAACAGTATACACGCCGTTTGCGGATTTGTCCACACTTTGTTGAACGTTTTGTTCACGCGGAGAAAACGATTTGTAGAACAAATACCACCCTCCTGTCAATGAATAACCGCACACGCCGGTCAAATTGCAAAATTTTTACGCCAAAATATTCAAAAGCGCTATTGATATTGTAGTACAAACATTATATTGTATAGTTCCCAACAGCGAAATAGCGGCAATTCATACTACAAATAAGCCACAAGGACGTTTGCTTCGGCGCCTCTTCGGGCAGAAGGGGCAAGAAACGCGGCAGTATGGAGTTCATCTCCATAAAAATAAGCACTGCAGACAAAAAGGAGGCTTTCCCATAAAGAAACTTGCGCGAATGCTGTGCATGACGCTGGCCGTCGTCCTGCTGCTGTCCTCGCTTGCCTTCGCAAGCGCGGAGGAGGAAAAGGTGTTCAACCTGGTCACCTCCAGCAACTCCATCGCGACGAAGCTGGACGCCGTGTGGGTCAACCGCGGAGACCTGTTCAAGACGCTCGTCTTCCGCAGCCTGTTTCTGCCCGACACGACGCTGACGAACCTCTCGCCCGACCTTGCGGCCTCCTACACGGTCTCCGACGACAACCTGACCGTCGAGGTCACGCTGAAGGACAACATCTTCTGGCATGACATGGAACCCATTACCGCAGAGGACGTCAAGTGGAGCATCGAGACGGCCCTGAAGGCGGCTTCGCTCAACGCCATCTATTCCACGGCCTTCTCCAACCTGGAGGGCGCCGCCGAGTGGACTTCCGGCGAGGCGGAGGAAATCAGCGGCATCACGATTGACGGCAACGTCGTCACCTTCCAGCTCGCGCGGACCTCCTCCACGTTCCTGCCCATCCTCGGCCAGTTCGCCATCCTGCCCAAGCACTGCCTGGAGGACGTGGATCCCCTCGAGCTGCACAACGACGATTTCTGGCAGATGCCCGTCGGCAGCGGCATGTACAAGGTGGCCGAGTTTAACCCGGGCAACTATGTGGTCTACGAGCGCTTTGAGGGCTACGAGGGCGAGGCGCCACAGTTTGACCGGATGGTGCTCAGCGCCGTGGGCGACTACACCATCGCCGCCAGCCTCGGCGACGTGGACTACATGATTTCCAGCAATCCCGACCAAATCAATTCCCTCAACGAAATGGAGCACATGACGCAGTTCCCCGTGCCCATCAACTACTACCGCTACGGAAGCCGAGATGTACGACGCGCTGGAGCGGGTGAACCTGGCGGCCTTCATCCGTGAAAACGGCGGCCTGGACAAGGTCATTTCCGAAGATGCCAGCAACCTCTCCGGCGGGCAGAAGCAGCGGCTCGCGCTGGCCATCAACCTGGTGGCCAACAAGGACGTCTACATCTTCGACGAAGCCACCAGCAACATCGACATAGAAAGCGAAGCCATCATCATGCGCAACATCCGGGCGCTGGCCGCCTCCAGGTCGGTCATCGTCATCTCTCACCGCCTGGCAAACGTGGCGCCGGCCGACCGGATTTACTTCATGGAGGCCGGCGAGGTCAGGGAAAGCGGCGCCCATGCGTCCCTCATGGCGCTGGACGGCGGCTATGCCAGGCTGTACACCGCGCAGAAGCGCCTGGAAGAAGGCTATAAGGAGGCGAATGCGTCATGAAAAGCCACCCCAAGCCGCTCCGCCGCAGCGGGGCGAATATCATGGCGAATCTCATCCTGCTGCTGGGAAGCCTTTCGTATATCATGGTGCTTGCGGTCATCAACGGTTCCGCCGGCTTCGTCTCCGCCATGGGCGTAACGCTGTTCGGGGCCATCGGCATCGCCAAGGCGTTGGGCGAGCCCGTTGCGCTCTCTTACGGCATGATTGGCGCGCTTGCCATCCTGTGCGGCGCAGTGCGCGGCGTGCTGCGCTTTTTTGAGCAGTACGGCAATCATTTCATCGCCTTCAAGCTGCTGGCGGTGCTGCGGGACAAAATCTTCGCCGCCCTGCGGGTGCTGTGCCCCGCCAAGCTGGAGAGCAAGCAGAAGGGCTCCCTCATCGCCATGATTACCTCGGACATCGAGACCCTGGAGGTGTTCTACGCCCACACGGTGTCGCCCATTTGCATTGCGGTCATCGTATCGACGGCGGTGTTCCTGTTCGTGGGGTTTGCGGCCAGCTGGTATCTGGCCTGGATTGCCCTTCTGGGCTATCTGCTCATCGGCATTGCGGCGCCGATGATTTCCTCCGGCAGGCTGAAGGCTTCCGGCGTTCGCTATCGCGCCGAATTCGCCTCCTTCAACGCCTTCTTCCTGGACAGCATCCAGGGCATCCGGGACATCGTGCTCAACAATGCCGGCAGCGCCCGCGCAAAGGAGGTGGGCCGACGCTCCGATGTGCTGCTGGAGGAAACCAGGCGCATGAAGCGCGGCATTGCCAGGGCCGGCGCGGCGACGGAGCTCACCGTGTCGCTGGTTGTCCTCGCCGTGCTGGCAGCCGGCATTGCCCTGGTCGCCCACGACAGGCTCTCCGCGGGCCGGATGATCATCGGCGTGACGGCGGTATTCGGGTCCTTTGGCCCGGTCATCGCCATCTCCGCGCTGCCCGGAAATCTGACGCAGACCTTTGCCAGCGGCGACCGGGTGCTCAGCCTGCTGCGCGAAGCGCCTGCCGTCACGCCCGTGGAAAACGGCAGAACATTCGATTTCGAACATCTTACCGTGAACGATTTGTCCTTTTCCTACGACGGGCAGGCGCAGGTTCTGCAGGACGTCTGCATGCGGGCGGACAGCGGCGAAATCGTCGGCATCGTGGGCGAATCCGGCTGCGGCAAGTCCACCCTGCTCAAGCTGCTGCTGCGGTTCTGGCAAAAAGACCGCGGCACCATCGCCTACAACGGCATAGACGTGGATGAAACAGACACGGCCAGCCTGCTGGACAACGTGACCATGGTCAGCCAGTCGACGTATCTGTTTGACGACACCATTGAAGAAAACCTTCGCATCGCCAAGCCCGGTGCGACCCGGGAGGAAATGGAGGCGGCCTGCCGCATGGCTTCGGTGCATGAATGCATCCTCTCCCTGCCCGAGGGCTATCGGACCCGCGCAGGCACGCTGGGCGGGAATCTGTCCGCGGGCGAAAAACAACGCATCGGCCTGGCGCGGGCGTTTCTGCGCGGCAGCGGCCTGATTCTGCTGGACGAGCCGACCAGCAACGTGGACAGCATCAACGAAGGCATCATCCTCGCAGCCCTGAAGGAACAAAAGCGGCGCAAGAGCATCATTCTGGTCTCGCATCGCGAGTCGACCATGTCCATTGCAGAGCGTGTCTACCGTGTGGAGAAGGGCAGGCTGTATGAGCAGACGTAATGCGCAAAGCAAGCGCGAACGGGAAAAACAGATTGTCGCGCTGATGATTGGCCTTTATTGCAAAAGCAAGCACGGCGCAAAGGGGTTGTGCCCCGATTGCTCGGCGCTGCTGCAATACGCAGAGGCGAGGAGCGAGCGCTGTCCCTTCATGGAGACAAAGACCTTCTGTTCCAACTGCCGGGTACATTGCTACAAGCCGGCCATGCGGGAGAAAATCCGCCAAGTCATGCGGTTTTCCGGGCCGCGGATGCTCTTTTACCATCCGATGCTGGCCATCCGTCATGTGGTGGAAAGCAAACGGGAAAAAAGAAGGGAGAAGAAAAATGAAAAAGTGTAAAAAGGCGTTTTATGTGGTGCTGGGTTGTCTGGGCCTCGGATTGGGCGCTGTCGGCGCAGTGGTGCCCATGCTGCCGGCTTTTCCCTTTTTGATGGTGGCGGCCTTCAGCTTTGCCAAGAGCTCCCAGAAACTGCATACCTGGTTTATCAACACCGGCCTGTATAAGAAAAATCTGGAAAGCTACGTGGCCGGAAAGGGCATGACAAAGGCCGCCAAGGCGCGCGTCATGGCGACGATTACGCTGCTGATGTCGGTTGGCTTCGTGATGATGCTGCTCAAGGCGCTGTACGTGCCGTGCATCATCCTGGGCTGCATCTGGGTATTCCATATCGTTTACTTCCTTTTCGGCGTCAAAACCCTCAAGGAAGCGGCGGCCTGACCCGCGCGCAGGGCGGCAAGCCCGGCGCTTTCGCCGCCGGACACGGCGTTGCGCTGTCCGGGCCTGCGGACGGCCGGCGCTTTCCGACGCTTTTGACCATTTTTGCACAACTCCCTGTACGGATATCTTCTGACGCGCCATGGCGCAGGGCCTCTCCGCCTGCCGGCGCCGTCGCTTCCGCCGCCGCCCCCGACCCGTCGCGCACCCTTGCGGCGTCCGGAAAATCAGCCGCATACGCCTGCCTGCCCAGCGCCCGAAATGGTGTCCTGTGATATAATTTCGGGCGCTGTTTTCTGTCCTTGTGCCATCAATATAATGGACAAAATGCTCTCCCGGAACATCGGCATATCGCCTGGATGCGTACTATAATAGATGGCAAAAGGAGTGTATGCATCATGAGCAATCAATTTCCAACCCTGTTCAGCCCCTGCAAAATCGGCAACGTGGAAATCAAAAACCGCATCTGCAAGGCGCCGCAGACCACCGGCCTGAGCCACATGGACGGCACTGTGTCGGAGCGTTTGGTGCGCTGCTACGAAGACCTGGCCAAGGGCGAGGTGGGCATGATCATCGTGGAGTATGCCTATGTGGACCGGAAATTCAGCAAATCCGCGTCCAATCAGCTGGGCATCTGCGACGATGAGTTTATGGTCGGCCTGGGCTGGCTGGCGGACACCATCAAAAACAACGACTGCGTGCCCTGCATCCAGATTGAGCATTGCGGCCGCCAGCGTTTTTTGGGGCCGCCCATGAAATCCGCCTCTTCCAACCCGTGGCCGCTGATGTATGAGCGGTACGGGCAGGCCGCCATTCCGGAGGAGCTGACCATCGCCGAGATTCATCAGCTCGTGGAGGACTTTGGCAAGGCCGCGTGGCGCGCCAAAACGGCCGGGTTCCAGGTGGTGGAAATTCATGGCGCTCATGGCTACCTGATTACCAACTTCCTCTCCCCCTTTACCAACCAGCGCACCGATTGGTTCGGCGGCAGCAGGGAAAACCGCTTCCGCTTCCTCGAAATGGTCTTCAAGCGCTGCAAGGAGTACGTGGGCGAAGATTTCCCCATCATCGTGCGCCTGAGCGGGACGGACTACGAGCCCAACGGCATGACCATTGAGGACACCATTTACTATGCGAAGCGTCTGGAGGAATTGGGCTGCGCCGCCATCGACGTCAGCGGCGGCGACCACCACCAGATGGTGCATCAGGTGACGCCCATGCAGCTTTCCAGGGGCCACAACGTCTGGGCTGCCGAGGCCATCAAAAAGGAAGTCTCCATCCCCGTATTCGCCACCGGCTCCATCACCCTGCCGGATTACGCCGAGGAAATCCTCGCCAGCGGCAAGGCCGACTTTATCAGCATGGGCCGTCCCCTCCTGGCCGACCCCTATTGGGCGAAAAAGGCCATGGAAGGCCGTCCCGAGGATATCGCCCCCTGCATCCGCTGCAACGAGGGCTGCCTCGACCGGGGCAATCACCTGGGCAAGTCCATCAACTGCACGATGAACCCCACGCTCGGCTTTGAAGACGCGCTGGCTATCCGTCCCGCGCAGACGCCGAAAAAGGTGGCGGTGGTCGGCGGCGGCCCGGCCGGCCTGAAGGCGGCCGACACGCTGGCGCTTCGCGGCCACCAGGTCACCCTCTTTGAAAAAAGAAAGCTGGGCGGCTATCTCCACGAGGCCTCCTATCCGGAGTTCAAGGCGGACATCCGCGACGCGCTGCGGTATCTGACGACGCAGGTCAAAAAGCGGGGCATCGCCATTGTAGAGAAGGCGGCCACCGCCGAGGACCTGAAAGACTTCGACGCCGTGGTGCTCGCCGCGGGCGCCTCCCCGGTCCGGCTTCCCGTTCCCGGCAGCGACCGCGACCATGTGATGCCGGCGGTCGATATACTCACCGCCGAGGCAAAGCAGCCCGCCGGCAGGCTGGTTGTCGTGGGCGGCGGACTCATCGGCACGGAAACGGCGGTGCTGCTCAGCCAGGTCGAAGGCAATCAGGTGACCATCGTCGAAATGCTCCCGGAGATCATGCGGGAATGCAGCGATTGCGACCGGATTGTCTACAGCGATATGATTCGCGAAAACGGCATCCGGGTGCTCACGTCCACGCAGGTTCGGGAAATCAGCGATGCGGGCGTCGTCGTGGAAAAACAGGGACGCCAGGAGACCATCCCGGCGGACTATGTCCTGGTCGCCGTGGGCATGAAGCCGAACAACGACCTGTATCAGGCGCTGAAGGCCATGGGCAAACGCGTCTATAACGTGGGCGACAGCCTGCAAACCGGCAAGATTTACGATGCGATTCATACCGGGTATAAGGCGGCGCTGAAAATCTGAGGGAACATCTTCTTGGGCTGTTTCTGGGGTCAGGCGCTTTCCCTGCGGGACAGGCGTCTGACCTTCCTGTCTTACGCAAAAAAGGAGTGATATCCGTGCGCGATACCCCCATCGACTACCTGTGGTCGTTTGTCATCGGCGGCCTGCTGTGCGCGGCGGCGCAGGGCATCTTCGAGCTGCTGCTGCTGGCCGGCGTTGACTATTCTCTGTCGATTACCCTCATGCTGGCGATTGCCGCGTTTCTCAGCGGCATTTTCACCGTGCTGGAGCAATACCAGAAGCTGGAAGGGCTCGGCGGCTTCGGCGCCATGCTCCCCTTCACCGGGTTTTCCGCGGCCATCGTGGAATTTTCCGCAGCCGCGCTGGACGAGGGAAAGTCCGCCTGGCGCGCCTGCTACCTGGGGCTCCGGTCGGGATTCATCATCTTCGGCGTGGGCCTTCCCTTCGCCCTGCTCGTCGCCCTGCTTCAAAGCATGCTATGAAAGGGGAGCCAGAATCCTATGACGTATCTACAGGCGTTTTTGCTCGGCGGCGCCCTGTGCCTGCTGATCCAGCTGCTGTTCCGGACCACCAAACGCGCCATTGTCACCGTCCTGACCCTGGCGTACTGCATCGGAATCCTGATGACCGCCATGGGATGGATGGCGCCCCTGTCCGACTTTGGCCAGTGCGGGATGTATCTGCTCCTGATTGGCGGAGGCGAGGCGGCCTATTGGGGCATGGTCTCCCTGCTGCAGGGGAATCCCTCCGACATCCTGCGCTATTTGGCGCTGGTGGTATTCTGCTTCGCCATCGGCATCGGCGGCGGCTTTTTGCTGCACGGCAAGCGGAAAAGGAAAATCGCCCCGAAACCATAGCCCCCGCCCCGGGGCGCTGTCAGCGGAAAGACACGTACTTTCCCCGGAGCGCCGAAAGCCCGGCGTGGTCCACGATGCGAAACCCCACGCCCTCGCTGACGATGACGCCCGCCTGCTTCAGGGCCCTGCATACCCGCGCAATGCTTGAGCGGGAGCAGTTGACCGTCTCGGCGATATCCCGCTGGCTGAGCGGCACGCGGCTGTTGTCCTCTTCTCCCCAGTTGATGCGCAGAAAGTCAATCGTGCGGACAAAGACATTGTTCACGCTCTGGCTCTGCGCATCATGGCAGAGCTGGCGGACGATTTTGCAGTAATAGCGGGTCAGCTCCACCGCAAACTCCGGGTTTTCATGAATCATGGTTTCCAGCGTCCGTCCGTCAAAGGGCATTACCCAAGCGTCCGTCATGCATTCTATCGTCACCAGGGACGTCTGCTCCGGCGAAAAATGGTCCAGGCCGAATATCGTGTCCTTCTCCAGAAAGGCCACAATCCGGTCGTTTCCTTCGCAGTTGTTCACATACACTTTCATCCGGCCGCTGCACAGATAGTACATCCAGCCCCTTGCTTCATGGCATTTGCACAGCTGCATGCCCTTGGGCACCTTCATCGGCGGAGGGCAGTGCCGCTCGAACATTTTTTTGTACTTGCGAAATTCCCCGGTAAAGAAATAGCGAACGCCGGTATCGTCCCGCTGGTTTTTCATGCTGCTCCCCCTCCCGTGTCTCCCTATTCCCGAACCGTACACATGAAATTGTAAAACAAGTTGTGCGATTCGTAAAGCGTTTCTCGCGGCCATTTCATCGTCCGGCAGCGGCCGACCGGAAAGCGCGCGTTTCGCCTGCCCTGCGCATGCCTTCCCCCGCGTGCGCAGGGCAGGCGAAACGCGCGGCGGTGCTTTTTCCCCCCATGCCGCATGCCGACCCGGCGCATGGGGCGCTGTGTACGGGCATGCCCAGCCAACCCTCCCGCACAAACCCCGCACCGGAGATTGGCATGGGCGCCGTTGAAGCAACCCGCGAACACAGACGGCCGGATTCCCTGCTGGACGCCGCAAGGGGTTCATCACGTCCGGTAACAGGCCGCGCCGTCCTTTTTCGACAAGCTGCGCATACATATACACGGTTTCATCGCTTGCCGGTCTGAATAAAAACTTTCATAGCCCATATTTCACAATCGCCGTTTGCGCAGATAGATTTCTCGGACAATCACTGCGACAAATATGATGATGGCCAAATATTTTATCGTTGTCATCATTCTTGCCATAACAGCGAAGGCCATAACGGGTTGTTCGTAAGTGGTAATCACGCCAATCATGGCAAGATTTTCAAGCCAATCCGAAAGGCAGGACACCAATCCCAGTGTACATGCCAACCCATACCGTTTCTCCCCGCCAGCGTTCTTCTTCATCAGATACAGCGTAAGGGAAGTTAGAAAATTGGCTCCTAGCAGCGGAACGAGCAAGTCCAGGCTGAGCGCACTTTTGATATATAAGCTGCGCCCAGCAGCCCCATATCCTTCTGCCAT
>DVFI01000147.1 GCA_018713305.1 Candidatus Avichristensenella intestinipullorum
GCCATCGCCGGCGGCGGAAACGGCATATATACCGCCACGGTGACAATCGAAAACACATGGAAGTACAACATCGACGGCACGCTGTTGGTCTACGCCATCAAACATAACGGGGACGACACGAAGATTTGGGACGACATCTTTGAACCAAGCGACTATCTTGACGTGTCGTATGACAACACCAATGCGCCCAACTTCGCCAACGATACCGACGCCCTCTACCCGGGCGGCGTCGCCAACCTGGTCCTGACCGGCGAACAGAGTTTTCAGGCAACAAAGCTCTGGGCCGATTTTGGCGAAAACCCGAATCGCCCGGACATCGAAATCCAACTCTGGCGGTTCCGCAAGGGCAGCAACCCGAGCACCGCCTCCCCCACATATGACAGCAACGGCAGTATCATCACCATGGAGCCGAATGAAAACGGTACATTCGGCTACTCGCCCCTGCCAAAGTACGACCAGGACGGGTATGAGTATATCTACTGCGCCCGAGAATATATGTCCGGAGAATTTGCCGACGATTATGAGCAGGTCTTCGGCAGGCTGGATGAGGAGGGCAATGTAATCCCCGGTTCCGACGTTCTGCCGGATGGCATGGCCAGGGAGACCACCAACATCTATGACGGCGGCGCCATCACCAACCGCGTCTTCCGCACCACGTCTTCCTCCGTTTCCAAAGAGTGGAAGGCTTCGGCTTTCCAGACGGAATTTGAGGATGTGGCCGTGGAATTTACGCTTCAGCGCAGGGCGGCGGACGAGAACGAATGGGAGGTCGTAACCGGCGAGGACGGTCAGCCTGTGACCGTGCGCATGAGCGGCTTCCAGGCGGACAATCTGACGGGCACCCGCACGGTATCCAATCTGCCCTCGAACAACGCGTCGGGTGTGCCGCTGGCGTATCAGTGGGTGGAAACGGGGGTCTACCAGGGCGAAGGCAGCACGGACAACCTGCTGCAGGCCGACGGCAGCTTCGTGCTCCGGCAAAGGGGCTTTGAGAACCATGTGCTGCGCGACGTGGACTATCAAAGCACGGCGGAAACCGTCGGCAACCATACCACCGTGACCAATAGGCTGACCGATACCACCGAATACGACATCGAAAAGCAGTGGCAGGACCAAGACGGCAACCCGGCCGAACCGCTGGAGGGCACGGAAATCACAATCGCACTGTACCGGACCATTTCCGGCGAGGAATTTGATTTTGACGGGCAGCCCTACGTTTCGGCAACCATGGACGGTACGGTGGACACGCAAAGCACACCCTGCAACGGGGAAGGCGTAGCGTTTCAGGAAGTGGAAGCATGGCAGGGGCGCTTCTCCGGCCTGCCCGAATACGATGCGGACGGCCGCCTTTATGAGTATATCCTCCTGGAAACAGCGGGTCCCGAGGGTTGGACCGCCGCCCATGACCACTGGATGGAAGAGGACGGCAGCTATGCCACCCTCATCATCAACGCGCCGGGCGAGAACAATACGGTTTTCGTCCGCAAAATCTGGATAGACGACAGCGATACCGCGCACCGCGAAGATGTCACCTTTACCGTCTATGATCGGGAAACCCACGAAAAAATCGGGCGCATCACCCTGGAAGCGGACGAGTACCTCGGAGAAGTAGGCATTGGCCAAAGAGATCCCGATGAGGTCTACATCCTGGAGACAGCGGTGGGCGGGCAGGACATCACAAATGGGGAGGGCTATCCAACCGGCGCACCTACGGAACATACGCGCCATGAATATGAAACAGAGAACCACCTCTATGATGCGACCTACGGAAAATTTTCCATCAACGGCTTGCAGGGGTACTCGGTCACCAACCGCAGGCTGGGCCACGTCAAAATCACCGCCGAAAAAACATGGGTGGACGGCGACGGCTCCGCGCGCGCGCTTCTTGCCCAGGCGATAGCAGAGAAGGGTTATTCCCTTGCACTGCAGGTGGAATTCCATCCCGCATATGCGCAGGGCAAAGGGTATGACATCGACTATGCAAGCGGCACCGTCTGCCTGGGCGGCAGCTATGTGGAGGTGACAGGCGGCACGCGCCAGCCGATTGTCCTCGCGTCTGGCGGCACAACGGCGTATGTCTTTGCGGGACTGCCAATGTACGACACGACCGGCACAGTGGCGCACTATGTCGTGCGCGAGGTGCTGGTGGATACCACGACGGGCGAAACGGTGTCGGAATGGCCGGAAGGGCTGCCGCCGTATACGGTGACTTATGGCGACGTGGAGGATACCGGAAACAGCACGCATGCCGAGTCGGACCTGAAGCAGAGCGTTACCAACACACTCAGCGGCGCCAAAATCGTCAAATGGTATAAACAGTGGGAGGACCAGTACGCGGAAGCGAAAGGAAGACGCCCGGATATCTATCTCGACATTTACCGCGTCACGCTGCAAAATGGCCAACTGACGAAACCTGAAGTTTACCTCGAGGACTATCGGGTCTACACCGCAACCGATGGAAGCCATGCATGGCGCGCGGAACTGAGCGTGCCGAAGTATGACAGCGAGGGCTACGAGTATTTCTACTATGCCGCAGAGTATATCCAGGTGCAGCATGCGGACTTTGACTATGCGCCCGCTGAATACAGCTACCAAGGAACGCCCTATGGCACGGAATATGATTCTGAGGGAACGGTACAGGGCAATGTGATACATGGCCAGCCGTCGCCCAAGATTCGCATCGAGCAGGCGGGCAAATGCTGCCTGCTGGAAGAAGGCACCATCACCAACCGCCTGGAGGCGGAACTGGTCATCGAAGGGCAGAAGCTGTGGAGCGCGCTGCCCGGCGCGTATCCGGCGGTGGATTTGCCTGCGGTCGCCTTTGAGGTCACGCGCGCGCTGGACGCCAACAGCAACGACCTGCGGGACGAGGGCGAGGCCATCGAACAGGAATTCTCCGCGACCCTCACCGTGGAAAAGTGGGCCGATGCCCTGGTCAACGGTTCCTACCAGTTCAAGATTGCTTACGCCGGCGTAAACACCAACAGCCTGGTGAACGGCGCTATCGTTGTAGGCGGGAATACCGACAGCCCGCTGCCCAAGTATAATGAGCATGGACAGCGTTACTTCTATTATCTGCAGGAAGCGGGCATCTGCTGGCCTGACGGCCTGCCGGTGCAACCGGATGTGGAGGACGTGTTTAACATCCCGAACAACCCCACCCATACCTATGTGCTGGAAAACGGCTATAAAAGCATAACGGGCAGACTGGCCGTGAAGAAGCTGCTCAAGCTGCCGGAAAACCCGGAGGGGTACCCCTCTGTCACCATGCGGCTTACGCGCAGCTATACCAGCTATGCCGAAGGCACGGCCGGGACGGTGGTGGAAGACAGCTCCTTCAGTATGGAGCAGACATGGGCCGCAGCGGACATTCAAGAGGCGGCGGCATCGGGAACGGCGCCTTATGCATATACGTTCCTCTTCGAGGATCTTGCCCTCTATGCCCCTAACGGCGCTGCGTATACCTATACCGTAACGGAAATCAAGGACAATTTGGACGGATATCAGACATGGGCTGCGCAGGGCGACCTTGCATGGGACGCGGTGGCGACGGATGGCAATGTAAAAGTCGCAGTGACCGGCCTGCAACCTGCGGCGGACGGTGGCACGCCTGCCGTCGATCCTGCCGCCACGTTCGCCAATGCGCCGGAAGGGCCGGAAGTCATTTCCCTCACCGGCACAAAGCGGTGGCTGGACGAGGGCTTCAGCGATGCGCTGCGGCCTGATAGCATCACCATTTCGCTCTCCCGCTACGCAAACGCCCAGCCGGGACAGGCAAACTCCATCCCCGAACAGCCGCTGACAGAGAATACCCATTATAAGATAGCGTGGGAGAAGCCGGCGGACGGCGACACATGGACCTACACCATTACCTCCGAGGGCGAAAGCCTTGGGCGCTATGCCCCCAACGGCATGCCGTGGATTTACAGGGTGACGGAAGAGCCGGTGCCCGGCTATGCGTCCACGCCGGCCAGCGGCGCCGTGTCCCAATCGGCGGCATTGGCTGCAGAGGATCATGTGCTGTCCATGCCGGATATTAACAACAGCATCCTCGCAGAGGCCTATTATACCAAGCAGTGGGAAGGGTTTGAAAACGCCGACTACAACGTCGTTGCCGCACAGGTGACCGTCACCTTTGCACTCCAGGTGCGGGAGGGAGAGAATGGGACCTGGCAAGACGCGAAGCAGTATCTGGATGCAAAATTCCCCGGCCATACCCTGAACCTGGCGCCGAAGACGGTGACAGAACCTATCAACGATACGGAAGCATGGAGCGAGATTCGGCTTTTTGCAGAGAACCTGCCCGCAGGCGTGAAAGTGGACAATGAGGTGCTGTCCCTCGCCTACCGCGTGGTGGAAACCAGGATTGTGATAGACGATATTGCCTATACCGTCAGCGTGGGCGATGCATCCTCCAACGACTATGTCATCAACATAGACGAAGGCGAAGGCTATACGATAGACGGCAGGTTTGAGATGAGCACCGATGGCAGGGTGACCCGCAGCATCAATACACTGGACACGACCACCCTGACCGTCAGCAAGACGTGGGCGAACGACCATGGCGACTACTTCGGCACGCGGCCCTTCCCGGACGGCCAGTATGGCAAGCGGTGGAAGGTTGACGTGCTGGTGCAGCAGTCCGCAGATGAAGGGGCAACATGGACGCCTGTATGCGCATTCAATGCGGACGGCAGCGCCAGCCCGCTGGTTCTTTCCATTGAGGCGGGCAAGTCCGCAAGCAGCGATACGGCCCCCATCATCCGCGGCCTGCCCAGGCAGAATGCCCAGGGAGTTGCCTTGTCGTACCGCGCCGTGGAGCTGCAGGCAGGGTCGCAGAAGGACGTTGTTGACGAGGGCGGGACATTCTACCAGAACTATACTACCTCCTATGCGCACGGCGGAAGCGCGGACACAGGCTTTACCAGCGATATCACCAATACGCTCCGCGGAACGGAGATCCTGGTAGAAAAACAATGGGAAAACAATCCGCCCGAAACCGCACGCAAGCCGGTGAAGCTCCGCCTGCAATACAACAACGGCGCAGGCATGAAAGATACGAAGCTGGATTTGAAACTGGACGGCAAAGTGGATGCCTCTCCGGGACAGGCGGCAGAATATGAGGCGTGGAAAGGACGCTTTTCAGACCTTCCGGTCTACATGCCCAATGAGGACGGAACGCTGCCTGCCAAGGAAACCGACTATGGCGTAAGGGAGCACACGCCTCCCGCGGGCGTGCAATTCGTCGAGGTGAGCCAAAGCACGGGGCCGGACGACAAGCCGCTGTTCACCTTTGTCAACCGCCTGACCGCCAGCATTACCTGGACCAAGCACTGGCATGACGGAGGCGCGGCGGACCGGCCGCAGAGCCTGGAGCTTGTGCTTCTGGCCGACGGAACGCCCTTTACCGGGACGGCCAAGCTCACCATTGGCGAAACGACGAGCGAACATGAATTTGTGGAAGGCAGCTTCACAATCACGCCCTCCTTTGCTGGCAGCCATACATGGCAGTTTACCATCGCGGACCTGCCCAGGTACAACCAGCAGAGCCAGGAAATCCAGTATACCATTCAGGAGGTCAATCCGCCGGCCGGCTATGAGTCGGAAATCGAAGGGCGCATTCTCCGCAATACGCTGCTGACAGAAGTATCCGTCCGCAAGGTGTGGATAGATGGAGAAAATCAGGAGAACACACGCCCGGAAAGTATCACCATCAAACTGCTGGCGAACGAAAACGATACCGGCGAACGCCTGACCCTTCCCAACGCGGATGGGGAATGGGCAGGCATGTTTGAGAATCTGCCTCAATACGATAAAGACAATCAGAAGATTACGTATACCGTAGCGGAGGAAGGCGTGCCGGATGGGTATTCCATCAAGATAGGCGTCCAGCCGGCCACAAACACCTTTACCGTCACCAATACGCTGCTCACCGGGCTGCCCGTGGAAAAGGTCTGGCTGGACGGCGGCAATGCGGGCAACACGCGGCCGGATGAGGTAACAGTGGTGCTCCTGCAAAATGACCACCCATACGGTTCGCCCCTCACCTTGTCAGGCAGCACGGGCTGGAAGGGCGAGTTCACGCGCCTTCCCAAATATGACGAAAACGGCGCGCTGTACAGCTACACGGTGCGGGAAGTCGAGGCCGGGGGATACCGTTCGTCCGTTTCCGTCAGCGAGGGCGCGGCAACGATTACCAACACCCTGCTGACCGACGTTCCTGTCAGGAAGGTGTGGGAGGGCAGCGCGCCCGCCGGCACGCAGCCGGAGAGCATAGAGGTCACGCTGCTGGCAAACGGAGCAGCCACCGACAAGACCCTCACCCTCAACGCCGGCAATCAGTGGCAGGGGGTATTTGAAGACCTCGACGCCTATGACGCAAATGGCGATATGATCCGCTATACCGTCAGCGAGGTATACATCCCGGACTATCAGCAGGCCGTCACCGGCGACGCCGAAGCAGGCTATGTGATTACCAATACCTACAAGCAGGAGATGATTTCCATCTCCGGCGAAAAGATATGGAACGATGAAGACGACCGTTATCAAAAGCGGCCTGAGAGCATCGTCATCAAACTGTGGGCCGACGGCGAGCTCATCGAAACGTTGACCGTGACCGAGGCGGACGAATGGGCATGGAGCTTTGACCAGTTGCCCAAGTACGACAGGGGAACCGAGATTGCCTATACCATTTCCGAGGAACCGGTGGAGAATTACGACACCGAGGTCGACGGATACGACGTGATCAACACCCTGCAGAAGGCGTATCTCGTGCTGGAGGGCGAAAAGCTCCTGGACGGTATGAACGCGCCCGGGGAGGTCTTTACCTTCACGCTGACGCCGCAGTCGCCGACATGCCCCATGCCGGGCGGAACGACCGGCGGAACGGCGAGCGTGTCCATCAGCGGGGCGGGCTCCTTCCGCTTCGGTGAAATGGTCTTTACGGAGCCGGGCACGTACTCCTATACGATTGCCGAAACGAGGGGCGGCACGCCGGGCTATTTCTACGACGAGGCGGTCTATACCGTCGAGGTGCGGGTGGAAAAGCTCGAGAACGGCACCCTGTCCGTCAGCAAGCACCTGCGCAGGAACGGCGTGACGGTGAACAACATCGTGTTTACCAACCGCTACCGTACCACCAGCCTTACCGTGACCAAGACCGTTCGCGGATACGGCATGAGCACCACGCAGAAGTTCACGTTTACCGTAATCCTGACGGACGCGCAGGGCAGGCGGCTGGCAGGCAGTTACGCCTATATCGGCAGCGGCGGCGCGCCCAGCGGCGTGCTCACGGACGGCATAATGACCGTGGAGCTTGCACATGGGCAGAGCATACGGATAGACGGCCTGCCGGTAGGCGTCTATTATGCCGTGACTGAATCCGCCCATCACGCCTATGTGGTGCAGGCCGACACGCCCAGCGGCGTGCTCACGGAAGCGGGCGCGACCGCATCGTTCGTCAACTGGCGGCGCTGGAACAGTGAAGTGCCCAAGACCGGATACGGTGACACCCAGACGCGCTACCTGATTGTGGGCGCGTGTCTGCTGACCGCGCTGCTGGCACTGCTGCTGCGCAGGCGCTTCAGGCGCGGGTGAGCGCGGATAGGTCATCATCATCGCGGAGGTGCGGCGGCTGACAGGACTGCCCCGTGCGGATAAGGAAGGGGACTGATATGCGCAACAGGAACGAAACGCTTCGAAAAAGCATCTGGGTGCTGCTGACGCTCGTCATCATTGTATCGCTGGCCGTGGCTGCGGCAATCGTGGCCGTTGATGTGGTGGACATGTGGCGGGCCGACGCCGTGGAAGAAGAAGTGCGCCAGCTCTACCAGCCCACGGCATCCTCCGGCTGGCTGAGCGCCCTGCTGGGCTCCGCCCGCGCGGAGGAGTCGCCGCCGCTGGAAGAAGGACAGGCGGAGGCGTCTGCGCCCGCTGTTCTGCCCGCTGTTCAGGAGGACTTTCTGCCCCTCTATCAGGCAAACCCGGATGTAATCGGCTGGCTCACGGCGGGGGAGTCCATCGACCTGCCGGTGGTGCAGCGCGACAACGAATACTATCTGGACCATAACTTCTTTGGCGAAAAGGACAGCAACGGCACCGTATTCCTCAACGAGAGGAATATGTTCTTCCCGCGGGACAGCGTGCTGCTGCTGCACGGGCACGATATGCGCAGCGGAGCGATGTTCGGCACGTTGGCGGAGTATGAAAACGCCGAGTACGCCTTTGCCCATCCGCTGATTACGTTCCGCACCATTTATGACGAGGAAACGCCCTGTTATGTGCCCATAGCGGCATTCCATGCCTCTATGGTGGAGGGCGTCGCAGGATACTTTGACGTAACGCCTATGAACTTCCAAACACAGCAGGCCTTTGAAGAGTATCTGAGCGACGCTGTGGAACGCTCCAACTGGCTTTCGCCGGTGGAGGCGGATTCCCAGGATGAGCTGCTCATGCTATTGACCTGCAGCTACCGTCATGTGGACGGCCGATTCGTGCTGCTGTGCCGCAAGCTGCGCGACGGCGAGACGCCCGAGGAGATGCAACGCCTGTTCGCTGGCGCGGGCTGACGGATGCGCCGAAGCGCTCCCAATGCCGGCCTTTTCCGACAAACTGAGCCGGAGCAACGTTTGCTTTGCTCCGGCGTTTTGGATGCCCATGCATCAAAGACGCTGATGTCCGCTCCCTTCTCCGCTCCCGGACAACCCGCTTGGGACGGGCTTTGCCTGGGCTTTCCGGGACGCAGACCGCACGCGCCGTTCCATGATGCATACAAAAGGCGGAAGGGAAGAAACGCCTTTTCCGGTTCGTTTCCTAAACAATGAGGCGCCCGGCGCGCAGAGGCTGCCTGTGGCGGGAAAGGTGCAGCATGCCGCCCGACGGGAAGCGGCGTTTGCCGACGCCGGACGGCCTGCCAGGCCCCGCCGGCCGCGCGGGCAAGGAAAACCGCGCGCGTCCGCTGTGCGCAGGTAGCTTTGACGAATCGGAGGCTTGCTTATGAAGATTGCCCTGGCGTCTTCCCATGTGGTCACCAAAGACGTGCGGTACAATGCCGCTTCGATAGTGCGAACGCTGGAACAATGCCGGGGGCGGGCCGACCTGGCGGTGTTCGGGGAGTCGATGCTTCAGGGGTTTGAAAGCCTGACCTGGGACTATGACACCGATTGCCGCATGGCGCTTTCGGTACATGACCCCCTGGTTTTGCAGATAGGCAGGGCGGCAGAACAGAATCGCGTGGCGGTATCCTTTGGCATGATAGAAAAAGAGGGCGACGCGCTTTTCAGCAGCCAGCTGGTCCTCAGCGCCCAGGGCGAGAGAATCCATTGCTTTCATCGGGTCAGCGAGGGATGGAAAGCCTGTGGGTGCACCGATTCCCATTACCGGCAGGGGAACGGATTTGATACCTTCTCCTATGCCGGAAAAACGTTTTCCATCGGGCTGTGCGGCGATTTATGGACCGAGGGCAGGCCGGAGGAAATGCGGCGTTGCCATCCGGATGTCGTGCTGTGGCCGGTATGGTGCGATTTTGCGCCCTGCGAATGGAACGAAAAGGTCAAGCACGAATATGCGCAGCAGGCGGCGCTGTGCGGCGACCTGGTTCTTTATGTAAACCCGTTTTGTACGGATACCTTTGTCTCGGACGCTGCCACGGGCGGGGCCGCCTGTTTTGAAAAGGGGCGGATTACGGCGGAAATCCCGGCCGGAAGCAGCGGCGTTCTGCTGGTGGAAACAGCATAATAAATAAACCGTCAAAGCCGCGGCGGGCGCTGCGCCGGCCGGGCGCCGCGTTGACTTTGGGCGGCCCGTGCGGTATGATGACGTTGTTGCCGCACGGAAGCAACGGCGTGCATTCCCGCGGGCTTGGCAAAGACGGAAAGGGAGGATATCGGATGAACAAGCGGAGCATGCATGGAAAGCTGGCGGGGTTGCTGGCGGTTTTGCTGTCGCTGCTGTGCCTGTGCGCGTGCGGCCAGGCGGACGAAACCGGGACGGACTATGCGCTTGCCTCCCGGTGGGCCTATTATGAGACGGAAAC
Organism: Candidatus Avichristensenella intestinipullorum; assembly: GCA_018713305.1. Classification (GTDB taxonomy): domain Bacteria; phylum Bacillota; class Clostridia; order Christensenellales; family Aristaeellaceae; genus Avichristensenella; species Avichristensenella intestinipullorum. Next base: position 10,034 of record DVFI01000147.1, read on the forward strand.
GGATGCGGAAAAGCCGGTGGACGTATTTTTCATTGCGCCCACCAACGTACAGGGCGGCGAAAACGAGTTTTATGTGGACAATCTGGACGATGCGCAGGCCCTGGAAGCCATTCTCGGCAGCATCAACATGGAAAAGGGAATTTATGACGCGCAGGCGCGTTTTTTCGCCCCCTATTACCGCCAGTTGACCCTCAACGCCTATACGCTGGACGAAGCGGAGCGCCTGGCCTATCAGGACGCCGCATGGCAGGATGTGCAGGATGCCTTCGCTTACTATCTGGAGCATGAGAACAACGGCCGTCCGTTCCTGATTGCGGGCTTTTCGCAGGGGGCCGAGCTGGGCCTGCGCCTGCTCAAGCAGTACGGCGGCGACGCCGCCTTTCAGGAACAGCTCGTCGCCGCATATCTTATCGGCTGGCGCGTGACCGCGGAGGATTTGGCCGCCTGCCCAAGCCTGAAAATGGCGCAGGGCGAGGAGGATACGGGCGTCATCATCTGCTTCGAATGCGAAGCGGAGTCGGTGACCGATACGCTGGTGGTGCCCGAGGGCACCTTTACCTACGCCATCAACCCCCTGAACTGGAAAACGGATTCCACCCCCGCCGCCAAGGAGGAAAACCTCGGCTTTGTCTATCCCGGATACGACGGCTCTATCCTGGAGGAGATTCCGCAGCTGTGCGGCGCGTATCTTGACCCGCAGCGCGGCACGCTGAAGGTGACGGATATTCAGCCGTCCGAATATCCGCCCGTGCTGGATATTTTCCCGGAGGGCAGCTACCATATCTACGATTACGAATTTTTCTACCGCAACCTTCAGCAGAACGTGTCCGTGCGCATCCAGGCGTATGAGCGCGCCCGCGGCGCGCAATGATGCGGGCGCGGCGGGGCCTCCGGACTTGACAAGCAGGCTGCGCATTGTATAATGCTATCAGGAGCCGAAGGCGAATCCATGGCGCGGGCGCGCGCCCGCGGCAGGCGCGAAAGAGGGGGCGGATTCCATGCATCGGATTATTACCATCGGCCGCGAATTCGGCAGCGGCGGGCGTGAACTGGGACGCCGGCTGGCCGAAACGCTGAAAATTGCCTATTACGACCATGAGATCATTGCGGAAATCGCGCGCCGTACGTCGCTGTCGGAACAGTATATCCAGTCGGTGTCGGAGCGGGCGCCCGTGTTCTCGTTCCCCATCCATACCGGGCGCAGCTTCTATCCCGCGCCCAATCCGGCGTTCGACCAGAGCCTGTCGGTCTATCGGGAGCAGTCGAACATCCTGCGGGAAATGGCGGAAAAGTCGGACTGCGTCATCGTGGGCCGCTGCGCGGACTATGTGCTGAAGGACTACCACCCGTTCCGTATTTTCGTTTGCGCCAATATGGAAAGCAAGATGCAGCGCTGCCGTGAAAATGCGCCGGAAGACGAGAAGCTGACCGACCGGGAGCTGCGGCAGATGATTCAGAGCGTGGACAAGAGGCGCGCGGGCTACTATTCGTTTTATACGGGGCAGAACTGGGGAGACCGGCTGAACGTGGATATATGCATCAATACCTCCCGGATGGTTATCAAGGAGGTTGTGCCCGCGTTCGCCCGGCTGTTTGACTGACGGGCCCGGGACATGGCGGGCGGAGAACCCTGGCGGGAGACCGCCCCGTCCTGCCGCGGCCCTGTCCTTGCGAAAACCGGCGCGTATGTCGCCGGTTTTCCTGCGTTTTGGACGCGGAAGCGCTTCCCTGCGCACAGGCCGCGGCCCGGGGAGCCGCGCAGCGCCGGCCTGCCACGCTTCGCCGCTTTGCCCGCAAACGCCGAAGCGTTCCGGAAAACACAGGCGCAGCGCGTATTTCCGGCAAAAAAGCGCCCCCGGCAATGCCGGAGGCGCAGCAAGTTTTTGGAAACCCTGCGGGTCAGACGACCGCCTGTGCAAAGGCGTCGAAGAACTCGGGGCAGGCCCAGGCTCCGCATCCCCACAGCACGTCGCCGTCCACCAGCAGCTGCAACGAAAGCCCGTTCTTCAAGTAAATCGTCAGCGCCTGATCCGCCTCGCCAATCTCCGAGCCGCTCCAGACCGCAAACTCGTTGAGCATATACAGCAGCTCATTGACGCGCGTTTCATCGTTCACCACGCCGACGCCGGACAGCTCCAGCGAAGCCACCTGGCCGCCTACGTCAAGCGTATCCTCGAACATTTCTTCGCCGATTAACGACGCGGCCGCATAGCTGACGCGCTGGAACAGGCGCAGCGTGCCGTCCACCTCCGCGGCTACCGCCGTCTTTTGCGACAGGCCGGTCACCTCATAGACCTGCGAACGCTCGGCCACCACGTTGGATACGACGCCTACGCGCGTGGACAGGGACGGCTCGTCCGTATAGGTCTGCACGTCCGCAATCGGCGCGCCCACCAGCGAGCTGGACACCGCGAGCGGCGTGGTCAGCATCCGGTAGTACCGTCCGTTGATGGCCAGCAGCGGCGGATTGGCGCCCTCGCCGGCAAAGAGCGAGCGGAACTGCGAGACGTCGGACAGCGTCTGCACGGGGCCCGCCGCATAGCTTTCCAGCTCGTTGGACGGGCTGCCCGGGACCGTGCCCCCATAGAGCGAACCCACGCCCAACATGATGACCAGCAAGACCGCCATGCCCAACGCGGGCGTCAGGCGGAGCAGGCCCGGATGCGCCGTGCGCTTGCGCGGGCAGGCCGGAGCAAGCAGGCGGAACGGATGCCTGGCGCGGTCTGCGGCGACGAGAATTCGATGACGGAGCGCGGGACCGGCCTGGAGCGAGCCGAGCATTTCCCCTGCAATCTGCGGCAGGTTGTCCAGCGCGCCGGCCTGAAAGCGCAGCCGCTGCGCCATGCCCGGCGGAGCGTGCAGACCGCTGAGCATCTCATCCGCGGTAGACCGCAGGTTCTCCACCTCAATCATCGAACCTCACCTCCCTTCAACATGATTTCCAGCTTTTTGCGCGCCCGCGAAAGACGGCTGGAGATAGTCCCTTCCGGCAGATTCAACATCGCGGCGATTTCCGCAATGCCGAATCCCTGATAATAGTGCAGGAGAATGACCTCCTTAAACGCAGGAGACAATTTGGAAACCGCCTCCATTAAATCCGCTTTCTCCGTCCGCTGATCGATGTCGTCCGGCGCGGGAATACAGTCGAACGGGGATCCGAGCACCACCCGCTTCACCCAGGCCGCGCGCCACAGGTCGCGGCATCGGTTGAGCGCCACCTTCAGCAGCCATGCTTTTTCGTGCCCCGGCTCAATTTCCGGCGTGCGCGTCAACAGCCGCAGGAACACGTCCTGGCACACATCCTCCGCCTTCTGGCGGTCGCCCAAGTAAAAGTAGGAAACCCGGAGTACATCGTCGGCGTATTGGCTGTATAGCCGTTCAAACAGGTCGTTGACCTCGGATGCGTTGGACATTCCCGGCTACACCGCCCTCGCCCACCATTATTGAAACGTTCGACCCTTTCCGATTCTTGCATCTTCTGGAAAGAAATCTGCGTTTCCGGTGCTCAACCGCCGCCGGTAGCAGTTTGGATAAAATCGAGCCTGTTTATCCAAGACTCGCTTTAATTAACGAATGACCAGGGCGCTATGTTCCCATATATCGCCGGATTTGTTGATTTTCGCCAGTTTTCGCGCGCGCGACACACTTCGACATTTTTTCCCCCTTGCGATACGGGGCTATATTTTGTATGATTACATCGAGAAACCACGACAGGAGGGAGTTCATGCGCAGCCTGGAAGCGCGGATTGTCGATTTGCGCGCAGAAACGGAGGACAAATACCTGGCGGGCGATTATGCCGGCGCGCTGAAAGCCAGCCTTCGCCTGGATAAGCTGATTGCGCTGGCGCAGCGCGAGCAGGCGGTGGAAACGCAAATGCTGCAGGAGCGGGCGCAGCGGGAGAAGGCGCGCAAACCGGCCGGCTATCTCGCCTGACGTATGGCCCGCACGCCTCTGCGGCGGCCCGAACCTATCGCCTGGCTCCGATTCCGCCCGTCTGGCCAACGTCCTTCCCGGTTCCGCCGTCTGATGCGGAATGAATATTACAAAAACGCGATGTGTTATTAACAAATCACGCAATACATGAAGAAAATGTTACGAAAATACTTGACATTCGACATATTCTCCCCTATAATGGCCTTAACCTAGCCAAGGGAGGGCTACTCGTATGAGGAAACGTATGGGAGCATTTGTACTGGCGGTTGCGCTGGTACTGGCGCTGGCGGCTCCGGGGGCGCTGGCGGAGTCGACAGCGGTCGCGCGGTGTAATTTGCGCATTCGCAAATCCGGCAGCACGACATCTGATACGCTTACCATCATCAAGGGCGGTACGGAAGTCACGGTGCTCGGCACGTCCGGCGCATGGACGCGCGTTTCCTATGGCGGCTATACCGGCTATTGCAGCAGCGATTATCTCATGGAGATGACGCGCAGCGGCTATTATCCGCTGAAGGAGGGAGACGAGAATCCCTATGTGCAGGAGCTGCAGAAGCGCCTGATAGAGCTGGGCTATCTGACCGGCAGCGCGGACGGAAACTTTGGCGCGGATACGCTCAACGCGGTGCTGGCATTTCAGCGCGCCAACGGGCTGGCCACGGACGGCATCGCCGGAGGCGGCACGCAAAAGGTGCTGTTCTCCTCGTCGGCCAAGTCGGCCTCCGGCAGTACGTCCGGGAGCACATCCGGCAGTACGTCCGGAAGCACGTCCGGGAGCACATCCGGCAGCACGTCCGGCACCGTCTCCGGTACCACGCTGCGCATGGGCAGCCGGGGCGAGGATGTGCGCACGCTGCAGGCGCGCCTGATAGAGCTGGGTTATCTGAACGACAGCGCGGACGGCATTTTCGGCCGCAATACGGAAAATGCGGTGATGGCCTTCCAGCAGCGGGCCAGTCTGACGGTGGACGGCAAGGCGGGCGTCGTGACGCAGTCGCTGCTGTACTCCAGCGGCGCGCCCGCAAACGGCACGTCGTCGGGCAGCGGCAGCACGTCGTCGGGCAGCACAACCACCGGTACGACGTATGCGACGCTGAAATACGGAATGACCAACAGCGCGGTGAAAACGCTTCAGGAGAAGCTGAAATCTCTGGGCTATATGACGGCCAACGCGACGGGCTATTTTGGCACGGCCACGCGCGCGGCGGTGGAGGCGTTCCAGCGCACCAACAATCTGGACGTGGACGGCATCGCCGGGCAGAACACGCAGGCGGCGCTGTACAGCGGAAACGCCGTCTCCGCAGGACAGGGCAATACGAGCACCGGTTCCGGCACGACGACCTATGCCACGCTGAGATACGGCCAGCGCAGCACGCTGATTACCACGATGCAGGAAAAGCTCAGAGAGCTGGGCTATATGACGGCCAACGCGACGGGCTATTTCGGCACGGCCACGCAAAGCGCGGTACTCGCCTTCCAGAGGGCCAACGGCCTGGTGGTGGACGGCATCGCGGGACAGAATACCCTGGCCAAGCTGTACAGCGGCACGGCGGTATCGGCGGGCTCCTCGTCCTCGGGTTCTTCTTCCTCCGGCAGCAGCCTGGGCGCAGGCAAAATCCAGGGGCCGTCCGCTTCGGAGGTGAAGCTGCTGCACTGGTTTGACGAAGTGCGTCCGACGATGAAGAACGGTGACGTATTCCAGATATTTGATCCGGCCACGAACTACACCTGGAAGCTCAAGGCGCTCTCTTTGGGCAACCATGCGGACTCCGAGCCCCTGACGGCAGAGGACACCATGTATATGAACGCGGCGTTTGGCGGCATTACGACGTGGACGCCCAAGGTGGTCTGGGCCAAGATTCCCAACGGAACGTGGGTGCTGTGCGCCATGCACAACACGCCGCACCTGAGTGGCAATATCGACAACAATAACTTCGACGGCCACCTGTGCGTGCACTTCCTGCGCGACATGGACGAGTGCAAGCGCAACGACCCGAACTATGGCGTACAGAACCAGAACGCCATCCGTGCGGGCTGGAAAGCCCTGACGGGCGAGACCGTGCTCTGATCCCGCGTCCCTTTTCCCATCCCCATAGAAAGTTCCCTCAGAGGGCCGGCATTGTCCGGCCCTCTGGGCGTGAAAAGCGTTGTTTTGCAACGATATGACTTTTGCTTGTCGAAAAAGGCCGGCAGCGCCGGCCTTCAGACCGTTGACAAAACCAAGTCAACGGTCTTTTTTTCATAAGGAAAAGCGGATAAGCATGTCGAATCTATAATATAGGTGTATAGAAGAGAAACAGAAAAGAGCAGGCA
>DVFI01000148.1 GCA_018713305.1 Candidatus Avichristensenella intestinipullorum
ACCCGGCGACATGCGCGGCGGGTTCGGAAGCCTTGCGCAGCAAGGTTCCGCGTATCGACAAATCTGCGGGGATGCAGGAAGGGGCGGCCAGCCCCTTCCTATCTCATCCGCAGCGGCGGCGTGTACGCCGCGAGGAGCGGCTGCAAGCCGCTTCCGCTATCATGTTCCGCCCGTGCGCTTTGCGCACAGGAACATGATGTTTCCTTCGCTGCAAGGCTGTTTCTCAGCCTTGCAGCGAAGGACCGTCGGAAAAGGCCGGCATTGCCGGCCTTTTTCAACAAGCTGAGCGGACGGCAGCATTTTGCTGCCGTCCGCTTTTGCACACCAGATACCTGGCAACGGGCGCTCAGAAGCTGAAGAACGTGTCGTCCTCGGCCGGTTCGTTGACCACTTCGCCCAGCCCTTCCAGCGGGTTGGCGTTTTCGTCGGCGGTTTCTTCCGCACCCTCCTCAATGACCGGATAGCCGAAGAGCTGCTCGCCGGTGCGGGAGTAGACGTACACGCCGGTCGGCATCATGGAGTTCCAGAACGTATAGGTGTCCGAGCCATAGCCGAACATCAGGACGGAACCGTCATGCGCCAGCGCGATGTTGCACCAGAGCTGGCCGGCCGTGGAGGTGCTGAAGTCGAACAGCCGGGTTTGGCTGGACAGATCGCCCGCGACGGAATAGATGCCGCCGTCCTCGTAGAGGAGGATTTCGTCCTTGTAGCCGCCCATAATCAGGCGCGTCAGCGTATCGCCATCCAGGGGCAGGGACTGCGTGGCGGAGCCGTCCAGCGGGCAGCGCACCAGCGCGTGGTTGGTGGCGTCGTAGACGAAGATGGCCTCGCCAAAGCGGTAGCTCGACAGGGTCGTGGCGTACTGGGCGCCTATCTGCGTGGCGTTTTCCTTGCCGATGGGCACCGCGAAAATGCGCGTGCCGGCGGCGTCGTTGGCGTAGATGCGGTAGCCCTCATAGAGCAGGCCGTTGACGAGCGCGGGCTTGGGGTCTACCAGGTTGGTGGCTTTTCCGCTCTTGGTCTGGTACTGATAGCCGTTTTCCGTGCCCTGCGCGGTGCGGGTAATGAAGTACAGCTCGCCGTCGTGATAGGCGGCGTCGTAGATGGTCTTTTCGCTGTTGCTCATGTCCTTGATTTCTTCGGCCTTGCGCTCGGCGATATCATAGCTGCACAGCGTATACAGGTCATCGCTGGACACATACAGGAAGGAATCGTCCTCGTTGACGAAGACGGACTGGATGTTCGTCAGGAGGGTTTCGTTGGCGCCGGTGGCGATTTCCACGCTATAGAGCGTATGCACGGTACGGTTTTCATCCGTATAGCCCAGGAAGTACACATGGGTATCATCGGCATGCACCAGGCGCGCCGGGAACCCGTTGGTGATTTCGACGATGGGCGTGCCCGTCGAGCAGGAGCTCAGCGCATACAGCCCCCAATGCTTGGTCGCGCCCTCCTCCATCGGGGCGAAGAAAAACGTGTCGTTGGCGTTGGAAACCGCAACGCCGCCCAGCAGCTGCTGGTCGCGGTTGGTGATTTCCGCCATGGCGACGGAGGACAGGAGCATGGCCACCGTCAAAACCAGAATGAATGTCTTCTTCAGCATCGCAAGAACTCCTCTCTTCACGTCCATACAGGACGTTGCTATCATACCAGATGGCGCGGGGAAAGACAAGCGCTCACTCGTCCTCCTCCTCATCCTCCGGCAGATTCCCGTTGTGGTAGACGTTCTGCACGTCGTCCATATCGTCCAGCGCTTCCAGGAGCTTCTCGATTTTCTCCAGCACCTCCGCGTCCCCGATGTCCACGGTGTTCTGGGGAATGCGCGTCAGCTCCGCCGAAAGAAAGGACATGCGCTCCTTCTCCAGCGCTTCGCGCACCGCCGAGAAGTCGCCCACCTCCGTGTAGATTTCAAACGCATCGTCCAGGGTCTGCACGTCGCTTGCGCCGGCTTCCAGCGCGGCCATCATGACCTCGTCCTCATCCATGCCGGGCTTGCGGTCCACGACAATCAGGCCCTTGCGGTCGAACATCCAGCCGACCGAACCCGTCGCGCCGAGGTTGCCGCCGAACTTGTCGAAATAATGGCGGATGTCCGAGGCGGTGCGGTTGCGGTTGTCCGTTACGCACTCCACCAGCACGGCCATGCCGCCGGCGGAATAGCCCTCGTAGGTAATTTCTTCATAATTGACGCTGCCCAGTTCGCCCGCCGCTTTTTTAATGGAGCGCAGGATGTTGTCGTTGGGCATATTGTTGGCCTTGGCCTTGGCCACCACGTCCCGCAGCTTGCCGTTGGTTTCCGGGTCCGAGCCGCCTTCGCGCACGGCGATGGCAATCTCGCGCCCTATTTTCGTAAATATCTTGCCGCGCGCCGCGTCGGCCTTGCCCTTTTTATGCTTGATATTTGCCCATTTGGAGTGCCCTGACATGGAATAAACCTCCCACACATACTTCCCTATCCTCTATCGTAACACAAAAACCCCGCGCGCGTCAACCGCGCGGGGGGAAGACACCGAAAACCGCCGGCGGAAAGGCGCGAACGAAACGTTCCTCGCCGCCTTCGGGTGCCGGAGCGAACCGGAGAAAAACGGGCGCGCATGCCCTGGCCGGGCCGCTTCAGCGCACTTCGGCCATCTGCGCCTTATACTTTTCCCATGCCAGCCGTACCAGCGATTTGTCCTGCGTATAGGTAATCATGTCCAGCGCCTCGTCCAGCGGGAACCAGCCGCCGTCGGTAAAGCCCTGTTCAAACGCGATGCGGAACGAAGGGCTCTGCGCCTGCATGGTATACCACATCACGCGGTTGCAAACCGGCGTGCGCCGGGTGATGGAGTAAAACTCGTAGTTGGTCTCGCCCACGGCTTCCAGAATGTCCGCGCCGACGCCGGCCTCGCTTTTGACCCGCTCCACGGCCACCTCCTGCTGCGGCTTGCCGCCGCGCACCACGCCCTTGGGCAGCACCCACTCGCCTTTTTCGTTTCTGAGAAGAAATACCTTGCCCTCCAAAAAGACGACTCCGCCCGCACATTTCCGAAACAGCATGGGGCCTCCTCCTTTCGGCTCTCCGCCACCTTCATAGTACAGGATTCCGCGGCGGTTTGCAAGCCCCGGGGCGCAGGGAATATGCGGGCGAGGGCGGGCGCGTCAGTTCAGCAGGTTGAGCATATCCTCGGTATCGGCGACGTCCACGAAGGAATCGGGCACCTCGCCCACGATAATGGATTCGGCGACCGGCACATGGGCGCTGACCGCCGCGGTCTGGGTGCCGGTGGGAATGACCATTTGCACCGTCGCGTCCATTTGCAGAAAAATGCGATGGCGGGTCTGGTTGATGCCGGCGGCGGTAAACTCGCTGACAAACTCCGTGGATACCGCGCCCACCGGCACCACGCGGACATGCACGATGGGGCCGCTGCCGGCCAGCAGACGGCTGCCGAACGCCGCGCCCAGCGGGATTTCCACCCCGGCTTCGGCAATGGCGTCCAGGTTTTTCTGCACGGCCAGCGCGGCCTGCGTGGCCAGCTCGTTCATGCGCGCGGTGTTGGCCTGCATCATGGAAACGCGGCCCTCGCCGTCCAGCACCACGTGCATCAAATCGCTGTATACGCCGCCTTCGCGCATGACCTCAAAGACCGCGTCGTTCATGGCCTGCACGGCCAGCACGCGGGCCTGCGCTTCGGCCATGGCAAGGATGACCGGGCGCAGGTTGTGCTCCGCCCAGAGAAACAGCCCCAACGGAAGAAGCATAACAAGCGCAAGCCGCAAGAGCAGGCTGCGCTTGCGGCGATAGATGCGGGTTCCCCGGTTTGGCGGCGTAGGCATGCGGCATCCCCCCGCAGGGAGGATATGCGGGCTCAGCCGGAAAAAGAATCGCACAGGCGCACGCATACTTCGCGCAGCGCCGCGATGTTGACCGGGTCAAAGCGTGTGTCGCGCCGGGTATGGATGCGGCTGAGATAATGGCCCAGGAGGGGATGGCGCCGCAGCGCGACCACCGCCGCGCCGCACGGAAAGTGCGCCTGGTCGGACGGATAGATGACGGTCCAGGCCGCGGCGGTTCGGGCGGTTTTGCCCTCCGGCAGGCCGCGCAGCGCCTCCTGCAGGCGCGCGTCGAGCGCGGCGTTCCGGCGCCAGCCTTTTTTGCGCGCAATGAGAAAATGGCTGCCGTCGGACACACAGTCGAAATTGAGCAGGGGCTTGTCCTGCATCTGCGCCCGGTGCGCTTTGAAAAACGCCGACGACCCCAGCAGCCCCCATTCCTCATGGTCGAAAAACACGAACGCCACGGGCGTATCCGGCGAAAGCGACAGGATGGTTTCCGCCAGCACGCACACGCCGGAGGTGTTGTCGTTGGCGTTGGAACGGTTCGCAGGGCCGCAGAGCATCAGCGCAACCAGCGCCGCGCAGCACAGGCAGCCGGCAAGCCCCGCCACCAGGGGCAAGCGCAGCAGCAGCGCAACGGCCGCGCTGACCAGCGCGGCAGGCACGCACAGGCAGACGCCCAGGGCGACCTGGTACAGCAGCGTGGCCGCCCAGTTGGACGGCGCGATAAAGTTGGGCACGGGCAGGGCGGCGCAGGTGTCGTAATGCGCCGCAAAGACGATTTTCGCGCGCGCCACATCGCCCACAATCAGATTGACGCTGCGCGCGATGCCGCCGGTCTCTTCCGCGACGCGCCAGCCCCGGCTGGCAAAGCGCTCCGACGCAAAGGCGCGAAACGCCTCCTTCTGCGCGCGCGTTTTGCGCACGGGAAAGCGGGAGAGGACTTCCTCGCTCCAGCATGCTGACATTGGGAATCCCCCTTTCTGAATGATCAACGCGCCGCAGGAAGGCCCGCAGACGCCGGAACGCTCGCATGAGACAACGCGGCTTTTCGCCGGCCCTTATTCCACGTCAAACCCTGCCGCCCGCAGCAGACGGTTCATCAGCGCCAGGCCCATGCCCTCCGCGCCGACCGGTTCGGCAAAGATGCGCGTGACGCCCTGGGCGTCCGCGTCGCGCAGCGCGCCGAACAGATGGGCGGCCATCGCCCCGGCGTCCGCGCCCAGCGGGAGCGTGCGGCGCGCGGCGTAGGGCGCGGCGTTTGCGCAGAGGATGGCGGGCGTCTCGCCCGCCGCGAGCGCGGCGTCGTAGCGCGCGCAGAGCCGGTCTGCGCCGCCGGTGACGACCGTCACGCGGGCGCGCGGCGCGTAATGGCGGTATTTCATCCCGGGAGAGCGCGCCTGCGCGCCGGGCGCCAGGGGGTGGAGCACGGCCGGGTCTATCGCAAGGTCGGGCGCCAGCGTGCGCAGCATCTCCGGCGTAACGCCGCCGGGCCGCAGCAGCAGCGGATGCGCCCCGGTCATGTCCACCACCGTGGACTCCACGCCCACCCCGCACGGGCCGCCGTCCAGAATCAGCGGGATGCGCCCGTCCATGTCCTCCAGCACATGCGCCGCGGCCGTGGGGCTGGGACGCCCGCTGCGGTTGGCGCTGGGCGCGGCGACGGGCACGCCCGCGGCCCGGAGCAGCGCGGCGGCGGCCGGATGGGAGGGCATGCGGACGGCCACGGTGGAAAGGCCGGCGCTCACCTCGGCGGGAACGGCGTCTTTCTTTTCAAAAATCAGCGTCAGCGGGCCGGGCCAGAAAGCGCGCATCAGCGCCCGCGCGCGCTCGGGAACGCGGCGCGCCAGCAGGGACAGCGCGTCCGGATGGGCGATATGGGCAATGAGCGGATTGTCGGCCGGCCGGCCCTTGGCCTCGAAAATTTTCAGCACCGCCGCGCCGTCCAGCGCGTTTGCGCCCAGGCCGTAGACCGTTTCGGTCGGAAAGGCGACGATTTCGCCGGCGCGGATGAGGCGCGCGGCCTCCGCCAGGGCGTCTTCTCCCACGGGCAAAACCACGGTCTTCATGGCGTGCTCTCCCCGGAAAGACGCCGCAGGCGCTCGGCCTCGTCCGCCAGCACCAGCGCGTCGATAACGCTGTCGCAGTCCCCGTCGACAAACGCGTCCAGCTGGTAGAGCGTCAGGCCCAGCCGGTGGTCGGTCACGCGGCCCTGGGGGAAGTTGTAGGTGCGGATGCGCTCGCTCCGGTCGCCCGTGCCCACCTGGGCTTTGCGGTTCTGGGCGTATTCGGCGTCCTTCTGGGACTGATACATATCGTACAGCCGCGCCTTGAGCACGCGCAGGGCCTTGTCGCGGTTTTTGATCTGGGATTTTTCATCCTGGCATGTCACCACCAGGCCCGTGGGCAGATGGGTGATGCGCACGGCGCTGTCGGTGGTGTTGACGCACTGGCCGCCGTGGCCGCTGGAACGGTAAACGTCTATGCGCAAATCGCCCGGCAGAATCTGCACGTCCACGTCCTCCGCCTCGGGCAGCACCGCGACGGTGGCCGTGGAGGTGTGAATGCGGCCCGACGATTCGGTCGTCGGCACGCGCTGCACGCGATGCACGCCGCTTTCAAACTTCATCCGGCGGAACGCGCCCTTGCCGCTGAGCGTAAAGACCGCCTCCTTGACGCCGCCCAGCTCCGTCATGTTCGCATCGATGATTTCAAAGCGCCAGCTGTGCCGCTCCGCGTAGCGGGCATACATGCGCAGCAGCACCGCGCCGAACAGGCTCGCCTCTTCGCCGCCCGCGCCAGCGCGGATTTCCATGACGACGTTGCGGTCGTCGTTGGGGTCGCGGGGCAGCAGCAGCACCTGCAGGTCGTGCCATTTCTGCCGGAGCGCCGGCTCCAGCGCCGCCAGCTCCTCGCGCGCCATCTCGGCCATGTCCGCATCCTGCAGCATTTCCTCGGCCTGCGCCTGCCGGTCCCGCAGGGAACGCCATTCCCGCCAGGCGGTGACCACCGGCTCCAGCTGCGCATGCTCGCGCATCAGCCGGGCGAGCCTGTCCGCGTCCGCGATGGTCTCCGGCTGCGACATCTGCTCGGAAATTTCTTCGTAGCGGCCTTCCGCCCATTCCAGCTTATCCTGCATATCCGTCCCCCGTCACCACGCGGTCCAGGCCCGAAAGGTCGGCCAGCACCGCCGTGGAATCAAACAGCTTCTCCAGCAGCGCCCGTACCCGGGCCGCCTGCCCGTCGCCCACTTCCAGCAGCAGCGAACCCCCCGGGCAAAGACGGCCCGGCAGCCCGCGCACGATGGCGCGGTAACAGGCAAGCCCGTCCTCCCCGCCGTCCAGCGCCAGCACCGGCTCGCGCCGCACCTCGCGCTGCAGGCCCTTCAGCTCGCCCGTGGGGATATAGGGCGGATTGGAAACGATCATATCGAAACAGCGCCCTTCCAGCGCGGAAAACAGGTCGCTGCGCACCCATTCCACCCGCGCGCCCAGCCGCTCGCCGTTTTCCCGCGCGACGGCCAGGGCGTCCTCGCTGATGTCCGCGCCCGTCACGCGGGCCTGCGGACAGGCAAGCGCCGCGCTGATGGCCAGCGCGCCGCTGCCCGCGCCCATGTCCAGCACGCGAAGGCCGGGCGTCAGGCACGCGCACATCGCTTCCGCCAGCGTTTCCGTGTCGGCGCGCGGAATCAGCACCCGGGGGTCTACCCGAAACGCGCGCCCCAGAAAGCTGGCCTCGCCCAGCACATATTGCAGCGGTTCTCCCGCTTCGCGCCGCGCCAGGAGCGCGTCAAAACACGTCCACTCCTGCGCGGACAGCGGCTCGTCCAGCGCCAGCAGCAGCGCCAGCCGCTCCGCCCCGCACACGTGCGCCAGCAGCCATTGCGCGTCCAGCGCGGCGTCGGACGCGTCCGCGCGCTGCAGGCGCGAGACGGCCCGGCCCAACGCCTGGCGGCGCGTCAACGGGCACCCGCCCCTTCGGGCTGCGCGGCGGCTTCCGCGGCGGGCTTCTCGGCGGGCTGCGCGGCAGCTTCCGCAGCGGGATTCTCGGCGGGCAGTCCGTGCAGCGCCGCGTTCATGGAAGCGATGGCGACCTCCAGCTGCCGGTCGTCCGGCTCGCGCGTGGTCAGGTGCTGCAGCATCAGCCCGGGCCAGCGCAGCGCGCGCACAAGGGGCGCGTCGCTGTGGGCCAGGCCCTTGAGCACTTCATAGGATACGCCCGCGACAACGGGCAAAAGCAGGATGCTGCGCGCAAAGCGCGCCAGGAACGAAAGCTGTTCCACGCCGAAAATCAGGTGCAGCAGCTGGTCGGAAATCGCGCCCAAAAGGATGGAGATAATCATCACCAGCAGCAGGAAGCTCGTCCCGCATCGGGGATGCAGACAGGAAAACCGGCGCGCGTTTTCGGGCGTAAGCGGCAGTCCCGCTTCGTGGCAGTAGACGGTCTTGTGCTCCGCGCCGTGGTACTGGTAGGTGCGGCGGATGTCCGGCAGCAGGCCGGTCAGACCAATATAAAGGATAAGAATGGCGATGCGCACCAGGCCGGAGACCAGGTTCACCACCAGCAGGGAAGAGACCGCGCGGTTCAGGAGGCTGCCGACAAAGCTGGGAATCATGATGAACAGCAGAACGGACAGCGCCACGGCCAGCACGATGGCAACGCCCATGACCACCTTGTCGATGCTCTTTCCCAGCTTGGCGCTGAGCCATTTTTCAAACCGGCTGGGCTCCTCTTCCAGCACGCCCAGCATCTTCGTGGACGCATCCAGCGAGGACATGCCCATGACCAGCATGTTCACCATGTTGACTACGCCGCGCACGATGGGCCAGCCCATCCACTTGTGCCGGCTGGCAGGGTTTACATATGCATCGCGCTTGAGGACGATTTCACCGTCCGGCCTGCGGACCGCGATGGCGATGGCGTCCGGGGCTTTCATCATGACCCCTTCCATGACCGCCTGTCCGCCGATATCCACGCGCTTTTCTTTTTTGGGCATCTGGGGGACCTGCCTTTCTTCCGTCGGCAAATGCATTGCCTGGCTTTGCTATATAGTATACACCGTTTCGGCGATGGAGTAAACGCAAAAAGCGAACCCGCCGCCGCAGGGGCGCAGGTTCGCCTTTTCGTTGCTTCTCACAGGCCGTAGCGCTTCTTGAAGCGATCCACACGCCCGCCGGTATCGACCAGCTTCTGCTTGCCGGTAAAATAAGGATGGCACTTCGAGCAGATTTCAACCCGGATTTCTTTCTTGGTGGAACCTGTTTTAAACGTCTCGCCGCAGACGCAGCGCACCGTCGCCTCGTTATACTTGGGATGGATTTTTTCCTTCACTTGTCTCACCTCTCCGCGCCTGCCATGGTATTCTGGAGCAAACCGCGCAGGCTAGTATACCATGGATTTTCGCGCTTGGCAAGAGCATTTTGCACTTTTGCGCGAATTCCCGGCCTTCAGCACGGAGGCGCCGGCTCCCCGGCGCGCGTCTCCGCCATCTCCCGCAGGCAGCCGTCCAGATTGGTGCGGTTGCTGACGGAAATCCAGGGCAGACGCAGCGCCTCCATGGCGCCATAGAGCGCCACGGCGCCATGCGCGATGATGTCCGCCCGCCGGGGCAGCATGCCCGGAAGCTGCGCGCGCGCCTCCGGGGGCATGTCCGCCAGGCGGCGCGCCCAGCCGGCCACGGCCTGGCGCGTGAGGCGATGGCCGTTGACGGCTTCATGGTCGAACGCCGCAAGCGCCATATCCACGGCCGCAAGGCACGTCAGCGTACCGCCCACGCCGTACCAGGCGGCGGGCATGTCCCGCACGTCCATCCGCGCCCATTCGGCCCGGACGCGGCCGACGGCTGTCGCCACCGCGCGCGCGAATCCGTCGCCCGACAGGTCGGGCGCTTCGCCCAGCAGGCGCAGCGCGCCCAGCTGCACGCTGGCGGTTTTCAGGGGTCTGCCGTCCCCGCCGCAGGCCAGCTCCGTGGAGCCGCCGCCCACGTCCACCAGGCCGCAATAGCCTTCCCCCGTCGCGCCCAGGAACGAATAGTACGCTTCCTGCGGGCCGGACAGGATTTCCATGGGCGCGCCGCACAGCGCCTCTATCATCTCCTGAAGCTCCGCGCCGTTTTTCGCGTCGCGCGAGGCGCTGGTCGCAATGATGCGCAGGCGTTCGCTGCCGGCCTGCCGGGCGTCCGCGGCAAAGCGGGCCGCCGCGTCCGCGGCGCGCAGCATGCTTTGGGCGCAGAGCGAACCGTCCGCCATCAGGCCGGCGAACAGCCGCGTGCCGGCACGGTCGCGCAGGACAGTGCGGACGGTTCCGTCCTGAATATCGCCCACCAGCAAGCGCGTGGAGTTGGAGCCGATGCCGATGACCGCGCAGCGCATATCAGGTCCCTCCCGGCGCGGGCGACGCGCCGGCCGCAGGCTGTCCGGAAACGGTTTCCTGCACGGCGGGCGTCGGCTGCGCGGCGGACGCGTCCGGCGTTCCTTCTTCGATGACAAAGCGGACCTCTCCGGGGTTGATAAGCCCGAAGCGGCGGCGGGCTTCCTGCTCGATGTATTCGTCCGTTTCGGTGAAGGAAAGGCGGCGTTCCAGCTCCTCCATTTGGCTGTAGGCATCCTGAACCTCCACGCGGACCTCTTCCAGCTCCGTGCGCAGGCGGGAAATCTGGCCGCGCTGCACCACGGCGGCAATCAGAAATATCAGCGCCAGCGGCAGCAGGACAACCAGAAGGAATTTGGGACGCACCGTCACCTGACGGCGCAGCGTTTCCTTGGCGGGCATACCCTCACCTCGCGCGCATTATTCTGCGCGCGGCTCCGCCTTTCCTGCTTCTTTGCGGGCGGAGCAGGGCAAAATGCGCGCCGCCAGACGCGCGGACGCGCGCATCATCCGCCGCAGGCCGGCCGCCCACAGCACTGCGCCGCACAGCGCGCCCAGCAGCCAATACAGCCGCAGCGACTGCGCGCCGCACAGCGCGGCGGCGCATGCGGCGAGGGCGGCTGCCAGGAGCCAAAAGAGCAGGTCGAACAGGGCGGTCAGCACGGGACCTGCCCGGAGAAGCAGGCGGAGCAGGCGCAGAAGGTCGTAGCAGACCCCCATGGCCAGCCCCGCATACACCATGGCCAGGAATACCTGCGCCTGGTTCGCTTCCCACAACATGTCAGCGCAGCCAGCGCGAGAGGATGCCGCCCTTCTTCTGCGCGGGTTTGTCGCCGTACTCGATGCCGGCGATTCTTCCCTCCACGGTCAGCTTGCCCTCTTCCAGGTTCAGGTGCGCAATGTGCAAATCCTCGCCCACCAGCGCGATATCCCCCTCCTCGGTGAGCATGATAACTTCCTGCTCGTTAAAGCTCGCTACGTCCGTGACCCCCGTCAGCTGCGCGCGCCGCCGGTCCTCCATCACGACGGAATGCGCGCGCCCCGGCGGCCGTAGGCCTTCGGCGGCATCCTTGACCATTTCGCGTCCCTCCTTTCCGCTTTTGCTTTCAGGCAAGCATATGCGTTTTCGCCGCCCGGCAGTACCGTGCGGCGGCCGGAAAAAGCGTGGCGAATTTGCGTTTTTTTCCCGCGCTGATGTTTACAAAGGCTTTGGGGTATGCTACAATTATCGTTGGCGCACTACCGCTCGCCCGGTCTGCCGATTCTCCAACGGCGTACTTGGCCTGCGGCGGATGCAAATACGCCCTGAGGGCGATGAAGGAGGATTCCCATGGATAAAACCCGGAAGCTCGAAATCATCGAACAGTACAAGCGCCATGACGGCGACACCGGTTCCCCGGAAGTGCAGGTCGCGCTGCTGACCGAGCGAATCAATCACCTCAACGAGCATCTGCTCACGCACAAGAAGGACCATCATTCGCGCCGGGGCCTGCTGCTGATGGTCGGCCAGCGCCGCAACATGCTCAATTATCTCAAGTCCAAGGATATCGAGCGCTATCGTGCGCTCCTCGCCTCCCTGAACCTGCGCAAGTAAGAATGGAGCAAAGCATGGAACATAAAATTTATACCACGGAACTGGGCGGAAAACCACTGTTGCTGGAATTTGGCAAGTACGCGCAGCAGGCGGGCGGTTCGGTTCTGGTACGCTACGGGGATACCGTGGTGCTGGTCTGCGCCACCATGTCCGCCAAGGCGCGCGAGGGCATCGACTTTTTCCCGCTTTCCTGCGATTTTGAAGAGAAACTGTATTCTGTCGGCCGCATTCCCGGCGGCTTTATCAAGCGGGAAGGCCGCCCGACCGAAAAGGCCACGCTCACCAGCCGCCTGATTGACCGGCCGCTGCGCCCGCTCTTCCCCAAGGGCATGCGCAACGACGTGCACGTCGTGGCCACGGTGCTGTCCGTGGACACCAACATCCCGCCGGACGTGCCGGCCATGATTGGCTCTTCTGCGGCGCTGTGCGTGTCGGACATCCCGTTTGCGGGCCCGACCGGCGCGGTGACCGTGGGGCTGGTGGACGGCGAGTTCGTCATCACGCCCAACGATATCCAGCGCGAGCAGAGCGCCCTGCACCTGACGGTGGCCGGCACGAAGGACGCGGTCATGATGGTGGAAGCGGGCGCGAACGAGGTTTCCGAGGAAACGATGCTCAAGGCCATCCTGCTGGCGCATGAGGAAATCAAGAAGCTCGTCGCCCTGCAGGAAACCATCGCGGCGGAAATCGGCAAGGAAAAGGCCGAGGTGGTCATGGCCACGACCGGCGAGGACGTCGTGGCGGCGGTGCGCGAATATGCCTACGACCGCAGCCGCTGGGTCTTTGAAACCTTTGACCGCCACGAGCGCCAGGCGCGCGAAGAGCAGGTCAAGAAGGAAACCATCGAGCACTTTGCCGAGACCTTTGAAGGGCGCGAGCAGGAAATTGCCGACGCGCTGTACAACATCAACAAGGAAATCATGCGCGCCCGCATCCTCGGCGAGGGCGTCCGGCCGGACGGCCGCGCGCTCACGCAGGTGCGGCCCATCTGGTGCGAGGCCGGCCTTCTGCCGCGCCCGCACGGCTCCGCGGTCTTTACCCGCGGGGAAACGCAGGTGCTGACCGTGGCGACCCTGGGCGCAATGGGCGAAGTGCAGATTCTCGACGGCATCGCGCCCGAGGAGAGCAAGCGCTACATGCACCATTACAACTTCCCCGCCTATTCCACGGGCGAGGCGGGGCGCTCCCGTTCGCCGGGACGGCGCGAAATCGGCCATGGCGCGCTGGCAGAGCGGGCGCTGCTGCCCATGATTCCCAACGAGGCGGAGTTCCCCTACGCCATCCGGCTGGTCAGCGAGGTGCTCGGCTCCAACGGCTCCACGTCGCAGGCTTCCGTGTGCGGCTCCACGCTGGCGCTGATGGACGCGGGCGTTCCCATCAAGGCGCCGGTCGCGGGCGTCGCGATGGGCCTGATTAAGGACGCCGAGAGCGGCAAGGTGGCCGTGCTGACCGATATCCAGGGCCTGGAGGATTTCCTGGGCGATATGGACTTTAAGGTCGCCGGCACGCAAAACGGCATTACGGCCATCCAGATGGATATCAAAATCAAGGGCATTGACGAGCCGATTCTGCGCCAGGCGCTGGCGCAGGCCCTGGAGGGACGCCTGCACATCCTGGGCGAAATGCTCAAGGTGCTGCCGGCTCCGCGCGAGCATCTGTCGCCCTATGCGCCCAAGATTATCCGCTTTGCCATCAACCCCGAGAAGATTAGCGAGGTCATCGGCCCGCGCGGCAAGATGATTAACAAGATCATCGCCGAGACGGGCGTGAAGATTGACATCGAGGACGACGGCAGCGTCTATATCGCCACGCCCGACGAGGACGCGGCCAACAAGGCCCGCCGCATGATCGAAGCCATCGCCAAGGATGTCGAAGTGGGCGACGTGTACCGCGGCAAGGTCGTGCGCATGATGTCCTTCGGCGTGTTCGTAGAGTTCCTGCCCGGCAAGGACGGCATGATTCATATCTCCAAGCTGGCGAACGGCCGCGTGGAGAAGTGCGAGGACGTGGTCAAAATCGGAGACGAGCTGGAGGTGCGCGTGGCGGAGATTGACTCGCAGGGCCGTATCAATCTGGTGCGCAACGATATCGTCTACGAGAACAACGAACCCGTGCGCCGCCCGCCGATGGGCAATCGCAACGGCCGCCCGCCGATGCGCCGGCCCAGAAGCTGAGGCAGAGCATAGAAACGAGGCGTTCTGGGCACGCTGTTGCCAGACCTCTTGATGACGGCGCGTCCTCCGCATTCTCCCCGCCTGTGCGACGGCGGAGCGCGGAGGACGCTTTGCATCCCGGAAATAACGGCCGCAAAGGAGCAGACATGTACGAACTTTTCACGCTTTCAAACGGTGTGCGCGTGATTGCCGAATCCATCCGCCACTTCCGCTCGGTGTCCGTCGGGCTGTGGGTGGGCGCCGGCTCCATGTATGAAACGCCCCGCGAGAACGGGCTTTCCCATTTTCTGGAGCATATGCTCTTCAAGGGCACCCAGCGCCGCACCGCGCGGCAAATCGCCGAGGAAATGGACGGCATCGGCGGACAAATCAACGCCTTTACGTCCAAGGAATGCACCTGCTACTATGCCAAGGTCATCGACGAGCATCTCCCCACGGCGCTGGATGTGCTGAGCGATTTGCTGCGCTGCGCTACGCTGGACGAGGGCGAAATGGAAAAGGAGCGCGGCGTCATCTTGGAGGAAATCGCCATGGTGGAGGATACGCCGGAGGATTTGGTGCATGAGCTGCTTTGCGACGCGGCGCTGGCCGGCAATCCGCTGGCCCAGCCCATCCTGGGCGTAAACGAGGGCATCCGCAGCTACCGGCGCGAGAACCTGGCGCGCTTCCGCGCCACACACTATCGACCCGACAATACCGTGCTGGCCGTGGCGGGCCGCTACGATTCGGCGGCGCTGCGCGAGCTGGCGGAGCGGTACCTGGGCAGCTGGCAGCCGGCCGAAGCGCCGGACATGCCCGCCTGGGAACGCTGCTTTACGCCTGGGCTTCGCCGTCGGAATAAGGACATCGAACAGGTACACCTGTGCGTCGGTTTCCCCGGCGTTGCGCTGGGCGATGCGGATATTTATCCGCTTTCCGTGTTTAACAACCTGTTCGGCGGCGGCATGTCCTCGCGCCTGTTTCAGCGTATCCGCGAGGAAAGCGGCATGGCCTACACCGTCTACAGCTATCCGACGGCCTATCCGGGCTGCGGGCTGTATACGCTCTATGCAGGCACCTCCGCGCAGCATGCGCCCCGCGTCCTGGAGATGCTGCGCGAAGAAGTGGAGCGCGTGCTGCGGGACGGCGTGGAAACGGAGGAATTCCGCAAGGCGCGTGAACAGCTCAAGGGCGGGTTTATCTTGGGCCAGGAAAGCGCGTCCAGCCATATGAGCAGCCTGGGCCGGGGCGAGCTGCTGCTGCGGCGCGTACAGGATGAGGACGAGGTCATCGAGCGGGTGAACGCCACGACCATGGAGGATGTCATGCGGGTGGCGCGAAATCTGCTGTCGGGACCCAACGCGGCCTCCGCCGTCGGCCGCGGCGCGGAAGAACTACCGGAAGAATTGCTGCTGTGGAGGCGATAACACGCTATGGATAAACTGGATACCATGTTTCGGATGCAGCAGAAGCTGAACGAAGATATCATCCGGCGCAGGGGCCTGGAAGGCATTTCCAACGAGGAATGGATTCAAAAGCAGACCCTGGCCATGCTCTCGGAAATGGCGGAGCTGCTCGACGAGGTCAACTTCAAATGGTGGAAGAATCCCAAGCCCATCGACGCGGACGCGGTGCGGGAGGAGCTGGTGGATATCCTGCACTTCTTTTTGAGCATGTGCCTGTGCGCCGGCATGGACGCAGAGGATTTGTACCGCCGGTACCTGAACAAAAACGAGGAAAACTTCAAGCGCCAGGAGGGCACCAGCGAAAAGCCCGGCTACGCCATGCCCCACGCGTGAGCGGCGGGACGCCCGCCCGCCGGCGGGCGGCGCCTTTTCGCCGCGGCCGCAAAAAATGCCGGAGCCAAGCGGACCTGGTTCCGGCGTGGCGTCCCCGGCGCGATTCGAACGCGCGGCCTTTCGCTGAGGAGCAGCAAAAGAGCTTGCCTTTCTCTGGAAAATACCCTACTTATTCCCGGGGCCTGTTAGATGAATGCAAATATCTAATTGGGTGAAGGGATAAAAGCCAGCGGCCACCAGAACGGGCAAGAGAAAGGTTATTGAACAAAAAATACATGACAATCAAAGTGTATTTGGGGCAGGTGTTTCTTCTTGACGATGCATGTATGAAGAAGAAATAACGGCTTGTTGCAGAAATAGAATCTGCAGCACCCCCCTGCACTTATACATCCATCGGAGCAAGTGTCATATCTTTCGCTTCCCATGAAAGCCAGAGGCTCCCTCATGGCACTGTTTCTCTTCTTTTCACAACCGTTTTTTGATTGGGATTAGTATTAGCGATTCGCTAGGCAGGCACGTGTCTGCAACAGACCTTGTTCAAGCCCGAGGGATGCACAGAATACGCTGCTGCTGCCTGTTACAAAAATGTTGGCACCTGCTTTTTCCATCCGAGGGATATGCTCGAAAATACAGTTTCCATCCACCTCAATCGGCGTTGCTTCATGTCCATGTTCGTCCAACATCTTTCTGGCACGTTTAATCTTATCGAGGGCAAAGGGAACAGCGTGGTTTGTTCACTGATATCAATATGGCATTCAAGTAGTTTTCGAAAATTCTGAATGGTAATTGAAGTTATTCGCATAAAGTGCTCCTCCTTCAAGGCCAAATATTACAACAACAGCACCCGATAATTTTTATCCAATATCTTACAATATTCAAAAACTTTTCTGTTGATATCAATTATACCATTGTGTCCCATTTGTGACAATAAATCGTACAACCCATTGACTTCAAAGATAGCCATAGGTGTCAAACCTGTGGCTATTATTTATATCTAACCATTTTCCCTTAGCGATAATTTTTAAAACTGCCCCGAAAGGAGTCGAAAATCTAATGTTTCTTCCCCCGCAATCAGCCGCAAAGCCGCCGCCCATAGGTTTTCCCTTCTGTGGCATCTGGGCGGCGTAGAGGCCGTATTTTCCCCGAAAACGAACACTTTTCCAGACCGTCGAAGGGAGGTGATACTATGGCGGTATTTCGCATTGAGAAAACCCGTGACTACACGGTGATGTCCAACCACCACTTGCGCAACGCGGGGCTGTCGCTGAAATCCAAAGGGCCGCTCTCCATGATGCTGTCCTTGCCGGAGGATTGGAACTACATCACCAGAGGCCCATCCAAAATCTGCAAGGAGAGTACGGACAGCATCAGATCCGCTTTGAAGGAACGGACGTGCGCCAAGTACATCACACATAGCTGTCTCCAGGATAGCGGTGCAAGACTGATAAAGGGTATCATTTTAATCTGTAATAGCAAATTTTCTTCCCAGCCCCCTCTCGTCTCAATTCTCCAGCGGCCACCAATTTTCGCAGCGCCCCTTCGATGGAACTGATACTGAGCGAAGGGCAAAGTTCTCGGATGTCCTGCTTCGTAAACCGGCCGACCTTCTCCATGGTGGCCCGGCGCACGGTCTCCAAGGCCGGGAGCTTGGTCTCCACCAGAGCAAAGCGGTCTTCAAAGTCCTTGTAGGCAGAGAGGATGGTCCCCAACAGATACTTGATGAAGGGCACCGCATCTTCCGTGCCATCGTGCCACCCGAACTGTGCTTGCCGCAGAACATCATAATAGAGGTCCTTGTTTTTTGCGATCTTGGCCTCCAGCGAGATATACTTGCCTACATAAAACCCGCTACGATAGAGGAGCAGTGTGGTCAGCAGACGACTCATCCTGCCGTTTCCATCGTTGAAGGGGTGGATACAGAGAAAGTCATGGATGAACACGGGAATGACAATCAGCGGCTCCACTTCCATGTTCCCAATGACCCGGTTGTACTCCTCGCAGATCCTGTCCAGGGCCTCCAGCGTTTCATAGGGAGCCAGCGGCGTAAACAAGGTCTCCACATGGCCGTCGGGATAGGTAGCGCTGATGTAGTTCTGAACGTTTTTTGTTCTGCCCGCCATGGGATTGTTCATGTGACTATAGAGGATCTTGTGGAGCTGCAGGATATAGTTCTGGGTGATGGGGATGGCGTCAAAGTTCTCGTGGATGAGGTTCAGCACGTCCCGGTAACCAGCGATCTCCTGCTCGTCCCGGTTTCTCGGCGCCGTTTTCTCCGCCACCAGCTGCCGGATACGGGTGTTTGTGGTCACGATGCCTTCAATGGCATTGGAT
>DVFI01000149.1 GCA_018713305.1 Candidatus Avichristensenella intestinipullorum
GGAAATTCTGGGCGTGCATGCCGAGGGGCCGTTCATCAACCCCGAAAAAAAGGGCGCGCAGGCGGGCGAAAACATCCTGCCGCCGCAGGCGGGGCTTGTGCGCGACTTTGCGGACATCCTGCGCATCGTCACCCTTGCGCCGGAAATGGAAGGCGCCATGGCCTTTATCGAGGAAATCTCGCGCGACACGCACGTGGTGCTGTCGATGGGGCATACCGCCGCGACCTATGAAACGGCCATTGACGCCGTCTGGCACGGCGTGAGCCACGCCACGCATACGTTCAACGCCATGACCGGCCTGAACCACCGCGCGCCGGGCGTGGTGGGCGCGGCCCTGACGTCGCCGGTGACCGCAGAGCTCATCGCCGACACGTTCCACGTGCATCCGGGCCTGTTCTCCCTGATGGCGCGCGCCAAGGGGGACAAGCTGGTGCTCATTACCGACTGCACGCGCGCCGGCGGGATGGCGGACGGCGTGTACGACCTGGGCGGACAGGAGATTTTCGTCAAGGGCATCCAGTGCCGCCTGGCGGACGGAACCATCGCCGGCAGCGTTCTGAAGCTCAACCAGGCCGTGGCCAACATGCGCGCGCATACCGACCTGCCGCTGTGGGCCGTGGTGAATATGGCCAGCCGCAATCCGGCCAACGCCATCGGCGAGACGCGCAAGGGAACGCTGGAGCCGGGCAAGGATGCGGATATTCTGCTGTGCGACGAGACGTTCGGCGTGCGGCGCACCTATCTGCGCGGCGAGCTTATCTATCAGGCGCAATGACGAATGCCCTCGGGCATTCGTCTTTCCACAATAAAACAAAAAGGAAGGGATATGCATGCACCTTCGCGTTACTCCGCCGCTGGATCCGGGATTTGCTCCTCTGTCGGTTGCCTGGCGCGCGTTTCATGACGCGCGCGAAAAGACCGCGCAGGCCCGCACGACGCTGGCCGTAGAGCGCAGCCGAGGCCAGATTTCCACCTTCGATATGCTGATGTATCCGGACGGCACGGGTCATGACCGGGAAAACTACGCCATGGCCGAGCGCGTGGCCAAGACGCTTTTGTGGGCGCGCGGTGGCTTCAAAATCATTGTCGCGGGCTCCCGGGCGGTATATGAGGGCCTGAAGGACGCATATCGCGAAGGCGGCGCGCGCGCCTTTGACGCGGCGTTTATGGCGCGGGTGTACGAGCACCCCTTTGAGGTGGCGTATGCCGGCGGCGTGGAAAACGCGCCCACGGCCCGGGAAGACGCAAGCCCCATCGGCCGCCATCTGGACGGCTGCCGCATCGGCTTTGACGCGGGCGGAAGCGACCGCAAGGTCAGCGCGGTCATTGACGGCCAGGCCGTTTACTCCGAGGAAGTGGTCTGGCATCCCAAGGTGCAGACGGACCCGGAATACCACTACCGCGGCATCCTGGAGGCCATGAAAACCGCGGCGTCGCACATGCCGCGCGTGGACGCCATCGGCGTCAGCTCCGCGGGCATCTATATTGACAATCGCATCATGGCGGCCTCCCTCTTCCTGAAGGTATCCGACGAAGATTTTGAGCGCCGCGTGAAGAACATGTACATCGACGCAGCCCGCCAGTTCGGCGACGTGCCGCTG
The DNA here is from genome assembly GCA_018713305.1 of Candidatus Avichristensenella intestinipullorum. Taxonomy (GTDB): domain Bacteria; phylum Bacillota; class Clostridia; order Christensenellales; family Aristaeellaceae; genus Avichristensenella; species Avichristensenella intestinipullorum. The sequence continues at coordinate 1,602 of DVFI01000149.1, forward strand.
GAGGTGGCCAATGACGGCGATGTGACCGCGCTGGCCGGGGCCATGGAGCTCAACGACGGCAACGTCATGGGCATCGCCATGGGCACCAGCGAGGCCGGCGGGTTTGTGGACGGCGCGGGGAATATTACGGGTTGGCTCAACGAGCTGGCCTTTGTGCCCGTGGACGCCAATCCCGACGCCATGCGGGACGAATGGTCGGGCGACACGGGCTGCGGCGTAAAGTATTTTTCGCAGGACGGCGTTATCAAGCTGGCGCCCGCCGCGGGCATCGCGCTGGACGAGAGCCTCTCGCCGGGCGAAAAGCTCAAGGTGGTGCAGGCCCATATGGCGCAGGGCCATGAGGGCGCGCGCAAGATTTATGCGTCCATCGGCGTGTATCTGGGCTATGCGCTGCCCTGGTACGCTCTGTTTTACGACATCCGCCATCTGCTGCTCATGGGCCGCGTGACGAGCGGACAGGGCGGGCAAATCGTCGTGGACAACGCCCGCCACGTGCTGCAGACGGAGTTCCCGGAGCTGGCGGAGCGGCTGACCATTCACCTGCCGGACGAGAACAGCCGCCGGGTCGGCCAGTCCGTGGCCGCGGCCAGCCTGCCGGCCAGCCGACGGGAGAGCCAGCGATGAAATACATTTTTATTACGGGCGGCGTCGTTTCCTCGCTGGGCAAGGGCATTACGGCGGCGTCTCTGGGCCGCCTGCTCAAGGCGCGCGGCTATCGCGTCGCCATGCAGAAAATGGACCCCTATTATAACGTAGACCCCGGCCTGCTCAGCCCCCTGCAGCACGGCGAGGCCTTTATCACTGACGACGGCGTGGCCGCGGATTTGGACCTGGGGCACTATGAACGCTTTACCGATATCACCCTGCAGGGCGGCGCGAGCGTGACCACGGGGAAGATTCACAAGGCCATCATGGAGCGCGAGCTGCGCGGCGAATACAAGGGCGGCACGGTACAGGTCGTCCCGCATGTGACCAACGAAATCAAGCGCCATATCCGGGATACGGCTGCCCGCGCGGATGCGGAAGTCGCCATTGTCGAAATCGGCGGAACGGTGGGCGACATGGAGGGCGCCCCGTATCTGGAGGCCATCCGCCAGATGCGCTGGGAAGAAGGCCCGCAGGACTGCTGCTTCATCCACGTGACGCTCCTGCCCTTCATCGACGCGGCCGGCGAGCTGAAGACAAAGCCCACCCAGCATTCGGTCAAGGAGCTGCGCTCCATTGGTATCCAGCCGGATGTTATCGTCTGCCGTGCTTCCACGGAAATTCCCGACGAGGCAAAGGAAAAAATCGCCCTGTTCTGCAACGTCAAGCCGGAAAACGTCATCAACAACAGCGACGTGGACGTGCTGTATGAAGCGCCGCTGATGCTGGAACGCGAGGGCATGGCGGAAATCGTGCTGCGCCGGCTCGGCCTGGAAATGCGTGAAGCGAATCTGTCCGCCTGGACGGAACTGGTCGAGCGCTCGCGCCATCCGGCCCGCAGGATGACCATCGGCCTGGTCGGAAAATACGTCGCCCTGCAGGATGCGTATCTGTCGGTCGTCGAGGCGCTGACCCATGCCGCCATCCGGTATACCGCCGCCGTGGACATCCGCTGGGTGCAGTCCGACGACGTGACCGACGCCAACGCGGCCGCGCTGCTGGGCGGCCTGGACGGGATGGTGCTGCCCGGCGGATTCGGCGACCGGGGCGCGGAGGGCATCATCGCAGCGGCGCGCTATGCGCGGGAGCAGGGCGTGCCCATGCTCGCCATCGGCTATGGGATGCAGCTGGCCGTGGTGGAGGCGGTGCGCTCGCTGCTGGATCGCCCGCAGGCCAATTCCACCGAGGTCGATCCCTTCACCCCCGACCCGGTCGTGCGCGTGCCCAAAGACCGCATCGGCGTCAACGACAGCCGGAGCAACTCGCGCATGGGCGCGCAGACGCTGCTGCTCGACCCGGAAAGCCGGCTGGCCGCCTGCTATGGCGGACAGGCCGAAATCAGCGAGCGGCATGGAAACCGGTACGAAATCAACCGCGCGTATCTGGCGCCGCTGGAGGAAAAGGGCGTGCGCTTCCCCGCCAGCGAAAAGAGCGAAGGGTATGTCGAGGCCATCGAGCTGCCCGGCCATCCCTTCTATGTGGGCGTCGTGTACCATCCGGAGTTCAAATCCCGGCCGGATCGCGCGCATCCGCTGTTCGCCGCTCTGGTGCGGGCGGCGTTGAAAAAAGAGGAAGACCCCGCGGACGAAAGGCGGTACGTCTATCCCCAATCCGTGCACGAAGACGTTTGCATCGCGCGCGAAAACGGCCGCGATGTGCTGGTCGTGGCGGGCGAGGCAAGGCCGCTGGACCATGCGGCGGCGGAGTATTTGCGCGAACGCTTCCCCTTTACGAAGCCGACGCCCGTGCTGCGGCGCGAGCGCACGGTGGGCGTGGGCGACCGCCTGGGCATCGCCGGGCCCGGACACCTGCGCGTATTTGAGGCCTACGACGCTACGCCCGTGCTGGCCCAGCAGTCCATGCGCGAGCTGACGCTGACCCACCGCACCTACGAGGACGTGCTGGACTGCGCGACCTTTGCGGTCTTCCGCGAGGATTTCCGGCACGGGTTCGGCGCGGACGGCGATCATCTGAAAAAGCCGGAGGAAGTGGCGTATGCGCTGCGCCTGGGCTACACGATGATTACGCTGGACTGCTCAGAGCATATCAGGGGCGACGGAGGCAGTGCGGCGGTTTCCGACGAGATGCGCGCACGCTATCTGCAAAAGACCTTTGACGTGGGCGAGGGCGTAACGCTTGCCTTTACGCCGGAGGAGCTTGGCAGCATCCTGCATATCTACGGCGAGGCGATTGATTTTGCCGTGTCCATCTGGGAGGAGTTTTTCGTCCGGGGCGGCGCGCAGGCGGACTTTGAAATCTCCATTGACGAAACCGAGACGCCCACGACCCCGCTGCAGCATTTCTTCGTGGCCAACGAATTGATTCGCCGCGGCGTGCGCCCGGCTACGCTGGCTCCCCGCTTTTGCGGCCAGTTCCAGAAGGGCATCGATTATATCGGCGATTTGAAACGGTTTGACGAGGAAATGGCGGTGCACGCCGTGCTGGCGCGGCATTTCGGCTACAAGCTGTCCATTCATTCCGGCTCGGACAAGTTCAGCGTTTTCCCGTCCATCGGCAGGCATACGCATGGCGTGTTCCATGTCAAGACCGCCGGCACCAACTGGCTGGAGGCCATGCGCGTGGTCGCGCAGAAGGACCCGGCGCTCTACCGTCAGGTGCACGCCTATGGGCTGGCGGCTTTTCCGGAGGCGACCCGGTATTATCATGTGACCACCAACCTGCAGAACATCCCCGCGCTGGATACGCTGGACGACGCGCAGCTGCCCGCGCTGTTTGACAACAACGACGCGCGCCAGCTGATTCACATTACCTATGGCCTTATCCTGGACCACGGCGATTTCAAGGAGCGGCTCTACGCGCTCTGGAGTCGGCATGCGGAAGCCTATGCGCAGGCGCTGGAACGCCACATCGGCCGTCACGTGCGGGAGCTGGGCGTGCCGCCGCGCCGGTAAACGGGGGCGGACAAAGCGCTGGGCTGCCGCCCTGCCCCAAGGATATATCGAAGGCCGGGAGGGCTGCGACGTCCTCCCGGGCGCGCCCGGAAGCAGCAAACGCTCCGGGCGCGCTGTTTGTGCAGGCGGCTGGAGGCCGGCGGCCCTGACCCGATAGCGCAGCCAGACGCAGCCGCCCGCCAGGGCTTCGCCATGCTCCGGCGCAAACCCGACCGCTCTGCCGGAGGCCAGGCAGCCCTGCGTTTCAAACAGCGACGGCGTATCGGAAGCGCCGTCCGCCGCGGCCGCCATGACGAGGCTGACCTCGTCGCACATGCCCGCCTGAAGGAACGGCCAGTTCAGCACCCCGGTCGCCCCTGGGCTTCCGATGGCATTTCACGCCTTTGCGCCGTCATCGGGGAGCAGGATGCGGACAATGAGTCCGCAGGGCGAAGCGTTTTGCGCCCATATGCTTCCGCCATGCATTTGTACAATGGTTTTTGCGATGGCAAGGCCCAGGCCCGTGCCGCCCGTTTCGCGCGCGCGCGCTTTATCGACGCGGTAAAAGCGGACGAAAATGCTGGACAGCTGCTCCTGGGGAACGCCGCAGCCCTCGTCCTGCACACAGATTTCCACGCCGGCCTGCCGGCGCGCGGCAGACAGGGTAATCGTTTTTCCGCTGGGCGTGTATTTTGCCGCGTTATCCAACAGAATCAACAGAAGCTGATGGAACAGGTTGATATCGGCCACCAGCATGATTTCTTCCACGCGCAGCCGGTATACATGCGCTCGGTCAAATTCACGCCGCTCGTCTATGATTTCCTCCATAACGTCGACCATCGAAAACCGTTTCTTTTGCAGGGCCTGAATGCCGCTGTCGCCTCGGCTGAGAAACAGCAGGTTTTCCACCAGATGCTCCATGTACGCCGTCTGCTTTTGAATCGTCGCGATGCACTTGCTGCGAACCGCGGGATCGTCCTTTCCCCAGCGGGCAAGCAGATTGGCATGGCCCTGCAGAACCGAAAGCGGGGTCCGAAGCTCATGGGAGGCGTCCTGAGTGAACTGCCCCTGACGAATAAACGCGGATTCCACCCGGTCCAGCATCGCGTTGAGCGTCGTCGTCAGATGCTTGAGTTCGTCGTCCGTTTCGGGCACTTCCAGGCGCGTATGCAGCGTTCCCTCGTCAATGGCGTGCGCCCTGTGGATGATGGCGGAGAGGGGGTTGAGCATCCGCCTTGATGTATACCACCCTACGGCCAATGCGGCAAATGCGCCCGCAATGTTCAACAGAATCAGGAGCCAGGCAAGCATGTCCAGAAAGGCGTCTTCCCTGTCCACCAGCTGGAGAACGACCAGATTCCCGAGCACATGGCCGTTGAAAAGAATTTCCGTCTCCCAGGCCAGGAGCGGCAGTCCGTCCGTTTGTCGATACAGAACCACCTTATCCTGGCAGTCGGGGATTTCCGAAAAGACTACGTGAAAGTTGCTCGCCTGGTAAAGCGGCGCCATGTCGGGAGATACCAACGCCAGCGACATGCTGTCGCTGGTGTTCAGCTCCCACAGCACATGCGCGTCCGGCGGGCTGTTTTCTTCGGCGAGCTCGGCATGGAAGATTTCCGCAATATTGTTCGCGCTATCGAGCAGGTCCTTTTCTCTGCGGTCCAGCAGAGACCATCTCGACACAAAGTATACGATAAAAGAGATGAGAATCAGCATGGCCGCAAAGAGCAGCGCATACATTCGCGTCAGGCGGAACGACAGATTATTGCGCTTCTTCCACAGGTTGCGAACGCATGACATAGCCAATCCCTCTGACACTTTCAATCAATTTTCCGTCCGCGGGTTCGCCCAGCCGGTTGCGAACATAGCGGACATACACATCCACCACGTTGCTGTCGCCTGCGTAGTCGTATCGCCATACGGCGCCCAGCAATTGCTCGCGCGAGAGCACAATGTCCAAATTCATCAGGAAATACTCCAGCAAATCAAATTGCGTCTTGGTAAGCGTAACGTGACGGCCTCCCCGGAAAACCAAGCGCTTCTGCCGGTCCATGACGATGTCCGCGTTTTTTAGGACGGAACCGTTATCCCCCCTTTGCACCGGCACGGGCGAGCACCCGGATGCGCGCAAACAACTCCTCAATATGAAACGGCTTCGTCACATAATCGTTGGCTCCGGTATCCAGGCCCGCCACCTTGTCCATCACTGTGTCCCTGGCGGTCAGCAAAATGACGGGGGTCTGCTTGCACAGGCGCAGCCGGCGAAGCACCTCCAAACCGTTGAGCCCGGGCAGCATAATGTCCAGCAGAATCAGGCCGAAATCGGCTGCCAGCGCGATGTCCAGACCGGTTCTGCCGTCAAACGCCGTCTGCACGGCGTACCCTTCATGCTCCAATTCCATCTTGACAAAATCGGCGATATCCACGTCGTCTTCGATTAACAGTATTTTCATGTCCATCTCCCCGGCACTTTTCTCAAGCGGCCAGTTGCATTATATACCTGCTTCCTGCGCGATGCCATGCCTGTCGGGCAATTCTCATTGTTTTTTCATCAAAATGCCAGCGGACATTCATCCACAGTCCATACACTATTGCCCGTAGACTGACGGGATGCGCCGGAGCAGCGCGACGTTCCCTGTTCGCAGCCGGCCGTCACGAATGCGAAGGAGGAGACTGGTCATGAAAAGGTGTTGGAAGATGCTTGTGTGGGCCGCCGTTTTGATAATGCCCTCATTCCTGTGCAGCTGCGACAGACAACCGTCGCAGCCGGCTGCGACCGTCGCGGAAAGCGGGCCGGTGAGCGCAGGCGAGACGGCATCGGCCGCGCAGACCGACACGGCATCCGCCACGCAGACCGCCACGGCTCTGTGCTTCCAAGCCCCATGTATTGAAGCCCCCTATGATTACGAATACCGGTCGGAGGACAAGCAGATTGTCATCCGCCGTTTCCAGTCAGCCGGTATCACCTACTTCGTGGCCGATGTGCAGCTTACCCATGTCGCGCAGTTTCAGACAGCCCTGAGCGGGGACTGCGTTTACGGAGATCTAGAACCGCTCTCCGCCATGGCGGAAAGAAACGGGGCGATATTTGCGATAAACGCAGACGATTACGGCGTGCACAAATACGGCACGATCATCCGAAACGGCAGGCTCATTCGAACGCACGACACCACGAGGAATATGCTGATTGTAGACAGCAACGGCGACTTTTCCGTGCGCGTGGACCGGAAAGCAGAAAATCCGGCGCAGCTGGGCGACCAGCTGATTGCGCAGGGCGTTTGGCAGACCTTCGAATTTGGTCCCGAGCTGATTCGCGATGGGCAGGCAGTCCAGTTCAGTCCGGATTTTGACGTTATCTCCACCAAGTCGGATCGCAGAGAGCCCCGCACGGCCATCGGCCAGATCGGGCCCCTGCATTACGCCATCATCGTGGCGGACGGGCGTCAGGAAGGCTATTCCATAGGGATGACGCTGCCGGAGCTCCAGCAGATTTTCATCGGCCTGGGCGTACAGACCGCC
>DVFI01000150.1 GCA_018713305.1 Candidatus Avichristensenella intestinipullorum
GCAGCCGCTCCTGGTGGCGTACACGCCGCCGCTGCGGATGGCACAGGAAGGGGCTGGCCGCCCCTTCCTGCATCCCCGCAGAAGTGTGATATGCTGAACCTTGCTGCGCAAGGCTTCCGAACCCGCCGCGCATGTCGCCGGGTTCGGATTCCATTTGGAGGGCTTCGGCCCTCCAAGCCTCCCCCAAAGGGGTTTTTGATGGTCTCCGGACGGCCGCGCTGTCTTTTTGATGGCGCGGCATATCCGGCCGTGCTTTTTCAGGGCGTCATGTCCCCGCTACGGACAGCGACCTGACCCGCACCGACGGGCTTCCGACGGAACCCATTGGGAAGCGCAGGTCGCAGCCGACTTCCTCGATATCGCGCAGGAGCTGGAAGAAGTTGCCCGCCACGGTAATCTGCTCGACCGGCCTGCCTTTGCGCCCGTTTTCGACCAGGTAGCCGCTGGAGAGAAGCGAGAAATCGCCCGACACGGCGTCTGCGCCCGCATGCAGGCCGCTGACTTCGGTCACGACCAGCCCATTTTGCAGATGGGCGTGGAGCGCATCCAAATCCGCCTGCCCGGGCTGAAGGAAGAAATTGGTCGGCGACACGCCCACAGAGGCCGCATAGCTGGCGCGGGACGCATTGCCCGTGGAGGCGCAGCCGGCCTTGTTGGCGGTTTTCAGGTTATGCAGAAGCGTGGTCAGCACGCCGTTTTCGATGACCTTTTTCGTATAGGTCGCCACGCCTTCCCCGTCAAAGGGCCTGGACGCGAAGCCGCCGGGCAGCAGCGGGTCGTCCACCAGCGTTACGCACGGCGCGGCAATCTGGCTGTGTTCCTTGCCGGCCAGCAGCGAAAGCCCCTTCTGCGCCGCATCGGCGCTGAAAACGGAGGAAAACGTCTGCAGCAGGTCCGCCATGGCGCCGTTGCGCAGGATGACCGGCATGGTTCCGCTCGCGCAGGGCGCGGCGTCCAGCATGAATACCGCCTCTTCCACCGCGGCGCGCGCCACCTTTTCAGCGTTCAAATCCGCCAGGTTCCGCGCAAAGGCCGCCTCCATGCCGGTCATGGTGCGCTCTGCGCGCGTGGCGATGGCCATCGCGATGGCGATGCACACATCCTGCACATGCTGCACGTCCAGGCCGTATGTGTTGACGATGCGGACGGTTTCCCGGACGGACTGCATGCCCGTATAGCTGCCCATACGCTTGACGTGCGGGTCCAGCGTTTTGCCGATTTTCTCCAGCGACAGGGCGAAATCAATCTGCTCCTCGGCGGAACCCCGCTCGCCCACGGCGTCCAGCCGCGCGTACGACGGGCTTCCGGGGAAAATGAACTGCTCGTCTTCATCGGTAATCAGCGCCGCGCTTTCCAGCACGCCGCGCACCAGCATGTCCACAGCCTGCTCGTCCAGGGCTTCCGTATAGGCCGAGCCCATGCGGCCGCCCACCAGCCCGCGCAGCGAAAGCCCGCCGGACGTGCTGACGGCATAATCGTCCACCGCGCCCTCGAACGCGCGCACGGTGAGCGTCTCCTCGCTTTGATAATAGGCTTCCGCCGCGGTGATGCCCGCTTCCTGTGCCGCGGTCAGGAGCGCCCGAATGAATTGATCCTGCGTCATATCGTTACCTCCCTCCGACCGTCAGGCTGGAAATGCGGATGCTGGGCTGGCCCACGTTGGTCGGCACGCTGCCGCTGAGCGAGCCGCACATGCCCTGGCCGCAGGTAACCGTCCGCCCCACGCGGTCAATTTTCAGCAGCACTTCGCTGCCGCGTCCGATGAGCGACGCGCCGCGCACAGGCGTGTCAATCTTGCCGTTTTTGATCAGGAACCCCTCGTCCACGGCGAAATTGAACTCGCCCGTGACGGGGTTGACCGAACCGCCGCCCATCTTGGCCGCGTACAGCCCTTCCCCAGCCGTCGCAATCATCTCGTCTTCGTCGTCCGTGCCGGCGGCAATGTAAGTGTTGCGCATGCGGGAGGTGGCGGCGAAGGCATAGCCCTGCCGGCGGCCGGAGCCGGTGGGCGCGGAGCCCATGCGGCGGCTGCCCAGACGGTCTATCATGTAGTTGCGCAACACGCCCTTTTCAATGAGCACCAGGCGCGTGGTCGGCAGCCCTTCGTCGTCGATGTTTTCGCTGCCCCAGGCGTTGGGGATGGTGCCGTCGTCGACGGCCGTCACGCAGTCTGCCGCAATCTTCTGCCCGATTTTGCCGCAGAATTCGCTCTGGCCCGTGCCCACGCTGGTTGCTTCCAGCGAGTGGCCGCAGGCCTCGTGAAACACCACGCCGCCAAAGCCGCCCGCCATGACCACGGGCATCACGCCGGGCGGACAGACGGGCGCGTGGAGCATGCGCACCGCCCGCTCGCCCGCCTCGCGTCCCGCTGCGGCAGGGTCGACGAAATCCCGGAACAGCTCGATGCCGCGCATGGCGCCCGGCCCTTCAAATCCCGTCTGGTTTTCCGTGCCGCTGGAGGCGACCGCGCTGATGGTCAGGCGCGTATAGACCCGGCGGTCGGCGATATACAGCCCCTCGCTGTTGGCGATGCAGACGTGCTGGTCGCCGTCGATGTAGCGCGCGATGGCCAGGGAGACCTCCGGGCCCGCCTCGCGCGCGGCCGCGGCCGCGGCCCGCATGACCTCGAGCCGTTGGGCGTGCGTGGTTTGCGCGGGGCTGTACAGGATGGGATGGCGGTTTTCCACCGTCGTCTCCGCCAGCGTGACAGCGTCGATGACGCGCTTGGCGTTCACGGCCGCCGCTGCCTTGCCGGCGCAGTCCAGCAGTCCGCGCTCGCCGGTATCGTTGGTATAGGCGTACACGCTGCGCGTGCCGTCCAGCACGCGCACGCCGGCGCCGTGGGTGCGACCGGACTGGACGGACTCCACCGTGTCGTTGCGCATGTTCAGCGCGTTGTTATACCTGTCCTCCCAGAAGATTTCCGCAAAATCTCCGCCGTTTGCCAGCGCGGCCGCCAGCACGCGCTCGGCGGTTTTTTTGTCCAGCATATCCTGTCCTCCTTCTTCAGTCCCGGCTGCGCCGGCCGCCCGCAATCAGCAGCAGCCGCAGCAGCTGCAAAAAAGCCTGCAACGCCGCCGCCACATAGGTAAGCCCTGCGGCGTTTAATACCTTTCGGGCGGGACGGGTTTCCTCGTACGTCAGATATCCGCCGCCCTCCAGCGCCGCAATGGCGCGGTGGGACGCATTGAACTCCACCGGCAGGGTCACCAGGTAAAAGGCGACCACCGCCGCAAAAATGATGATGCCGGCCAGCACCAGCGGCTCCCAGCTGAACAGCAGCCCCAGGAAAAACAGCGGCCAGGCCGCATAGGACCCTATCTGCGCCACGGGAACCACCGCCGAACGCAGGCGAAGGGGCAAATACCCCTCCTGGTGCTGCATCACATGGCCTACCTCGTGCGCCGCCACGCCCAGCGCGGCCAGCGACGTGGAATCGTATACGTCCTCCGACAGGCGCAGAACGTTGCTTCGCGGGTCAAAATGATCCGTCAGGCTTCCGGCGGTGCGCTCGACGACCACGTCCGTTATGCCGTCCCGGCGCAGCATATCCTGCGCCACCTGTGCGGCGGTCATGCCGCGCTGCGACGGCACGCGCGCATAGCGGCGGAACGTGGACTGCGTCTTTATCTGCGCCCACAGCGCCAGCAGCAGCCCGGGAATGAGCAGCAGCATGGTGGGGTCATAATAAAAACCGTACATGGCAATCCTCCTTTTCCTCTGAGTATATCCGCGCCTGCGCAGGCGGGCAACGCCAACGCGCGCAATTGTCGCGCCGGGCGGCTCAAACCGGCTCTTTCTGTCCCGAACGCTCCTTGAAGACAAAGTCGCGCTGCACCAGGTAGCTCAGGCAGAACAGGACGACGTCCACCGGGATTTTTATCCATCCGGCGCTCCAATGCAGCGTCACATGCAGCAGCTCTACCAGCCCCGCGCCCACCGACAGCTGCGTGGCGGCCAGCAGATAATAGCGAAACACCGCGTCCCTGCCCCCGGTTTTGAAAACCGTCATGCGGTTGAGCAGGTAGTTGACGCCGCTGGAGACCACGCGGGCAAACGCATAGCACAGCCACGGCGGCAGGTCGAGCCACCCCAGCAGCAGCCAGTACAGGCCGTAGTCCACCCCGAAGGAGATCAGGGAGGAGGCCAGAAAGCGCAGGATGACCGAATAGATGCGCGCGGAATCCTTCAGCGGATGAAAGTGCGAGCCCTTGTTGCCGTCGATATAGATGGTTTCAATGGTAACCTCCTCCAGCGGCAGCCGCATCTCGCGCAGCCGCAGGAACATCGTCATCTCGTACTCGTACCGTTCGCCCGGCAGCTGCAGCATCTGCGGCAGGTATGCCGCCGGGATGCCGCGCAGCCCGGTCTGCGTGTCCTGGCAGCGGATGCCGGTGGCAAAATGATACACGCGGCGGGTGATGCTGTTGCCCAGCCGGCTCTTGAGCGGGATGTTGCCATCGAACGCGCGCGCGCCCGTAATCAGCGCGCGCGGGTTTTCCCGCATGCGCGCCATGATGCGCAGGATATCCCGGCAGGTATGCTGTCCGTCCGCATCCGCCGTCACGATGCCGTCCAGCGGCGAAAACGCGTTCATCGCGGCGTTGATGCCGGTCTTGAGCGCCCGTCCCTTGCCCAGGTTGACCGCATGGCGGGCCACCCTGCACCCCAGCGCCTGCGCCTGGTCAAAGATATCGCGGTATATTTCCCCGCTTCCGTCGTCCACCACCTGGACGCACAGCCCCTCCGCGCGCAGCTCCCGGACGAGTTTCAGCATGCGCGCGTCCGGCTTATAGGCGGGAATCAGCACCACATATCTGTCCTCCTGCGCGCGCTCGGCGGGCTGGGACGGTGAAACAAAAGGTTTGGTATCCATGGAAAGCGTAAAGCCCTCTTTCGTTCGAATTTCCCCATAGAACGTATGACATGGCGATTATACGGAAATCAACGCCTTCTGTCAACGATGGCATGCCGGCGCTCCGTTTCTTCCGGGGGTTCTTTGTGCAGGCGCGCCCGCATAGCATCGCCCCAGAAGATTTTCTCGGGAGGCAAGGGCATGCAGCGTCATCTGTTTCCGGGCGGAAACACCGCCGTCGGCTTTTTCAGCTTCTATCATGACATTCTCCCCTTCCGCCAGGCGCGGCGCATGATCATCCTCAAGGGCGGGCCGGGCGTCGGGAAGAGCACCTTCATGCGGCGCATCGGCGCGCTGCTGGAAGAGCGCGGGCGCATGGTGGAATACCTGCACTGTTCCAGCGACCCGCAGTCCCTGGACGGCGTGGTCTGCCGCGGCATTGGCTTTGCCATGCTGGACGGCACCGCCCCGCACATCGTGGACCCGGAAATCCCGGGCGCGGCGGACAGCATCCTGAATCTGGGCGTGTATCTGGACGAGGAGGCGCTGACCGGCGAGCAGGCGGACATCGCGGCGCTGCAAAGGGAAATCTCCGCCTGCTTTGCCCAGGCATACCGCTGCCTCGCCGCCGCGCTCCCGCTGCGCGAGGACAGCGCGGCCATCCTGCGCGACGCGACCGACGAAGGCGCGCTGGTTTCCGCCTGGGAGCCCTGGCTGCAGACGCTCACCGCCTTTCGCACCCCCTCCGCCCCCGGCCGCTCGCGCTCCATGTTCGCCAGCGCCATCACGCCCGAGGGATGCGTCCATTACCTGCAAACCCTGGCCCTGCCGCGGCTCTGGCGCGTCCGCGGGCAATGGGCGGACGGCGCGCACCGGCTGCTTTCACTGCTTCGCCACGCGGCCCTGCTGCACGGCCTGGACGTCGAGGCGCTCTTTTGTCCCATGCAGCCGGACCGCATTGAACACCTGGTTGTCCCCGCGCTGGGGCTGATGGTCACCACCGATAACCGCTACCATGCGCTCGAGCAGGAGGCGGAGCGCGAGATTGACTTCGACGCCGTGCGCCGCCGCGGCCTGACCCCGTCCGAGCAGGAAGCGCTCGCCTTCAACGCCGCCCAGTTCGACCTGCTGCTTGCGCGCGCCTGTTCCTGCATTGCGCGCGCCAAGGGCCTGCACGACGAGCTGGAGCAGTTTTACATCCGCCGCATGGATTTTGACGGCGTGGAGCGCTGCTGGCAGGAAGTTGCCGCCAGGATATCGGCGATGACCACATAAGCGCACAGGAGCGGCGGCAAGCCGCTTCCGCTATCATGTTCCGGCCGTGCGCTTCGCGCACAGGAACATGATGTTCCCTTCGCTGCAAGGCTGAGAAACAGCCTTGCAGCGAAAAACCGTCGACAAAACGTTGTCGACGGTCTCGGGCGCGGCTTTACTTCCGCGCCTTTTTTTGCTACAATCGCAGCAATCCGGCGCGCCATCGGCAGGACCGTCAAGGCTGCCATGCGCCCGGCGTCGCCGGGGCGGGGCGTCCCGTGCAACAGCACAAAAGGAGGAAAAGGGACATGTCGGTAGAGCGGGTTCGGGCGTATCTGGAGGCGCGGGGATTGAAGGACCGGGTCATGGAGTTTTCCATTTCCAGCGCGACGGTGGAGCTGGCGGCGCAGGCCGTGGGCGTGGAAGGCGCGCGCATTGCCAAGACGCTTGCCTTTCAGGCTCCGGAGGGCTGTCTTGTCATCGTCGCGGCGGGCGACGCGAAAATCGACAACCCCAAGTTCAAGGCGCGTTTCCACCACAAGGCCACCATGCTTTCCGCGCAGGAGGCGCTGGCGCTTACCGGCTATGCGGTGGGCGGCGTATGCCCCTTTGCGCTGCCGGAGAACATACCGGTCTATCTGGACGTTTCCCTCAAGCGCTTTGATACGGTGTATCCGTCCGCCGGCAACGCGGCCAGCGCGGTGCGCCTGACATGCGAGGAGCTTTTCGACGCCTCCGGCGCGGTGGAATGGCTGGACGTCTGCAAGGGCTGGCAGGCATGAGCGAAACGCCCTGGAGCTGCCCGATTTGCGGCCTGCCCCTCTCCCGGCGCGGAGACAGCCTTTTGTGTCCCTCCCGCCACTGCTTTGACGTGGCGCGGCAGGGATACGTCAACCTGCTGCGCAGGCCGTCGGACACGCTATATGAAGACAGGTCGCTGTTTGCAGCCCGCCGCGCGGTCTGGCGCGCGGGCTTTTTTGACCCCGTGATTCGCGCGGTGCGGGAGAGGCTTCCCGACGGCTTCCTGCTGGACGCGGGCTGCGGCGAAGGCTCGCTGCTGGGCGCGCTGCGGGAGGAAAGCCGGCCGTGCGCGGGCGTGGACCTCTCGCGCGCCGCGGTGCGCATGGCCGCGTCGGCATACCGGGATATTCCCTTTGCCGTGGCGGATGTCTGCAGCCTTCCCCTTGCCGCCGGAGCCGCGGCCTGCGTCGTCAACATGCTCACGCCCGCCAACTATGCGGAGTTTGCGCGCGTGCTTCGGCCCGGCGGCCGGCTGATCAAGCTCGTGCCCAACGCGCAGCACCTTGCGCAAATCCGGTCGCTGGCGGGAAAAGCGCCGTACACGCGGGAGGCGGAAACGACGCTGGAGGGCTTTTCGCGCCTGTTCCGCCTGACGGAACGGACCTGCGTTCGCTATGAGGTGGAATGCGGGGCGGAGCTGGCGTCCCTGGTCTTCCGCATGACCCCGCTGACCGCGGGCGAGACGGCCCCGGCCTGCGGGCCGATGCGCGTGACGGTGGATATTACGCTGCTGGTCGGCGAAGCGCCAGACGGAGAAAGCGCGGCCGCGGCGATCGTTGTCTGACGCGCCTACGCTTTCATTTTGGGCCGGAACACGATGGCCGCCAGATACCCCAGCACAATCGCCGCGGCGACCCCGGCGCCGGTTTGCGTCAGCCCGCCGCTGAACGCGCCCAGCAGCCCCCGCTCCCGCACGGCGTTGATGGCCCCCTGCGCCAACGAGTTGCCAAATCCCGTCAGGGGGATGGTCGCGCCCGCGCCCGCCCAGTCCGCCAGCGGCTGGTAGACGCCCACGGCGCCCAGCACGACGCCCGCCGTCACATAGCCCACCAGAATGCGCGCCGGGGTCAG
>DVFI01000151.1 GCA_018713305.1 Candidatus Avichristensenella intestinipullorum
ATGTGCGGCGGGTTCGGAAGCCTTGCGCAGCAAGGTTTCCCTGCACGTTTCCCCGGCCGCGCCCCAGGGCGCAGGGGAAACGTGTCCTGGCGGAAAAGGCCGGCAGCGCCGGCCTTTTTCGACAAGCTGAGCGGGCCGCAGACCCGCTTTTCTGTTGCCTTCCGAAGCGCGGCTGCCGCGCTCCGGGGTCCGGGTCCCCGCTACTTCATCCAATGGCTCATGCTCCGTCCCAGGTCGCTCGCGCCCTTTTCGATGGCCTTGCGCACCTGCTTGCCCTGGGGCATCATCATCAGGCCCGCGCCAACCGCCAGGCCCAGCGCGCTGCCCGCCACCAGGCCCGCTACCGTCGTCGCCTTCATCCGTTTTCCCCTCCTTTGCGCATTTTGCGTCCGCGCGCTGTTGCGTCCGCTTCCGCAGGGCTAGTTTTCCCCGCAAAGGTCGGGTCATGCTGTGTTTATTTTCCGGAAAATTTCCAGCAAAAATTACTGGCGCAGCCTTTGCACCACGGCGCAAAACGCTTCCGGCTCCGGCGCTTCAAAGCGCAGCGCCTCGCCGGTTATGGGATGCGTCAGGGCAATCCGAAAGGCGTGCAGCATCAGCCGGGGCGCGGTCAGGCGCGGCTTTTTGCCGCCGTACAGGACGTCGCCCAGCAGCGGATGGCCGATATGCGCCATGTGCACGCGGATTTGGTGCGTTCGCCCGGTAATCAGGCGCACTTCCAGCAGCGTCGCGCCGCGAAGCGGCTCCAGCACGCGGTATTCCGTCCGCGCGTACCGGCCGTCCGCCACGACCGCCATGCGCTTGCGGTCCGTGGGATGGCGTCCGACCGGCGCTTCCACGACGCCTTCATCGTCCCGAAACCCGCCGAGCGCCACGGCATGATACGTTTTGTGAATATCGCGCGCCTGCAGCATCCGGCTCAGCGCCAGATGCGTGTCATCGTCCTTGGCGACCAGCAGAAGGCCGCTGGTGTCTTTATCCAGCCGGTGCACGATGCCGGGGCGCAGCGTTCCGCCGATGCCCGAAAGATCCTGCAGATGGTACAAAAGCGCGTTGACCAGCGTCCCCTGCTCGTTGCCCGCCGCGGGATGCACGACCATGCCGCAGGGCTTATTGACAACGGCCAGATGGCTGTCCTCCCAGACAATTTCCAGCGGCAGCGCTTCCGGCTGCGCCGACATGGCGGCCGGCGGGGGAACGTCGACGCAAATCCGGCTCTGCGGGTCCACCGGGAAGGCGGGCTTGGTCTGCACGCAGCCGTCCACGCACGCCCGGCCCTGGCGTATCAGCAGGCCGGCGCGCGAGCGGGTCAGCCCCGCTTCCCGCGCCAGCCGCACGTCAAACCGTTCCGCCTGCCCGCGCATCCTTCCCGCCTCCCTTGACGCCCGTCTCCCCGCCGCGCAGCAATATCCAGCCCGCCAGCAGCGCAAACGCGACGCATACGCAGCAGTCGGCAATGTTGAACACGGGGAAGGAAAACAGATCGATTTCCAGAAAATCCACCACCGCCCCATGGAAAAGACGGTCTGCAAAATTGCCCGCCGCCCCGCCCAGCAGCAGCCAAAGCGCGCCGCGCGCAAAAGCGGGCAGCGAACGGCCCCGCGTCAGGAGCCAGCAAAGCACGCCGGCGAGCGCCGCGCCGGTCAGCACCAGCAAAAGGGCCTGCTGCCCCTGCAGAATGCCGAACGCCGCGCCCGTGTTTTCCACATAGCGAAATTGCAGCACGCCCGGCCAGACCGCCATGGGGCCCTGTCCCCGCAGCGCCTCCTGCGCCCAGAGCTTTGTGAGGCGATCGGCCAAAAAGGCTGCCGGCGCGAGCCAGCCCGTCCTGCGGCCCTTCACCGGCAGCACATCCTTTCTTTCCCACGGCGGCCGCGTTGACGGCAGCGCCGTACCGCGCCTAATAGAGGTTGCGCTGCACCATGCGCACAACCTCGGCAAAGAACTTGCCAATGCCCGGCAGATTCTCCAGCGCCAGCCAGCGCACCAGCACCACCACCAAAGCGCCCAGCAGGCTGAACCCCACGGCAAAGCCCAGCCCGCGCATCATGCCGGCCAGAAAGTTGGTCGCCAGCAGACGGCGGCGATCCTGCAGGTACTGGACATACTCCGCCAGGCTGTCGCGCTCCTTTTTCTCCGCCAGACTTTCCGCCCATCGCTTCATGGCACACAGGATGCCCGCGAACGGGCGGTTTTATCAAAACGCTTACTTAAACAGCTCGCTTTCGGCATTGAGCACATGCTGCTGGTCTTCTACCAGGCGGCGGAAGCGGGCGCGATAATCGCTGGCCGCGCTGCGCAGGGTATCCAGACCGTCCTGCAGGCGCTTGGACTCCGCCTTGGCTTCCGCGACCAGGCGGTCCGCCTTGGCCTTGGCGTCGGCCACAATCAGGTCCGCCTGCTTGCGCGCGTCGCTCATCGTCTCGTCGCACACCCGCTGCGCGTTGGCGAGCATTTTCTGCACGCTCTCGCTGTTGTCCGCGGGCGCGGGCGCAGGCGCAGGCGCGCTCTGGCGCATCGCCGCGGCGCGCAGGGACTGAATCTCGCGTTGCATTTCTTCGAATTCGTCCGCGATTTCGTCCAGGAACACATCGACTTCTTCAGGATCATAGCCGTGCGCCTTGGTCTTGAATTCCTTGGTCTCAATCATCTGGATGGTAACTGCCATACTTCTCGTCCTCCCGTCAATATGTCCTGAACATATAACGAATCAAAATCGAAGCAGCATCACGCCGACCCGATCTTTTTTTGTTTTGCCGCCGATTTCGGCGATTTTCGCGCGTCCCAGCCCCCGCACGGAGAGCACCGCGCCTTCATGAAGATGACGGTCCGGCCGCAGCTCCGGCAGATAATCCACCTGCACGCGGCCGCTGGCGACCAGTTCCGCCGCCTTGCCGCGGGACAGGTCCCATGCCGCGCCCAGCACCGCGTCCAGCCGCAGGGAAGCGACCGTGCGCCGCCTGGCCTCGCCCGCGGCCGCCGCGGGCGGCGCAAGCGCTTCTTCGCAGACCCGGGCGCTGACGGCCGTGCCGCCCACGCGCGTCAGGTTCTCAGCCAGGTAGGCGGCCACGCGCTCCAGCACATACGCGCGCGCTTCGCCCTCGCCGGGGAAAATATCGCCCAGCACCGAACGGTCTACGCCCAGCGCCAAGAGCGAACCCAGCAGGTCCCGGTGACCGGGCGACCCCTGGCGCGCGTTCCACGCAATCTGCAGGGCGGCGATGGGCCATGTGGGCGTCCAGTCCGCGTCCGCAAAGGCGGCCACGCGGCGTTCCGCGTCCGGCGTGCCGCCCTCCAGAAACAGGGCGACGCCGGCCCGGCGGGCGCACAGCTCCGCCTGCGCCTGCTCGGCGGGGGAAAGAAACCCGGCAAGCTGCGGACGGCCGGTGCCGGATGCGCGCCGGGCCAGCTCCTCCAGGCGCTTCTGACAGGCCGGGTCCGCGCGCATCAGAAGGCGAGCCAGCGGTATAGCTGCCAAATCAGCTGCGAGAGCAGGTTCAGCAGCAGGAAAATGACCAGCGGCGAAAGGTCCAGCGCCGCATGGGGGAACAGCCGGAAAAACACGCGCCGCACGGGCGTCAGCAACGGGTCGACCAGACGTCCCAGAAAGCGCATAATCTTATGGTACGGAGGCAACAGCCAGCTGAGGATACAGTAGGCCAGCAGCACATAGCTGATAATCTGCAGAAAATACTGGATACCCCGAAACACATTGTAAAGCGCCATATCTCTGTCCTTTCCGGCCTAGCGGCGGCCGCCATAGGTGCCGTCGCGGCGGACGTTGAGGTTTTCCGCCTCGCTGCGGACGATTTCCACCCCCGTGGGAGCGACCAGATAGTTCCGGTGCGAAATGCGCTCTACCGTGCCGCGCAGCGCGAACGCGGCCCCGCTGACCATGTCCAGCACTCGCTGCACCTGCCCGTCGTCCAGCTCTTCAAAGTTGAGAATGACGTTGACGCCGGTCAGCAGGTAGTTGATAATCTGGGAGCTGTCGTCCTTGCGGCGCACGCAGAAGATAATCGTGCTGCTGCGCCCGCCGCCGGCAAGCGGCGGTTCCACCTCCTCGACGTCCTCCCGCTCGGGCATGGGGATCACGTTATCCGGCGCATAGCGCGGCTGCGAAGGCGCCTGATGAATGCGCCAACCCTGGCGGGCGGATTCCCTGCCCCCGCGCTGCGGCTTGGGCCTGGCGCCGCTGGACGTATAGGAACCGTTCATGCCCATGGTGGTATAGACCGGCTGCTCGGGCTGGTCATATTCCGGGGGTTCCTGCTGTATGTATTCGCCCTCCTGCTCATCGTAGCCGGTATCGTCCTCCGAATACAGGCCGATGATTCGGCCGATTTTCTGCAATACATCCGCAAACGCCATGGCTGGTCCTCCTTGATTTGGGTGCGCTATGCCCCGGGCGCCGCGCTCCGGGGGCCGAAAATGGCCGAGCCGACGCGCACCACGGTCGCGCCTTCCTGCGCGGCAATGCGCCAGTCGCCCGACATGCCCATGGAAAGCTCTTCCATCCGCACGCCTTCAATCGCCGCGTCGCGCAGCCGTTCGTACAGCCCGCGCATGGCCTGAAAGAGGGGACGGAGCGCCTCGGGATGGTCCGTGGCCGGCATCACCGCCATCAGTCCACGGACGGACAGGCCCGGCAGGCGCGCGCAGGTCCGGGCGAACGCCTCGACTTCCTCCGGGGACACGCCCGCTTTCTGCGCCTCGCCGCCTATGTTGACCTCCAGCAGCACCGGCATGCATATGCCGGCGCTCTGCGCGCGCCGGTCCAGCGCCTGTGCGAGCTCAGGCCGGTCCAGGGACTGAACAAAGCACGCTCTGCCTATTATATATTTAATCTTGTTGGTTTGCAACCTCCCGATGAGATGAATTGAAAAATCCGACCCCAGCGCGGGATATTTCTCCAGGATTTCCTGCACGCGGTTCTCGCCGATTTCCGTAATGCCCGCGCAGAGCAACGGCCGGATGCGTTCGACCGGCTGCGTTTTCGTCACCGGCAAAAGGCGCGGCGGCCGGGCCGGGTCGCGCGCGAGGGCGGCGAGCTCGGCGCGCAGGGCGCACGTGCGCTCCACAATGGCCCGCTGGTCCGCGTTCAGGGTCTGCCACAGCTGTTTCTCCATATCAAAACACCCGAATTTTCTGCTTTTCCATCAGCGCCCCGGCCTGGAGCGGCTGAATGACGGCGTAGCTGTTGTCCTGCATGATGACGGTGACCGGCACGAAGCGCCCGCCGTCGTCGGTCAGCACGATGCCCATCTGCCCGTTCTGCTGGCGCAGCGCGTTGAGAGGCACCTTCAGCCCGGACACGTACAGTTCGCCCACTTGCGCGTTGGCGGTGCGGACGTTGAGCACCACGCGCACGTCGGAGGAGACGGACATGCGAACGAGCAGCTCGCCGCCGGAGCGCGCGAAGCTGGTGACCGTCGCGTCCACCACCTGGTCGTCGAAGCCTTCCAGCTCTACCTTGTAGCTCTGTCCCACCACCGGGTTCCAGTTCTTGTCCTCGCTGAGCAGCAGCAGATACCATCCGCCCGCGCGCACCTTGCGAAAGACGGGCGTGCGGCCGCGCTGCGCGGAGGTCTGCTCCGGCGCGACGCCGTTGAGCACGTCGCGCGTCTGCTGGGCCGTGATTTCGTCAAAGCCGTCCACGGTCAGCGTGTTTTCGTACCCGTCGGTGTAGAAGCTGACAATGCAGTCTTCGTCCGCCAGGTAGGTAATGGTCCAGCTGGCGATTTTTTTCAGCAGGCTGGACTCGGTATCGTAGAGGCTTTGCAGGTTGGTGTCGCTCATGTGCCGGCTTTTCAGGTACGACTGGCGGCTGGTCAGCGCGGACTGTATCTGCCGCTCCAGGTTCAGCAGGTTGCCGTCCGTCCGTCCCTGCGCCAAAGAGCGCACCTCGGCGGCATATTCGGCAATCTGGGCGTCCATCCGGTCGAGCTGCTGGTCGTTGTAGGAGGCGTTGAGCGTCTTGTGCAGCTGTTTGATTTCCGAACGGGTGTTGAGGAGCTTGTTCATGTCCGTCTGGCTGTAGCCGGAGGAATACACCTCGGCGATTTTGCTGCCGCGGTAGACCATTTCGCCTTCGTCCGCGTAATACACGACGCTGGTCAGCCCTTCCACGTCCGTGAGGGTTTCGTCGCGCACGATGACGGCGCGGGCGGTATACTGGTTGCCCATGTTGCCCGACTCGATGACCGCGGTGCGGCGAACCAGGCTGTCCACGGCCAGGTATCCGCCGTAGCCGACCACGCACACCGCGACAAACAACAGCACATAAAATCGAAAGGCGACGCGCCTTTTCTTCCTTTTTCTCATGCTTCCTCCTGTCCTTCAGGGTCAGACGGCATGCTGCGCCCGCAGCACCGCCAGCGCCCGCCGTTCCAGGCGGGATACCTGCATCTGCGACACGCCCAGCGCTGCCGCCACGTCCCGCTGGCTCCGCTGGTGCAAAAAGCGTTCCTCCAGCACGAAGCGCATCGGCCCTTCCAGCATGTCCAGCAGCCGCTTTGCCGCGTCGGCATCCTCAATGCGGCCGAACGCCTCCTCCTCGCGGCCCAACAGGTGTTCCAGCGTTCCGCCTTCCTCGCCCAGCGCCGCGTCCAGGGACAGGGCCTGCGTGGTGCGCTGCATCTCCAGCGCGTCGAGGATATCGTCCTGGCGTACCTGCAGGGCGTCGGCCAGCTCCTGCATGGTCGGCTCCTGGCGCTGCTCGCGCAGGAAGGACTCCCGCGTCCGGGCAATGCGCGCGTACAGCTCCGCGCCGCGCCGCGGGATGCGCACGGCCCGCCCGCGGTCGCGCAGATAATTGCGCACCTCGCCGGCCAGGGTAGGCATGGCGAACGTCGTAAACGCCAATCCCTTGGCGCAGTCAAAGCGATCGATGGCCTTGATGAGCGCCAGGGACGCCACCTGCGTGAGGTCTTCCAGCTCCACGCCGCGCCCGGCAAAGCGCCGCGCGACCGCCTGCGCAAGATACAGATACGCTTCGACGACCGCATTGCGCAGCGCAGGGGTGGGGTGCTGGCAATACGCCTGCAGGAGCGCCTGCTTGTCCGTCATGGCGCCCTCCTCACAACGGCGCGACGTGAGCCGTCAGCTCGATTTCCCGCACGCCGTCCCCGTCATGCGCGATGCGCACCCGGCTGACCAGCGAGGACAGAATGCCGCGCGCCAGCTCCACATCGTAGAGCGGACGGCCGGTTTTCTCCCCGCGCTCGGCGGTAAAGACCACGCAAAGCCTGCCTTCGCCGGTGCTGGCGCGCAGGGTCAGCGTCCGGGCGGCAAACGGCTGATGCATCAGGCAGTAGCACGCCTCGTCGCAGGCCGTGCGGATATCCTCCAGCGTCTCGCAGTCCGCGCCGCAGCGGGCGCACAGGCCTGCCAGCGCCATGCGGGCCACCAGCAGCATATCCTGCCGGGCGGGAATTGTCAGGCAGATTTCGTCCGTCATAGCGCCTCCAGCATCCGTAGGTTTCATTCCCCATTATACCATTGAATCCGCCCGTTGGGAAGGGCATCCTCGCGAATCGCGGCGGGCCGGAAAAGTCGGGCGCAGCGGGCCGTTGGCGGGTATTTGCCATCGGATGATAAACATGGTATACTGTCTGTACTCAAAAGGGAGGGGTTTCGCATGGTGGTCAAGCTCAAGCTCCTGGGCATGGGGCTGGTGCTTCTGGCCGCCGCGGTGCTGGCCTTCTTGCGCGGCCTGCCGTGGCATTACCTGGCCTGCGCGGCGCTGGGGTTGTCCTGGGTGGGCGACGCGATGCTGGCGCACTATCCGCCCGTGGCAAAGGGCGTGCCCGATCCGTTCCTGGCGGGCATGGCGTCCTTTTCGCTGGCGCAGGTTGCCTACATTTCCGCCCTGTGGATGAGCCTGGTCGCCATGCCGCAGCGGCACATGCAGACGCCCGGCACGGTGCTCGGCCTGCACGTTATCGGCGGGGCGCTGCCGGTATATCTGCTGGCGGCGACGCTGTTTTGGGTGCTTTTCCTGCTGCGCGCGCGGCAGCCGGCGGCGGTCAAGGGCGCGGCGCTGGTCTATGCACTGCTGGTGTCCGCCATGGCCGCGTTCGCCCTGTCGGCGGCGTTTACCGGCGTCTGGTTCGTCTGGCAGCTTCCGCTGGGCGGCCTGCTGTTTCTGGTGTCCGACGGGCTGATTGCGGCGCATGTATTTCGCGGCGTCGTCGCGGACGAAAGGCGCTATGACGCAATGGTCTGGGCGACCTACGCGCCCGCGCAGCTGCTGATGCTGTGGGGCATCTGGCGCCTATACTAACCATACGGGGGGAAAAGGGGATGTACCGCTTTATCAAGCGCGCGCTGGATATCCTGCTTTCCATGGTGGGGCTGGCAGCGTTGTGTCCGCTGCTGCTGCTCCTGATGCTGCTGATTCGCCTGGATTCGCCCGGTTCGCCCCTGTTCCGCCAGCAGCGCGTGGGACGGGACGGCAGGCTGTTTGAAATCTACAAGCTGCGCACCATGAACACCAACGCGCCGCGCGACGTGGCTACGGCGGAGCTGTGCGATGCGGACGCGCACATCACGCGCCTGGGACGCATCCTGCGCAAGACGAGCCTGGACGAGCTGCCGCAGCTTTTGAACGTGCTCTTCGGCCAGATGAGCCTCATCGGCCCGCGCCCGCTGGTGCCGGGCGAAAAGGGCATTCACGAGGCGCGGATGGCGCTGGGCGCGTATACGGTGCGGCCCGGCATCACCGGCTGGGCGCAGGTGAACGGGCGGGACTGCCTGGACCCGCAGACAAAGGCCGAGCTGGACGCCTACTACGCGCACCACGTCAGCTTCTGGCTGGATATGAAAATCATCGTCTTTTCCTGCATCTGCGTGCTGACGGCGCGCGGCGTCCGCGAAGGCGCGACCGAGTTTGACGAGGAAATTGACGAGCGAAAGGACCGGGCGCGCGAGAAGAGCGTGTCCTGAACATACGATGCGAGCGCTTACCGTCATCAATCAGCAGTATCCGCCCGAGGTGGCTTCCACGGGCCAGATATTCTGCGCCATTTCCGAATACATGGCCGCGCACGGCTGGGATGTGACCGTGGCGACGGGAACCCCCTATTATCCCGGCATGCAGAAAAAGGCGCCCCGCCGGGAGGAGATGGGCGGCGTGCATGTGCGCCGGCTGTGGAACACCACCTTTTCCAAGCGGTCCTTCCTGGGCAAGCTGCTCAACCTGCTGACCTTTGAAATGAGCCTGCTGGTCCATTGCGTCCTGCGGATAGGAAAGGACCAGACCGTCCTGGTCGCCACCGCGCCGCCGATGGCGGTGCTGTGCACGGCCATCGGCCGCTTTTTCCGGCGGTATCGCGTGGTGATGACCGTGCAGGACCTCTACCCGGACGTATTGGCCGCAAGCGGCATGAGCCGCCCGGATTCCCTGTCCTACCGCATGCTCTACGGCCTGATGCGCCGCGCCATGCGGTCCTGCCGGCGCGTGGCGACCATCAGCACCGACATGCAGCGCCATTTGCAGCAGGACTACGGCCTGGAAGGCGTTGCGCTCATCCCCAACCTTTTCCCGCAGATCATTGTCCCGCGCGACAGCGCCGACTGCAAACAGGGCCGGGGCTGGCAGGAGAAGCTGGTCGTGCAGTACAGCGGCAACTTCGGCGTCGCCCACGAATATGAGACCCTCCTGGGCGCGGCGCGGCTTTTGCGCCGGGAGCCGGACATCCTCTTTCAAATCGCCGGCGCCGGGAGCAACTATGACAAATTCCGGGACGCCTGCCGCGCGCAGGGGCTGGAAAACGTGGTGTTCGAGGGATATGCGCCCATGAATCGCCTGGAAAGCCATCTGGGCACGGCCGACGTTTCGGTCGTGGTGCTTTCCAAGGCGTTTCGCGACGTGCTGCTGCCCAGCAAGTATTACGGCATTCTGGCGTCGGGGCGCGGCGTGCTGCTGATTTCCGGCTGCGTCAGCGATATTACGCGCGATATCCGGCGCGAGGGCGTGGGGCTGTGTTTCGACCATGGACAAAGCGAGGAGCTGGCCGGGGCGCTGCGCGCGCTGCGCGACGACCCGGCGCAGGTGAAGGAGATGGGCCGCCGCGCCAGGGCGCTGTATGAGGCGCGCTATGGAAGGCAGGCCATCCTGGAGGCATACGACGCGCTGCTGAAACAGGCGTAGCATATCGGCCGGCAGGCCGCATCACACGGCCGGGACGGGGCGCAAAGCCCCATGAAACGGCGGGAGGCAGGGTATGGACGACATTCGTTCGATGTTTCTCCGGCAGAGCCTGTGGGACTGCCAGAGCGTATTCGCCCAGTCGCTGGCGCACACGGACGCGCCGGCCTGGGATTATCTGGTCATCACCGCGGCCAACGAAACGCAGGCGGCGGCGTACCGCGCGCAGGTAAACGCGCGCCTGTCGGCGGGGCAGCTGCCGCGCCAGACGCGCTATCTGGTCATCCCGGACCCGGACGGCAGGCGGGTGGGCAGCGGCGGCGCGACGCTCAACGTCATGCGCGAGCTGGACCGCGCCGAGGGCGGAACGGGAGCGTTTGCGCAAAAGCGCGTGCTGGTGCTGCACTCCGGCGGAGACGGCCAGCGGGCGCCGCAGTATTCGGCCTGCGGCAAGCTCTTTTCGCGCGTGCCGCGCGCGCTGCCGGACGGCCGCGCGTCCACGCTGTTCGACGAATTTTGCATTTCCCTCTCCGGCATGCCCAACCGCGTGGGAAGCGGCATGCTGGTTCTCAGCGGCGACGTGCTGCTGCTGTTTAACGCCCTGCAGATTGACCTGGAAAACCGCGGAGCGGCGTGCCTTTCCTTCAAAGCGCCCGTGGAGACGGGCAGCCACCATGGCGTGTTTCTCCCCGGAGAAGGCGGCGTCGTGCGGCGCTTCCTGCACAAGCAGCCGGTCGAGACCCTGCGCAGGCTGGGCGCGGTGAACGAGCAGGGGATGGTGGATATCGATACCGGCGCGGTCTGGCTGGACGAGGAGCGCGTGCGCGCGCTGTACGGCCTTATCCCGGACGAGGCGTCCTTTGCCCGCTTTGTCAACGAAGAGGTGCGCCTGAGCTTCTACGGGGACTTCATCTATCCCATGGCGGAGGCTTCCACCCTGGAAGAATATCTCCGGCAGGCGCCGGAAAACGCCTTCTCGCCCGCGCTGGACGCGTGCCGCCGTGCGATATGGCAGGCGCTGGGCGGCACGACGCTGGCCCTGCTGCGCCTGGCGCCGGCCGAGTTTATCCACTTTGGGACCACCCGCCAATGGCGCGCGCTGCTGCTGGAGGGCGAGGAGCGCTTCGGCTGCCTGGGCTGGCGGCGCTCGGTGGTCAGCGCGGGCGCGGGGAAGGAGATTGCGGCTATCAACAGCCTGCTGCAGCCCGGCGCGCAGGTCGGCGAGGGCAGCGCGGTGGAGGACAGCATCGTGCGCGCGGGCGCGCGCGTGGGACGCGGCTGCGTGGTGTCCAACGCGGACCTGGAGGAGACGCTGCCCGACGGAGCGGTGCTGCATGTGCTGCCCGTGGACGGCGGAACGGCCTTCTGCGCGCGGCTGTACGGCGTGGAGGACAACCCGAAGGAAGCAAAATGGTTCGGCAGGCCCATTGATCAGCCGCTGTGGACGGCGCCGATTCATCCGGTCTGCGCCACGGCGCGCGGGGCGGTGCGCGCGGCGCTGTGCGGCGAACCGGCCGAACGGCGCATGAGCCTGAAGGAGAGCTTCGGCCGGGCGAGCCTGGAAGACCTGCTGGCCTGGCAGCGGCGCGTGGCCCTGCTGGTACGGCAGCGGCGCGTGCAGGCGGACCTGGAAGCCGGACGCCCCGTGACGGAGGTGCTCGCGCTGCTGCACGAGGGCGGAAGCAGGCTGGAAGCCCTCCTGCGCGAGCGGGCGGAAACGGCGCCGTTCCCGCTGAATCATCGGCTGTACTATGCCCTGGCACAGGCCCGGCGCGCGCGGGGGGAGGAGGGCGCGGACGCGCTGGAGGACGGATGCTGGCGCGCGGTCAACGACCATCTGCTGGCCGCGGCGCGCGCGGAAACGGCCGTTTTGCCGCCGGCGCGCATTGTCTGCGACCGGGCCGAGTGCGCGCTGCCCGTGCGCGTCAACTGGGGCGGCGGCTGGTCGGATACGCCCCCGTATTGCCTGGAATTTGGCGGCGCGGTGCTCAACGCGGCGGTGCTGCTGGACGGAAGGAATCCCGTGCGCGCCTGGGCGGAGCGGCTGGAGGAGCCGGTGGTGCGCATTGAAAGCCTGGATTTGGGCGTCCGGCGGGATTATACAAGGCTGGAAGAGCTGGCCACGGGCAATCCGCACGATGCGCATGCGCTGTGCAAGGCCGCGCTGGCGGTCTGCGGCGTGACCGGCGAGGAAGGGCCGACGACGCTTGCCGAACGCCTCCGGCGCATCGGCGGAGGCATCTGCCTGCGCACGGCGGTGGAAAACGTGCCCAAGGGCTCGGGACTGGGCACCAGCAGCATCCTGTGCGCGGCAGTGGTTCGGGCGCTGTCGCGGCTGCTGGGCCAGCCGGAGGACGACGCGCGCGTGGCGTCTCTGGCGCTGTGTATGGAGCAGCTGATGAACACCGGCGGCGGCTGGCAGGACCAGGCGGGCGGACTTTTGCCCGGCATCAAACTCATTTCCACCCATCCGGGCACGCCGCAGCGGCTGGCATGGCGCTCCATCGCCGTGCCGGACGCGGCCTTCGCGGCGCTGCAGCGCCGGCACGCGCTGGTGTTTACCGGGCAGCGGCGCATGGCGCGCAACATCCTGCGGGAAATCATGGGCAAGGCGGTGGCGCGCGACCAGGATACGCTCCGGGTGCTCTCGGCCATCCAGCGGCTGGCCGTGCTGATGGCCTTTGAGCTGGAAACGGGGGATCTGGACTCGTTCGGCCGCCTGCTGTGGGAGCACTGGGCGCTTTCCAAGCGGCTGGACCCGGGCTCGTCCAACACCTGCATCGACCACATGATTGCGGTCTGCACGGACCTGATAGACGGCGTGATGATTTGCGGCGCGGGCGGCGGCGGATTCCTGAGCATGCTGCTCAAGGACGGCGTCACGCGCGCGGACTTGCGCGACCGCCTGGCCGGCGTGTTCCAGGAAAGCGGCGTGCGCGTGTGGAACGCGGAATTGGCAAGATAAAGCCTGGATAAGCTAACGGCATCTTCTCCAAAGGGAGGTGCCGTTTGTTTGTACAGCGAGGAGGAGGAGCTGCGCCAGGCGCGCCGGTCGCGCCGCCTGCTGGCGGTGGGCATTGCGCTGCTGGTGATTGGCGTTGCGCTGCTGTGGCTAGAGGGGCGCGGCGCGCACACTGCCGGCCGGGAATCCGCGCTGGTCGCGGCGGATTGCAAGCTGCTCCAGCGCATCGAATATGCCCGCTGCGGCCATACGGTGCTCCGCCGGATGGACGCGCCGGCGGGCTGGGCGGGCATGACGCACGAGGGCGTGCTGCAGGCGCTGTCGGAGCAGGAAGAGGGATGGCGCATGACGCGCTATAGCGCCGACACCATCGAAATGACCTGCGTGCCGGACCTGTTCTGCCCGCAGCACGCGGTGCTGATGCTCGATGCGGACGGCACGCCGGGCATCTGGCGCAACCGATGGGGCTTTGCCATGGAATGGGAAAAGGCGGTGGACCTTGCGCCCGCGGACGAAGCGGAGCGCGCGCTGCTGGCCGAGGGCGTGGCCTTTGACAGCCGCGAGGCGCTGGAGGCGTGGATTCGGGCGCGCTCCGGCGCGTGAGGGCCCGGGCGAGACGATGCCGCGAAAGAAACGCCCGCCACCCGCACATGTCGCGGGTTCCCGATGAAACAGAAGCGGCGGGGCGGCAAAGCGGAAGACCCCAAGGGCCGGGCGCGGCTGCGCCTCCGGCCGGGCGCGGGCCCTAGTCGCGGGCGCAGCGCAGCGAAAACCAGAACCGCGCGCCGCCGCCGGGGCGGTTTTCCACGCCGATTTCCTCGCCCAGGCGCACTATCACCTCGTGGGCAATCGCAAGGCCCAGCCCCGTGCCGCCGCTTCTGTGCGCCTTGTCCGCCTTGTAAAAGCGGTCGAACACATGCGGGAGGTCCTCCGGCGCGATGCCGGGGCCGTTGTCCTCCACGCTGACGATGAATCTCTGCTCCTGGCGGCTTACGGACAGCACAATGGTGCTGCCCGGGGGGGTGTAGCTGAAGGCGTTGTCCAGCAGAACAACCAATACCTGTTCCATCCGGTCCGGATTGCCCTGCACGCGCAGCGGATCGCCGTCGGGCAGGTCCAGGCGCAGGATATGGCCGGTTTTTTCCGCCTTGGCGGCGTAGATGGACGCGGTTTCCCGAATCTGCGGCGCTGCGGTAAAGAGCATCTTCTGCAGCGCCGCGCCGCCGCTCTGCAGGCGGCTGAGCTCCAGCATATCGTCCACCAGGCGCGACAGGCGCATGGTTTCGCGCAGGATGATGCCGTAGGTTTCCTGCCGTTTTTCGTCGGTGCGGATAAGTCCGTCCCGGAGCGGCTCTACCAGCGCGCGCACGGCGGTCAGCGGGGTGCGCAGCTCGTGCGAGACGTTGGCGACGTATTCGCGC
Source organism: Candidatus Avichristensenella intestinipullorum (assembly GCA_018713305.1). GTDB lineage: Bacteria > Bacillota > Clostridia > Christensenellales > Aristaeellaceae > Avichristensenella > Avichristensenella intestinipullorum. The sequence continues at coordinate 14,534 of DVFI01000151.1, forward strand.
CGCGTCTGTTCCAGGTGGTAGGCCTGCGTTTCGTCGCGGAAGACGCCGATGGCGCCCACCGGACCGCTCTGCCCGCCGGTGGGGATAATGGTCACATGCAGCCGCAGGCGGCCGAGGGCCAGCGGCCTGTCAATCTCGCGGTTCTCCCGAAGCGCGGCGCGAAAATCCTCCCAGATTTCCGGCGGCAGCGCCGCCTCGCTCTGTCCGTCGCCGGCGCTGAGGAGAATCGTCTGCAGCGAAGGATTGGTCTGCGTGGGACGAAGCTGCGAATCCACCACGAGGATGCCTTCGCCCAGCGCGTTGACAATGCCCAGCGCGCGGTTCCGCTCCGCCGTCAGCTCCGAAATGGTTCGGCCCAGTTCCGAGGAAAGATGGTTCAATGCCCGGGCCAGGTCGCCGATTTCTCCTTTCTCGCCGTCGTCCGCGCGCACGGAAAAATCGCCGCCCGCCATGCGCAGCGCCGCGTCGCGCATCTCCGCCAGCGGACGGCTGATGCGCTTGGAAAAAAGATATGCCAGCGGCAGCATCAGGGCAAAGACCGCCAGGGACGCCAGCCATAACGACGTGGTCAGCGTGGACATGGCGGAGAGAATTTCCTTGAGCGGCTTGAGCATCAGCACGGCGCCCATCGTCTGTCCGTCCACCTGCACGGGCACGCCCACGATGAGCATGTCCACGCGGGAATTCCCTCTTTCCATGCGCACGGTCGTATGGCTCACGGAACTGAGCGTTTCGCCGGCGAGCACCTGCGCGGCCAGCGCGCTGAAGTCCGATATTTCCGAGGCATAGCCCCCGCCGTCGGCGTAGTCGGTGCCCGAGAGGATGTTTCCTTCCGCGTCCAGCAGATAGGCGGCCGCGTCCCACTGGCGGGAGTCCATGGTCAGGAGCCATTCGTATTCCTGCATGGGCTCTCCGGAAGCGAAGTATTCGGCCGCCAGCTCCGCAAGAAACTGGGTTCGCGGATAGAGCTCGCGCAGCTTGGCCTCCGCGAAGATGTGCGTGGAAAGCCCGGCATAGAGCGTGGGCATGACGATGGCGAAGAGCACCAGCATCAGGGAAATCAGCGCGACCATGCGGCGCAGGGAACGGCTTTTTTTCATGTTTTGCCGGCCTCAAATTTGTAGCCGACGCCGTAGACCGTGACAATCTCCCAGTCGGCGTTTTCGCAGGCCAGCTTCTGCCGAAGCCGCTTGATGTGCGTATCCACCGTGCGCGTGTCCCCGAAGTAGTCGTATCCCCATACCTGGGACAAAATGGCGTCGCGCGGATAGACGCGGCCCGGGTGGGAGGCCAGCAGGCTCAGCAGCTCCACCTCGCGCGGGGTCATGGCGACGCTTTCGCCGTTGAGGGTGACCATATAGCGCTCGGGCTGTATCTCCAGCGCGCCGAACCGCAGCGTTACGGGCGCGTCGTCCTCCCGGGGCTGCTGCGTGCGGCGCAGGACCGCCTTGATGCGGGAAATGACCTCGCGCGGCGAAAAGGGCTTGACGATGTAGTCGTCCGCGCCCAGCTCCAGCCCCACGATGCGGTCGACCTCCTCGCCGCGCGCCGAAAGCATGATGACCGGAACGCGCGAGGTCTGCCGCAGCTTCGCGCAGACCTCCAGTCCGCCCAGGCGCGGCATCATCAAATCCAGCAGCAGCAGGTCGGGCGGCGTGGCGGCCTCGGCCAGGCGCAGCGCCTCTTCGCCGTCGAAGGCAGAGGCATGCGCGAACCCCTCGGCATCCAGGTACAGCGAGAGGGACTGATGCACCACGGGGTCGTCGTCGCATATCAGAATCATGGGCGTGCTATTCATCCGTTTCCCTCCTTGCGGACAGTATAGCAGAGGATTATGGCGGTGGTGTGAAGCGCCGGAAAACGCTGCTCGCCGCTCCCCGGGGAAAGGGAACTAGGCGGTTTTTTCGGATTCCTTCCGGCTCTCCAGCGTTTTGCCCAGATGGTCCAACCCGTATGCCGCGGCGCAGCCCAGCGCGAAGCACAGCGCGTACAGCGCCGCGTTCCAGCCGCTGCCCACGTCGTTCAGCGGCAAAATGGCCAGCGTCGAGGCAATCACTACGCCCAAAATGGCGTGCATGACCAGCGCGTAGCGCTTCTCAAGCAGATGGTTCATCCCGCGCGCCAGCAGCAAAACGGCCGCCGCCAGGCCCGCGCCCATCGGCAGCAGAACGGACATGTCCAGGGACCCGATGGCCGCGGTCATCGGCTCGTAAAGCCCGAAGAAGATGAAAAACGACGAAGGGGAAAGGCCCGGAACGATGAGCCCCAGCCCCCACAGCACGCCGCACAGGACCCACCAGGCGATGTTGGGCGTGACCTGGCCGCCGCCGTGCCGGGCCAGCAGCCACAGCCAGCCCCCCATCAGCGCGCCGGCCGTGACCAGCGCCGCCCAGCTGGCCGCGCCGCGTCCATGCCTGCCCGATTCGGCGAACAGAGAAGGCAGCGTGCCGCACACCAGCCCTACAAACAGCCAGACGCAGGGCGTCGGATAGGCATCCAGCAGCCAGCTGATGGCGCGGGCCAGCCCCAGGACGCCCGCCACCCAGCCGAGAAGCACGGGCAGCAGGTACGAAACGTTTTCCCGAAACGTGCGGACAGGATGCGCCAGAAACGCCATCATGGGCTGATACACGCCCAGTACGACGCACAATACGCCGCCGCTGATTCCCGGCAAAATGGCGCCAATGCCAATGATGGCCCCCTTGAGAAAACGAAACAGCCAGTCCGCCATGCTTTCCCTCCTGCGCCGGATGCCTGCGCCGAACGCAAAAGGCGTTGTGCCCAGGCTTTCGCCGAACACAACGCCCCGGTATCCAGCTCGTCGAAATCGTTCGCAATACCTGACTTTGCTTCCTATTCGACAGCTTTTAGCGCTTTTCCTGCACAATCTCTTCTTCGCGCACGCTGTGGGCAATCAGGTTGGGGCCTTCCTTCTGCTCGGGCAGGATGAGGTTGAGCAGGATGCCCGCGATGACGCCCAGGCCGATGCCGCTGAAGGAGAAGTGCGTGCCGCCGATGACCGCGCCGCCGATGGCCAGCACCAGCATGACCGCCGCGATGCACAGGTTGCGGTTCTTGGTGAAGTCCACATGGTTTTCCACCAGGGTGCGCAGGCCGACCGAGGAAATCATGCCGTAGAGCACCACGCACGCGCCGCCGAGGACCGCGTTGGGAATCGTCTCCACCAGGCCGATGCCCTTGCCGAAGAAGCTGATGACAATGGCGATAACGGCCGCCACGCGCAGGGAAGTGGGGTTGTAGTTGCCGGTCGCCGCGAGCACGGCGGTGTTTTCGGAGTAGGTGGTGTTGGCGGGACCGCCGACCAGGCCGGCCGCGACGGTGCCCAGGCCGTCGCCCAGCAGGGTGCGGTGCAGGCCCGGGTTCTTGACGAAGTCCTTGCCGACGACCGCGCCGTTGGCATATACGTCGCCGACGTGCTCCACGCAGGTGACAATGGCAATCGGGGCGATGCGGCCGATGGCGCGCCAGTCAAAGCGGGGGAGGACAAAGTTGGGAATTTCCAGCCAGCCGCGGTGCAGGCCCGTGGCCACGGTCGTTTCCGTCGCGGCCGCGCCGAAGTTCATCAGCCCTTCCGGCGCGATGCCGAGGCGGACGCACACGAATGTGACGATATAGCCGGTGACCAGCGCAATGACAATGGAGCTCATTTTGACCATGCCCTTGCCGTAGGAGGAGAGAATAATCGCCAGCAGGCACACCAGCAGCGCCAGGCCCCAGCTCCAGTAGTAGCCGCTCGTGTACAGGGCAAAGCCGTTGTTGGACTGGATGTTGGCAATGGCCGAGGTGGACAGGTTCAGGCCGATGATGGCGATGCCCACGCCGCGCACCAGCGGCGGGAAGAGTTTGTCGATGAAGCCGCTGCCGAACAGGCGCACAACGCCGGCCAGCAGGACGTAGATAAGGCCGGCTGCGATGATGCCGCCCATGGCCGCCGCAATCTGTTCATTCTTCGTCGCGCCGAAGTCCGCGTTGCCGATGACCGACTGCAGGGCCGCGATGAAGGCGAAGGAACTGCCGAGGAAGGTGGGCATCCGCCCGCCGGTGCAAAGGTGGAAAATCAGCGTGCCGACACCGGCGGCAAACAGCGCGACGCCTACGTCCAGGCCGGTGAGCAGCGGCACCAGAATGGTGGCGCAGGACATGGCAAAGGCATGCTGCAGGCCCAGCGCAAAGGTCCTGGCCGCGCCGTTGCGGGGATACTCGTTCGCGTGCGGGAACAGTTTCTGGTTCACCTTCGAGAAAAATTCCATGCTTCCCACTCCTCCTCATGAATCCGGGAATGTATGAACATGCGGAAACCCGCAGGATCATCCGGCGTCGGTAAGGTCGTACAGCTTGACGGCGGTTTCTCCGTCAAAGGGCGGCAGGCAGACCGCCACCAGCTCCCCGCGCGCAGTGGGGAGATTTTTGCCCACAAAGTCCGGGCGGATGGGCAGTTCGCGGTGCCCGCGGTCCACCAGCACGGCCAGCTGCACGCAGGCGGGGCGGCCCAGCGAAAAAACGGCGTCTATCGCGGCGCGCGCCGTCCGGCCGGTGTAGAGCACGTCGTCCACCAGCACCACGCGCCGCCCGTTCACGTCGAAGGGGACGGAGGTGTCGGACACGGCGGGCATGTCGGAAAGCTGGGTCAGGTCGTCGCGGTACAGGGTGATGTCCACGCGGCCCACGGGCACGGCCGTGCCCTCAATGGCTTCGATGTTCTTTTGCAGCGTCTCCGCCAGCGGCACGCCGCGGCGGTGGATGCCGACCAAGCAGACGCCGCTGACGCCGTCGTTTTTTTCGATGATTTCGTGGGCGATGCGCTTGAGCGCGCGGGTCACCGCCGCTTCGTCCATGATTTGCGTTTTCAGACGCATGTGCTTCCCTCCCGGCACAAGAAAAGACCTTGCCGCATGGCGACAAGGCCTGAAGATACATAGGCGCTATGCATTTTCAATCTTGTCAGCCTCTCGTGCTGTCTTAAAGACCGCAGCTACTATAGCACAGATAGTGGTTGATGTAAAGCCTTTTCCACAATTTTGTTGTTTTTTCGCTGTAGAAGCATGGTACATCTTGGACAGCTGAATAAAAAGCGGACGAAGCACAGGCCCTCATCGGCGTGGAGCCGCCAGACAGCCTGGCCCGGGGATACGACGGACGGCCCACCCCCACCGGCCCGAAACGCGCAGAGCCTGTGCGCGCCGGAGGGCCGCCGAAACAGCCGCCGGCTTCACGGGGCGGGGGAGGGGACGCCTCCGCCCGCCCGGCCGTGAAGCCGGCGATGTCATGCCGTACCTTGGCGCGGGGCCGGCGTACCTTGATATCCCGGGCGCCGCGCCGCCGGGTTATGCTTTGTCCAGGCGGACAATGCCGCCGAAGGCCAGCCGGGGCAGCAGCACCCGCCCATCGGCCGCCGGGCAGTCCACGCCTTCCTCGGGCAGGTCTTCCCCGTAGGCCCGGGCGGAGCGGACGTTTTGCACCTCCAGGACGGCGCCCTCCACCGGGCGCTCCAGGGGGTCGTAATTGGTCAGCACGGCCCAGTCGGCGTCCTTCCCCCGCAGCAGGCGGACATCCACGTCCCCGTGGCAGCCCGTCAGGCGCAGGGCGGGGCGCAAATCTTCCCGGTCGCACAGGGCGCAAACGCCGTACTGCTCGGTCACGACCCCGTGCGCCACCCGCCGGTGCTCGCGGGCATAGGGCCGGAAGCCCAGCCCCTCGTCCAGGTATTCGTACACCCGGCCGCCGGCCGCCTGGAAGGCTTCGACCTGTTCCAGCTCTTCCTCGGGCAGCCCCTGGCGGAAGGGCAGGAGGAGCACCCGCGTGCCCAGGGGATTGGCCGCCAGCTCCGCAGGGCGCAGGAAATCCACGGTCAGCCCCTGCTGGTTCAGCAGGGTATAGCAGCGCCGCAGGGCCAGGATACTCCGCTCCGCGCACTGCGCGGTGTCCAGCGCGTCCCGGTTGTCCCGGGCGTCGGAGAAGGCGTTGGCCGCGTCGGAATACAGAAGCGCCACCCCGCTGCGGACCTTCTCCGCCTCCGCCAGGGGCTCGGAGAGGCGGTTGACCAGGCGGTTCATGCGGACGCCGATGTCATAGCAGGAGGCCTTGCGCCCGTCGCTGTACAGCATGCCGAACTGCTCCGGTTCCGGCCCGTCGGGGTAGGGCAGGTCTGCCCGCCATTGGTAGTAGAAGATGCCCTTGAACCCCCGGCCCAGGGCGGCGTAGGTTTCCCGCGGCCATTCCTGGGGCGGCATATCCGTGCGGGCGTTGTATTCAATGAGCCATGCCTTCCTGCCGAAGCAGGCCGCGGCGCTTTCGCAGGCGTCCAGGGTCATGGCCGACTGATGGAAGGCCGGGCCGCGGTTGACCAGGTAGCAGGTGATGCCCAGGATGTCCATGCCCTGGGCGGTGGTGTAGTAGTCCTCCCCCCGGACGGTGGCGCCGGGCACCAGGGGGCAGCTCATGTGGCAGGTGAGAGTGGCGGGGGCTTCGTAGCCCGCCTTGGCCTGGGCGGCCATGTCGCACAGGAAGCCGTTGAGGCGCTCCCGCAGGAACGTCCGCCAGGCAATCCAGCCGGAGGCGTCCTCCTCCGGAGCGGGGCGGCTCCGCGGCGCCTCCTGGGGCGGCAGGCCGCGCTCGGCCCGCCAGGCCGCGTAGGCCCGGAGGGTTTCCGGGTGGTAATCGTACAGCCCGAGGTTCGGGTAGGCGGGCTCATTATAAATCTGGAAGGAACACACCGCAGGAAACGCCGCGAAGTGCGCCGCGGACGCCCGGGTGCCCAGCCGGTTGTCCTCGATGATGCCGGGGTGGTTCATGCAGTTGCGGATGAACCAGCTCCAGGCGTTTTCCATGGGCCGGCCCTCCCGGTCCACCATGGTGGCGTCGGAGAAATTCCGCAGGTTCATGCTGTAGCCCTGCAGGCGAATCATGGCCGCCAAATCCTGCTCCTGACACATGCGGCAGAAGGCGTCCGGCAGCGGAAAGTCCACGGAAACATGGCCCTGGTCATATGTCACGTCCCCCAGGGCCGCCATGCGCACCATATTGAAGCCCGCCTCCCGCATGGCCTGCAAGTCCTTGGCCATTTCTCCCAGGCGGTCTCCCGCGGGCGGCACCGGCACCTTCTGCGGATGGTAGGAAGGGTAATAGCTTTGCCCCAGGGCAATCTGCGCCCGACCGTCGTGATAGAGTATGCCTTCCCGGATGGTATACGGCATGCCTGATTCCCCCTTGCGTATGTCCGTGCTTTGGTTTCGTTCCCTGACTGCTACTTTACACTACGCCGCCGCGCCTGTCAAGAACAAGTTCTTTTAGAGACTATGTTCTTATGAACTAGTCTTGACACGCCGGCGCGTCCCGTGCTATGATGAAGGCAGGATATGGAGAAAACGAGCGGAAAAGAGGGGACGCATATGATACCGTCCATTCGCAAGCCCAGGGCGGGCCTGCTGCTCCTGTCGCCGGAGCGCTTTGCTTCCGTCGGCGAGGGCACGGCCCGGGGAAGCTACCGGGAGCGCAAGGAGGCGGAGGCCGCCTGGATGGTCCGGGACTGCGCGGCGCATTTCGACGTGACGTTTCCCGGCATCGTATGGAACACCCGGGACGTAAAGCGCGCCATCGACGCCTTCACGGCGGAGAAGGTAGACTTTGTGCTGGCGCTGTATCTCTCCTGGGCGGAGGATTACGCCTGGATACGTTTCCTGCGGGACATGCCGCCGGCGCCGGTGCTCTTTGCCCACCGCATGCGGGAGGAAATCAACCTCAGGGACACCCATGACGACGACGAATTTACCGAATACCTGTGCTGCGGCGGCCTGGTGGGCGCCCAGGAGGCCAGCGGGGACAACGCGGATTATGCACGCCCGATGCTGGAAACCTGCCTGGGCACCTGGACACAGGTGCTGGAGCGGGCGCGGGCCTTCGGCAACGCGGCCCGTGCCCGCGCGCTGCTGCGGGACGCGCGGATGGGCCTGCTGGCTTGCTACAACGAGGCCATGTGGAGCACCTACGTCCACCCGGCGGATATCTTCCGCAAGGTGGGGCCGGAGCTGCACTTCTACTCCGTGGCCGAGCTGTGCGACGAAATCGACGCCATCCCGCCGGCGGAGGCCCGGGCGGTCAAGGAAGACATCGCCGCCCGCTTCCCCGTAAAGCCCGACGTGGACGACGGGAAATTCCTGGCCAGCGTCCGGGCCACCATGGCCATGGAGCGCCTGGCGGAAAAGCACGATCTGGACCTGCTGGTGCTCAACGACATCGATACCATGCTGTTTGAGAAGGTGGGGCTGCGGCCGGGCTTCTATCCCACGCCCGGGTGCGGGCGGGTCGTCATCGTGCCCGAGGGGGACCTGGGAGGCGGCCTGGCCACCTACATCCTGCGCCTGCTCTCCGGCGGGCATGTGAACTTCATCGAACCCTTCCACATCGACCTGCCGGGGGAGAACTTCGCCGCCGGCCACGCAGGGCCCAACGACTATACCGACGAAGGCGTCACCCTGGTCAGCCGGGACGTGCGCTTTGCCAAGAGCGCCTGGAAGCATGCCGGCGCGCCCTTTGCCTGGCATGTGTTCCCCGCGGGGCGCAAAACCATGCTCCACTGCTCCCAGCGCAGGGGCCGCTTCCTCATGGCCGCCACGCTCCTGGACTGCCTGCCCTGCGAGCCGTTCCTGGCCACCTACAGCCACGGCCTGTTCCGCCCCGTGGGACAGAGCGCTCCGGCGCTGTTTGACAAGCTGCTGCGACTGGGCGTGACCCAGCACTACGGCATCTGCCCCGGGGAATACCTGCCCGAGCTGAAGGACCTGGCCATGATGCTGGATATGGAGTTTGCGCAGGTATAACGCCACGAGACAGGAGGAATCGCCATGAGCTTCATGTTTCATCCTTATCCTTACAAGGACCTCAACGCGGTGAACGCCGTCGCGCCCCGGGACACGGTGGTGGAGGGCGCGCTGCCCGTGGCGCGGCGAATCGCCGCGCTGTTCGGGGAAGGCTGCCGCACCGTGGGCCTGGACGGATACGCGGGCACGGAGTTCGACGTGCTCTACCAGCTGCTGGCGGCGCAGCTGCAGCCCCGGGGGGTGCGCATCGTCCGCACGGAGGCGCTGCTCCTCCCCCCGGAAACGCTCCGGGAGCGGCTCCGGGATTCCCTGCCCGAGGACCGCAGCCTGGACCCGGTGCTCCTCTACGGCGTGCGCGTCCCCCGGCAGTATGAGGACCTTTTCTGCCCCGACGCCCTGGAAACGCTCAGCCGGGACCTCCGGGGGGAGGAAAAGCTGCTGGTGCTGGGCCGGGGCGCCCTGTGCCAGACCCTGCGCGGGCTGTACGGCTGCCGCATCTGGGCGGACATCACCCCCCGCACCGCGGCGCTGAACTATAAGTACGGCAAGGCCCACAATTTCGGCGAACCCGCGGCCCTGCCCTTCGGGGCCATGATGCGCAGGAACTATTATGTGGATTTCGAGCTGGCGGTGGAGCTGCGCTGGACGCTGCTGCGCCAGGAGGCCCTGGACTGGTACATGGCCGCGGACGACATGGCGCATCCCTCCCTGCTGCCCTACGGGGAGCTGCGGAGCCTCTTTGACGAGCTGTGCGCCAAGCCCCTGCGCTGCCGGCCGGTGTATCTGGAGGGGGTATGGGGCGGCTTTTACCTCAAGCGGCTGCGCAACCTGCCCCGGGAGATGAAAAACTGCGCCTGGGTTTTCGACATGATTCCCATGGAGGTGAGCCTGGCGGCGGTTTGGCCGGGGCATGAAATCGAGGTGCCCTTCTTCACCTTCGTGCAGCAGCAGGGGGCAAAGCTCCTGGGCCGGCCGGCCTACGACGCCTTCGGGGGCTATTTCCCCGTGCGGTTCAACTACGACGACACCTTCCATTCCAGCGGCAACATGTCCATCCAGTGCCACCCGGACGCGGACTGGGTGGTCAAGCAGCACGGGGAGCTGGGCCGCCAGGACGAGAGCTACTACGTCTGCGTGGCGGGGCAGGGCGCCTGCACCTACCTGGGCTTCGAGGGGGAGAACGACTGCGAGGCATTCTTCGCCGCGGCGGAAAAGGCGCAGGAGACCGGCGAAACAATAGACTACAAGCGCTATGTCCACGCGGTGCCCTCCAAGCCCGGCACCCAGGTGATGATTCCCGCGGGCACCATCCACGCCAGCGGGCACAACCAGGTCATCCTGGAAATCGGCAGCCTTACGGTGGGCTCCTATACCTACAAGCTCTACGACTACCAGCGCATCGACCCCCAGACAGGGCAGCCCAGGCCCATCCATCTGGCGGCGGGGCGCAAGGTCATCCACCCCGAGCGCACGGCCCGGTGGGTGACGGAAAACCTGGTGAACCACGGCGGCGTCAAGCGCCGGGGCGAGGGGTACGAAGAGCGCATCGTGGGCGAGCATGCGCTGCTCTACTTTGCCCTGCATACCGAGACCTTTGACCGCGTGATAGAGGACGACACCCGGGACCGTTTCCACGTCCTGGCCCTGACCGAAGGGGAGCAGGTGCGCATCGAGTCCGCGGCGGACCCGGCGCGGCATTTCGTGGCCAACTATCTGGACGTCATCGTGGTGCCGGCGGACCTGGGCCCCTACCGCATCGTCAACCTGGGCCAGGGGCCGGTGACGGTGCACAAGACCTGCCTGAAGGATGATTTTGAAACATGTGCGAAGTGATACTGGCCTTGGACGCCGGGGGCACCAGCATCAAGGCCGGGGTCCTGCGGGGGGAGGAGATGCTGGCGAAGCGCACCTTCCCCTTTGCGGGGGAGGAACGGGAAGCCATGCTGGCGGTATTCCGCCAGGCGCTGGCCTGGGGACGGGCGTATGCGCCCGCCTGCCTGGGCATGGCCTGCCCCGGCCCCTTTGACTTTGCCCGGGGCGTGAGCCATATGCGGCACAAGTGGCGGGGGCTGAAGGACGTGCCCCTGCCGCCGGTGTTCGCCCGGGAGCTGCCCGGGGTACCCCAGCGCTTCCTGCACGACTCCACGGCCTTCCTCCTGGGGGAGGCCTGGCAGGGGGCGGCGCAGGAGATGAAAAACCCCGCGGGGGTCATGCTGGGAACGGGGTTCGGCTTTGCGGTGATGGCGGACCGGCGGGTGCTGGTGGACGCCAACGGCACGCCGGCCCTGGTGCTGTGGAACGCCCCCTTCCGGGACGGGACGGTGGAGGACTATGTGAGCCGCCGCGCCCTGCGGGACGCTTACGGTCCCCAGGCGCCCGACGTGCGGGCGCTGGCGGAGCGGGCGCGCGGGGGAGACGCGCGGGCCCGGGAGGTATTCCGCCGCATGGGGGAGGCCCTGGGCCAGGTGCTGACCCGCTACCTGCCCGCCGGGACCGACGGCGTGGTGCTGGGGGGACAAATCGCCCGCTCGGCGGAGCTGTTCCTTCCCTGGGCCCGCGGCCCGGCGGCGGTGACCATGGCGCGGCACATCGGCAGCGCGGCCCTGCGGGGCGCCGCCGTGTTTTGCCGGGGAGAGGCCCGCGCCTATATCAAGGAGGTGTGATGCATGAGCGTCTTTACCAAGCTGCGGGAGAGCGACTTTTCCGCCACGGAAAAGCGCATTGCGGATTACATCCTGAAAAACGCGCACAAGCTGCCCCGGGTGACCATCAGCACCGTGGCCCGGGACTGCGATACCAGCAAGTCCATGGTGGTGCAGCTGTGCAAGACCGCCGGTTTCAAGGGGTACAAGGACCTTTGCAGCCAGTTGCTGGTGGAGCAGGCCCTGAACGGTCAGAAGAGGAAAGCGGCGTTGGACTGCGACGAGATTCACCCCGGCTGCACCATGGACCAGATTTGCCAGATTACCCTGCGGGAGGAGATGCGCTCCGTGCAGGATACGGCGGAGCTTATGGACCCGGCCGCCGTGGAAAAGGCCGTGAAGCTGCTGCTGAAGGCGGACAGGATTCAGCTCTATGGCGTGGGCAGCAGCGCGGTGGCGGCCCTGGACATGTACAGCAAGCTCTGCCGGGTGGGCCTGAACGCCAGGTTTTCCCAGGATGTCCACTGCCAGCTGCTCGACTCCGCGTCCCTGACGCCCAGAAGCGTGGTGCTGGTGTTCAGCTTCAACGGCCGCACCAGGGATATGATAGAGGCCTGCGAGCTGTCCAGGGAGATGGGCGCCAAGGTGATTTCCGTCACCCGGTTCGGCAGCAGCCCCATTGCCGAGCTGAGCGACGTGCCCCTGTACGTGGCCAGCAACGAGTCCCTGAAGCGGGTGACCACCATGAGCTCCCGCCTGAGCACCCTGGTGATGGTCGACGTCATCTTCACCTGCCTGGCCAACAGCATGAGCGGCAGGATATCGGCCCTTATCCAGCGCAATAACATGATTGCCAACCGGCGGAGGAAATAAAGCCGGTGGACATACATTCCATTCATGCGGAAAGACAAAGGAGGCAAACGACATGCGCAGATACCCTGTTCTCAGCGGCGTGGACCGCCTGCACACGGTGGACGACCTGCTGCGGGACCGCCGGGTGGGCCTGATGACCAATCCCACGGGCGTCGACCACCAGCTGAACAGCACCATCGACCTGGTACACCAGCGCTACCGCCTGACGGCGCTGTTTGCCGTGGAGCACGGCATCCGCGGGGACGCCCAGGCGGGGGCGAAGGTGGAGACCACGGTGGACCCCGCCACGGGCGTGACGGTGTACAGCGCCTACGGCGCCAACGACCGCTTCACCCAGGAAATGCTGGACGCCTTCGACGTGCTGGTTTTCGACATGCAGGACGTGGGCGCGCGGTTTTATACCTATCTGTATTCCCTCTCCTACGCCATGGAAGCGTGCGCCCGGGGGCGCAAGGAAATCGTGGTGCTGGACCGGGTCAATCCCCTGGGCGGCCTCAAGCGCACCGGCACCATCCTGGACCTGCGCTTCTCCTCCTTTGTGGGGGACTATGAGCTGCCCACGCAGTACGCCCTGACCATCGGCGAGTACGCCCGGTATGTGCAGGATTACCTGCACCTGGATGTGAAGCTCACCGTGGTGCCCCTTCAGGGCTGGAGCCGGGAGATGTACCTGGACGATACGGATTTGCCCTGGGTGGCTCCCTCTCCCAACTGCCCCGACCTGGCCGCCTCCCTGTGCTACACGGGCACCTGTGTGTTTGAGGGCACCAACTGCAGCGAGGGACGGGGCACGACCCTGCCCTTCCAGGTGATTGGCGCGCCCTACATCGACGGCGCGGCCCTGGAAAAGGAAATGAACGCTCTGGATTTGCCGGGGCTGCGCTTCCGGCGCACGACCTTCTGCCCCGCCTTCAGCAAGCATCAGGGAAAGCTGTGCCACGGGGTGCAGATGCACATCCTGGACCGGGAGCGCTGCGACGCCTTCGCCGGCGGACTGCTGCTGATGGATGTCATCCGCAGGCGCTATCCCGAGGAGTTCGCCTTTATCCGCTGGTCGGAGGAAGCGCCCTATGCGGTGGATAAGCTCCTGGGCACGGATGTGTACCGCACCGGGGCCATGACGGCGGAGGCGCTCATCGAAAGCAGCCGCGAGCCCGTGCGCCGCTTTGGCCAACGCGCCGAAAAATACCTGCTGTACTGACGGAGGCGCCTATGGATTTTACCATCTCTCCCCTGACACCCGCAGACGCCGGGGCGGCCCTGGACATCCTGACGGCATGCTCCCGCCGGGGGGAAGTGCTTTACAAGCCCCTGGAAAGGGAAGACTTCCTGGCCCGCTTTTTCGGCCCGGACCGGTGGGGCTTCGCCGCCCGGTCCGGCGACCGGCTCGTGGGCTGGATACACGGCGCGGCCCAGTCCCGTTTCCTGCCCGGGGAAACGGCGGAGAATACGCCCCTGTACCTGACGCTGCTCCTGGTGGCGGAGGGCTTCCGCCGCCAGGGCGTGGGCGCGGCGCTGCTGGACGCGCTGCGCCGGGCGGCCCGGGAGGCGGGAAAAAGCGCCCTGACGGTCTCGGGCAACAACCCCGTCCACCTGACCTGGCTGATTCCCGGCGCGGGCGGGCATGACCACAACAACGCCCCCGGCGTCAACGAGGATACCGGCGGCTACGGCTATCTCCTTTCCCGGGGCTTCCGGGATGTGTTTCACGAGGTTTCCCTGTATATGCCCCTGTCGGAGTATCGCTGGAATCCCGCCCTGGACGCCGTCGTGGAACGGCTGGCTGCGGAGGGCATCCATGTGGGACGCTGGCAGCCGGGCATGGGGGAGCGCTACGACGGCATGTGCGACCGGGTGGGCAGCGAATACTGGCGCAACGTGCTGCGGCAGGAGCTGCTCGCCTGGCACACGGGACAGCCCAACGCCGACCCGGAATGCTGGCCCGACGGGGTGCGCCCCCGGGGACCCCGGCCCCTGCTGGTGGCCGTCAGGGGCGAGGAAATCATCGGCTTTACCGGCCCGGTGGACCTCCAGCGCAGCGGACGGGGATGGTTCACCGGCATCTGCACCGACCCCGACTGGGGCGGGCGGGGCATCGGCACGGTGCTGTTCAACCTGCTGATGCAGGCGTTCCTTGAGCGGGGCGCGTCCTTCTGCTCGCTGTTCACGGGCGCGGAGAACCACGCCCAGAAAATCTACCTGCGCGCGGGGCTCCGCGTCACCTCCCGCTGGGCGGTGCTTTCCCAGCGCCTGGGGGAGGGCGAAGGCTGCCGGCAGGTCTATTTCTGACGGGCGACGCGTATCGGGGACAGCGCGGCGGATTTTTCCGCGCGCTCCCCGCGCGCCTTTGTTCGCAGCCGCGCGCGCAATTACAAACTAGTTTACCAAACAAATGTTTTTTGTGCGAACTAGTCTTGACATGATTGGGTCTTTTTGATATAATGCACATATCCAAAAACGTAAAGGAAGCGTTATCAAGAGAGCATCGCCCCCCTCCGCGGCAGGAAAAAACTGAAGGCGTATTCCCTCCTATCGCTTCGTTATTACGAATCCAGGGCGAAAAAAGGAGGAATTGCATGTGAGCGTTGCAAAGAACCTACAGCCAGGGACAAAGAGCGACTCCTTCTTTGCCTCTGCGCGGACGCGCAAGCTGGTATGGCTCCGGCTGTATCGGAACCGTTACATTTACCTGATGATTCTTCCGGTAATCGTGTATTTCATTCTCCTGAAGTATGTGCCGATGTGGTTTTTGCGCAGCGCCTTTTACGACTACAAGCTGCGCCTGGGGTTTGAGGGCTCCGAGTTTGTCGGGTGGAAATGGTTTGAGCGGCTGTTCAACAACCCGAACCTGTTGACCTACATCGGAAACACGCTGGAGCTGAACATCGCGGCGCTGGTGATACTGTTCCCGATGCCGGTGATTTTCGCCCTGATGCTCAACGAGATGCGCAACGTCAGGTTCATGAAAACCGTGCAGACCATCTCGTACCTGCCGCACTTCGTGTCCACGGTGGTGGTGGTGTCGATGATTACCACCATTCTGTCGCCGAGCATCGGCTCTCTGGCAAAGCTGACCAAGCTCATGGGCGGAACGCCCGTGAACTACCTGAGCATTCCCGAGTACTTCGTGCCCATCAACGTCATTTCCGGCCTGTGGCAGGGGGTGGGCTGGAACGCGGTCATCTATGTGTCCACCCTGGCGGGCATTGACAGCGTGCTTTATGAGGCGGCCAAGATTGACGGCGCCGGCCGCTGGCAGCAGATTCTCCATGTGAGCCTGCCGGGCCTGGCGCAGACCTTCGTATTGATGCTGATTATGCAGGTGGGCCAGCTGCTGAACGTGAACTTCGAAAAGGTCTACCTGCTGCAGAACACCCTGAACCTCAGCGCATCGGAGATGCTTCCCACGTTTGTATACAAAACCGGTATGGAAAGCCACAATTACGGCTACGCCACGGCGGCCGGACTGTTCAACTCGGTCATCAGCGTGCTGCTGGTGCTGATAGCCAACACCGTGAGCAACCGGGTCAGCAAGATCTCGCTATTCTGACGAAAGGGGGAAGGTACCATGGCACAGACGGGAACGGCTTCCGTGCGCAGGCAAAAGCGGAGCGGGGATTATATCCGCCGCACAAGGGGCGAGAGAATCGCCGACGTGATTCTCAACATCGTGATGGTGTTGCTGCTCTGCTTCTTCCTGTATCCGCTGCTGAATATGATTTCCATTTCCCTGAGCGACGAATTTGCTGTGCTCCGGGCGGACGTGACGTTCTATCCCATTGGCTTTAACCCGCAGGCGTATGAGTTGATACTGCAATCGGAGGATTTGTGGCGTTCCATTTTCAACAGCACCTTTGTGGCGGTGGTGGGCTGCGTCTGCAGCCTCGTCGGCCTGAGCCTGGCGGCGTATCCTCTGGCCTTCGCCAACTTCTACGGCAAGAAGCTTTATAACGTGCTTATCCTCTTTACCATGTGGTTCCAGGGCGGGATTATTCCCCTGTTCCTGACCATGCAGAGCCTGGGGCTGTACAATTCCCTCTGGTCCCTGATACTGAACCTGATGCTCAGCGCCTACAACGTGGTGATTGTCCGCAGCTACTTTTCCGGGCTGCCCATCTCCATTGTGGAAAGCGCCCGCATCGACGGCGCCAACGATTTCCGCATTCTCTTCCGGCTGATTATTCCGCTGTCCAAGCCGGTGCTGGCCACGGTGGCGCTGTGGATTATCGTGGGCCATTGGAACGACTACCTGAACCCCCTGATGTTCCTGGCCGACCGGGAAAAATACACCCTGCAGCTGATTCTCAAGGAGCTGGTGCTCAACGCCGAAAGCTCCATCCATAACATCTCCGTGGCCCAGTCCGGCTCTACGGCGGGCGCGGCGGCCCTGGGCCAGCAGACCCGCAACGCGGTGCTGGTGGTGGCCATGATTCCCATGGTGATTCTCTATCCCTTCGTGCAGCGCTACTTTGTGGGCGGCGTGACCCTGGGCGCCGTGAAGGAATAGCGTTTGCGCCTCTCCACGGAATTTCCGCGGGCGTGCCCGCGAGAATTTAATCCCCATCAACATAAAGGAGGCAGTTACATGAAAAAGGTACTGGCAATCATCTTGGCTTTGACCATGCTGCTGGGCGTCTCCGCCGCCATGGCGGAGGAAGTCTCCACGGAAGTGGCAGAGCTGAACACCGCGATGATCGAGGCTGCCAAAGCCCTGGAACCCAGCGAGAATCTGTACTTTGAAAACGGGCTGGAAATCAGCGGCATGGGCGTTCACTTCAACAACTATCCCACCGAGTTTGACGGATGCTACTATTTCCTCGCCATCCAGGCCCTGACCAACGCCACCGTCACCATTGACTGGCGCGTGCAGGACAACTACGCCACCCAGATGTCCACGGCCCTGGCTTCCGGTACGCTGCCGGACATCATCAATGCGGGCGATTACGGCGTGATGAACATGGTCAATGAAGGCGCCGTCGTGGCCCTGGACGAATACCTGGACCTTATCCCCAACATCGTAGCTGCCGTGGGCGAAGACCGCATGGCGGACTGGCGCCAGGCGGACGGCCATATCTATACTATTCCCACCATCGTGAACGTGCCCGGCTCGCAGTCCGTGATGGTTCGTCAGGACTGGCTGGACGCGCTGGGGATGGACGTTCCCACCACCTGGGACGAATGGGTGGAGCTGTGGCGCGCCATTAGGGACAACGACCTGAACGGCAACGGCGACCCCAACGACGAGATTCCCCTGGCGCTCGAACAGGGCAGCACCGGCGAGCGCAGCATGGCCAGCCTGCTCAACGCGTTCGGCATCCGCGCCTCCAGTGACTGCCAGTTCTGCGTGCTGGATGACGGCACCTACACCATGGTGTACGAGCATCCCCGTTACCGTGAATTCCTGGAGGCGGTGCAGGGCCTGTTCGCCGAAGGGCTCATCGACCCCGAATTCGCCACCCGCACCCAGGCGGAACTCTTCACCGCCATGGACAGCAACCTGGTAGGCACCACCATGACCTGGGCCGAGCGCGCCCGTATTTCCACCAACACCAACCGTGAAGCCGGCGATGAGGACGCCCTGTGGACCTGCGTGGCGCCCATCGTGGGCCCCCATGGCGACCAGATGACCCAGGAGCGCGCGGCGGTGAGCAGCGTGTGGTGCATCAGCGCCGACGCCGCGGCCGCGGGCAAGGTGGAGGACATCCTGCGCCTGTTCAACTGGTGCTACTCCGAAGAAGGCAAGATGCTTTACAACTACGGCCTGGAAGGCCTCAGCTACGACATGGTGGACGGCGCTCCCGTGCTCAAGCCCCTGGTGGTAGCCAACGGCTTTGTGGACTATCGCTCCCTGGGCATGGAGTTTGAGCCCTTCGGCGGCGAGTGGGAGACCGACGCCTTCATGCAGTGCCTGTTTGCCGGCATGACGCTGGAGGATTTGGACGACGCTTCCGCTTCCTTCTACAACGGCCTGGCCGTGGTGAACAACGACTACTTTTACGCCATGCCCCAGACCCTGGACACCGACGAGTACGTGGAGTACCACGCCGAGCTGATTACCACCGGCGTGTGCGTGCTGCGTGACCAGACCATCGCCGGCCAGATGACCGTGGATGAGTTCTTCACCCAGTACGAGGGGCTCAAGGCCCAGGGCCTGCAGGAAGTCATCGATGCCGGTACGGCGGCCTACGCTGTGCTCAGCGGCGCTTCGGCGGAGTAACAGCGCGGCGCGGACGACCGCAGACCTCGCAGGCAAACGGACTTTACACACCAACCGGGGGCTGCCGCGTTGCATGCGCGGCAGCCCCTTTCGCAGGGCGTTTGCCGGCGTTTCCCATATGGACGGTACTTCCTATCCAAAGGAGATGAACGAATGGCCAGCATCACATGCAGCTTCCGATCGGAGGTGCTGGAGCGGACGGTGCCGCTGCGGGCGCTGGTGCCCCTGGAGGACGCGCCCCGAACGCCCATGCCCGCGCTTTATCTGCTTCACGGCCTGCATGGAAGCGAACAGGATTGGTTTCAGTTCACCCGAGTCGCCCTCTGGGCCCGCGCCAGGGGGCTGGCGGTATTCTGTCCCGCGGGGGAAAACGGGTTTTATGTGAACCAGGCGGCCAGCGGCATGGATTTTCTGCGGTATGTGGGCGAGGAGCTGCCGGCCTTTGCCAGGCGGCTGTTCCCGCTCTCCGCCCGGCGGGAGGATACCTTTATCGCCGGGCTGTCCATGGGAGGCTACGGCGCGCTCAACGCTGCCTTCACCTACCCGGAGACCTTCGGCAAGGCGGCGGCGCTTTCCGCGGGGCTGCGGCCCTGGAAGCGGATGGACAACCCGCAGGGCCCCCGTGTGCGGCGGCCCGACTATGCCCGGGCGCTGTTTGGCGAGGATACGGAAAACAGCGATACCCTGACGCTGGCCCGCCGGTGCGGCGGCAGGGCGCCGGCGCTGTGGCTTTCCTGCGGCGCTCAGGACGCGCTGCTGGGGGAAAACCAGGCGCTGGCGGAGGGCCTGCGCCAGGCGGGCATCCCCGCGCATTTCGAACAGCCCCCGGGCGACCACACCTGGGACTTCTGGGACCGGGAGATTCAGCGGGTCATCGACTGGCTGCTGCCCTGAGGGACGGCGGGAAGGCCATCGGGGAGCGCGCCGCGGCCGCGCGGTCGGCGTCCCGGGCCGGCCCCTCCGCCACGCCGCGGGCACAGGCGGGCCGAACCGGCGGCATGGCGTGCGGTTACGGCTCCTGAGGCCTGCGCGCCTTCCTGCGCGGCTGCCACCGCGCAACCGTACCGGACGGGCGCGCAGGCCTCGCGTTTTTTCTTCCCGGTTCCTTCGGTATGGCAACGCTGCCCAAGCCGCCCTGCGCGCCATGGCGACGCGCTTGACGCATCCTGACCCGACGCCTATAATGATATGGGCGCCTGCTGTGTGCAGGGGCAAAGGAGGGATATCGGATGAAAAAACAATGGAACGTGCTTGTATGCCTGGTATTGGCGCTGGCCCTGCTCATCCCTGCGGCGCTCGCGGAGGAAATCCCCGACCTCAAGGACGACTTTTATGAGGCCGTAAACGCCGAATGACTGGCGGAGACGGAGATTCCCCCGGATGCCGCGTCGGTGGATGCGTTCAGCCAGATGGAGGACAAGGTGCAGGAAACGCTGATGGCCGATTTCCAGGCCATGCTCAACGGCGAAAAGGACGTGCCGGAGGAGCTGACGGATTTTATCGAGTTCTACCGGCTGGCGGCGGACTATGAGACCCGCGACGCGCTGGGCGCGGAGCCGCTCCTGCCCTATCTGGAGCGGATTGAGGGCCTGGAGAGCCTGGAGGAATTCTTCTTCGGCTGGGCGCGCACCTGGCGGCAGAAGATGATTCCGGCATACGCCGCCCAGCTGCTCACCCTGGACGTGCACGCGCCCAACAAGCTGCGTGCCAACATCCAGCTGCAGAACATGGACGATTTTTTTACCACCTTCGGCATCGAGGAGGGCGACGGCATGTACCGCGCGCCCGAAGACCGCGTGTCCATCTGGTAAAGCGGCCCGCTTCCTTATCCCCCGGACAAAGCCGTCCGGGGGATTTTTTGCGCGGCGCGCTTGACGGCGCGCCCATGCGCGGGGCCCTTTCCGGGCCGCGCTATGCCCGGCGCATGTCCGCCAGCGCCTCAGCGATGGCTTCGGCGGTGGGCGGACAGCCCGTCACGCAGCGCGCCGCGCCGCGGCAGCAGCGGCCCACGCCAAGCCCTTTCATGGTCTTTCCCTGCCAGCCCTGGCCGATGTAGACAGGCAGGCCCGGAGGGCCCGCGCGATGCAGGGCGCGCACGAGGGCGGCAAAGCAGGCCGAACAGGCCTTGTCCTCCCGCACGCTGCGCGTGAGGCGGGCCACCACGCCGCCGGGGCGGGGACAGGCCGCTGCCTCGCCGGGGCGGTTGAGCTCCACCAGCTCCGCAGCCGACCAGTCTGCGCTGCCGCCGCCAAATTGCCCGGCCATCTCGATGTAGGGCACCTCCGCGGGGGAAAGCCCCATCAGTGCGCGCCCGTAGGCGTCCACCTGCACGGCGTCCGTGCCCAGATACATGCGGTTCGTGTGCACGGGCGTGCCGCCCTCCTCAAAATCCAAATCGCCGCAGATGCTGTCCACCACGATGAGGCGCGGCTTCAGCGCCGCCCCCAGCGCGGCAATGGGCTTTTGCAGGCCCATGGCGTGGAAGCGCCGCTTTTCCCTGTCCGGCAGGCAGCCCTTGAGGTTCTTCAGCGCGCAGGTCATCGCCGTCTGACAATGCCCCTTGAGCACGGGCAAATCCACCAGCAGTCCCGCGTCCAGCGCCCGGCAGCAGACCTCGATATCGCCGATGGCCGTCCTGAGCGGACGGGTGGCGTCCCGCTTCAAATCGTAAAAGGGCACGCCGGCGGCCTGACATACCTTGTCGTAGCCCGCCCGGCGCATGGCGCTCATGGTTTCCGCCCCCACCCAACTGCTCTCTATCACGCTCAGCTCCCGGACGCCGTGGCTGCGGAAATACGCGATGCAGCCGCTGAGCACGCCGGCATGCGTGGTCGCTCCGTTCTCCGGCGACCCGGCGACGACCAGATTGGGCTTCAGCGCCACGCTGCCGCCCTGCGGCACCAGACGGATGGCGTCCGCCGCCTCCAACAGTTTCACGGTCATGGCGTGGGCATCCTGTCCGTAGATTTGATATATCTTTCCCATATCGCTCCTTTGCGGGCGGCGCCGTCCGGCCTCAAGAGGGGCGCGCCCGCCTCTCCCGGAAGATACCCTGGGTATTCGCCTCCGGGGCCCCGCGTTCCTGCCGATGGCAGCGTCATCGCGGCGCTCTCCGACGGGCGTTGCTCCGCCGCGGACAACGCGCGGCGTATCGGCAAAGAGGGCGCATATCTGCGGGGATGCAGGAAGGGGAGGCAGCCCTCCAAGCCTCCCCAATGGGTCTTTCGACGGTCTGAAGCCTTGCGCAGCGGGCCGGCGGCCGCTACAGCGACCAGCCGATGGCGCTGGCGCGCTGCAGCCAGAAGCGGCGGTAGAGGCCCTCCTGCCCGATGAGCTGGGCGTGCGTGCCCTGCTGGACGATGCGGCCCCGGTCCATGACCACAATCTGCTGCGCATCGCGCACGGTGGTCAGCCGGTGGGCAATGGAGAGGAGCGTCTTTCCCCGGGTCAGCTCCCGGATGGCGGCCAGCAGGGCATGCTCGTTTTCCGGGTCGACGCTGCTGGTGGCCTCGTCCAGAATCACGATGGGCGCGTCTTTGAGGATGGCCCGGGCGATGGAAATGCGCTGCTTCTCGCCGCCCGAGAGCGTGGAGCCGCCTTCGCCAATTACGGTGTTGTAGCCGTTTGGCAGAGCCTGGATAAACTCATGGCAGCGCGCCTTTTTCGCCGCCTCCACCATCTGTTCATACGTGGCGGAGGGATTGCCGAAGCGGATGTTGTTTTCCACGGTGTCATGGAACAAATAGACGTTTTGAAATACCATGGTGATGTTTTTCAGCAGGCTGTCGGCCGTATACTCCTTCACATCGCAGCCGCCGAGCAGCACCTGCCCTTCCTGCACGTCCCAGAACCGGGCGATGAGGTTGCACAGGGTGGTCTTGCCGGAGCCGGAAGGGCCTACGATGGCGCAGGTCGTGCCCTCGGGAATCTTCAGCGACACATGGTCGATGACGCGGTGCCCGCCGCCGTAGGAAAAGGATACGTCCCGCAGCTCGATGTCGCAATGCTCCGGCGCCATGTCCCTGTCCGTGTTGTCCAGGCTGGGGATATTGGTCACGGCCTCCAACCGGTCCAGCTCCGTGGCAATCTTCTTGGAAAGGAAAGCGCCGTCGCCCATGCTCTCCATCTCGGAAAAGAGGATGAAGGCCGCTAAATGTACTTTTTCGCCCTGCCCGCGAGGGACAAAAGCCTTCGGAACGTCCGCAGCATCCTACATCGCCTCCGTTTCGTCCGCGCTGTCCGCGGCGCTGATGTGCTGTTCCCAGAGTTTCCGATAGAGCGGGCAGCCCTCCAGCAGGTCCGGATGCTTTCCCCGGCCGATGAGCCTGCCCCCGTCGATGACCAGTATCTGGTTGGCGTTTCGTATGGTGGAAAGCCTGTGGGCGACCACGATGAGCGTTTTTTCCCGCACCAGCCGGCTGATGGCCTCCTGAATCTGCGCTTCGCTCTCGGGGTCGGCGTAGGCCGTGGCCTCGTCGAGGATAATCGCCGAGGCGGGCTTGAGCATGGCCCGGGCGATGGTAATGCGCTGCCGCTCCCCGCCGGAGAGCAGGTCGCCCGCGTCTCCGGCGAGCGTATCGTAGCCCTTCGGAAGCGCCGCGATAAACTCGTGGCAGTTGGCGGCCCGGGCGGCCCGTTCCACCTCCCGGTCGTCGGCGTCGGGCTTGCCCAGGCGGATGTTCTCCCGGATGGACAGGTCAAACAGGAAGTTGTCCTGCGCCACATAGCTCACCTCGCCCATGAGCTGGTCAAAGGGCATGTCGCGTATATCCACGCCGCCGAAGGACACCGTTCCCTCTGTGGCGTCCCAGAAGCCCGCCATCAGCTTTGCGACGGTGCTCTTGCCCGAGCCGGAGGGCCCGACGATGGCGGTGACCTGCCCGGGCGCTGCGGTAAAGCTCATGTCGCGGAGCACCTGTGTCTCCCCGTCGTAGGAAAAGCCTACGCCTTCAAAGCGGAACGCGCGCTCGCCCAGCCGTGCGGGCTGCTGCGGCCTGTGCTGCTCGGGGGTGGCAAGGAAGTCCTGAATGGGCTTGAGGTTTGCCGCCATGTAGGTGAGCTGCTCCAGCCCAAAGCCGAATTTCATGAGCCCCGGCATGAAGCCGATGGAAAGGATGACGCAGGCCAGAAAGATGGGCAGCTCCAGGCTGCCGGTCATGTAAAGGTACGTGCCCAGGGGCAGTGTTCCCAGCAGCGTGGAGGGCAGCACCGCCTTGAATCCCGCCATCCAGAACCAGCACTGCTTCCACCAGGCCAGCATGCTGTCATGGAAAAAGCGCACCGAATCGGCGAAGTGGCCGAAGCTCCTGCGTCCCTGACCGAAGGCCTTGACGACCTGTATGCCGCCCACATACTCCACCAGAGCGGCGTTCATTTCGTTGCCGGAGCGCAGATAGGTGGCCATTTTTTCTCCGTATCCATGCATCATCCCGACCATGAAGACGAGACTTACCGGCACGGTGACAAAACAGGCAAGCCCCATGCGCCAGTCCATGGCGAAGACCAGCGCGATGCTCAACAGCGGCGCGGAAAGATTCGAGGGGAACTCCGGCACCATGTGGGCGATGATGTCCTCCAGACGGCCCACGTTGTCCACCAGCAGGGTCTTAAAGGTCCCCGACGGGGTTTCCAGCATGACGCCCATGGGAACCCGGGCCATCTTGTCCGCCAGGGCGAAGCGGATGTTTTTGAGGATGGTGAAGGATATGCCATGGCTGCGCATGCTCGAAGCGCCCGTGAGCCATGCCCGCAGACACATGCACAGCGCTGCGCTCAGGGCGACCAGCGCCAGCAAGACCGACAGCGTCATGCGCCCTTTGGCCTCTCCCGCAAAGGAGAAGAGGGCCCTGAGGGCATTTTGTTTGTCCGCTTTCAACGATTGCACCTCTCTATACGTTAGAAATAACTAACTTCCGGGCAAAAAAACGGGGCCGTTCACAGCCCCAGAAGGGCCCGCCAGCCGGGGACAAAGAAGCGATGCAGCGTGTCCAGATAGTGCCTGGCCTCCTGTTTGGTAAAGTCATGGACCACCACCTCGAACATGGCGTTGGTGTAGGCGGTCATCAGAAGATGCAGCTCCTTGGGCTCCACCTCCCGCACCGGCACGCCGCGTTTGCGGGCGGCCTCCATGTAGGCCAGCGTCTCCTGCTGCTCCAGCGTGGCCACGTCGTGGAGAAACCAGGCGTATTTCGTACCCGCGCTTTTGCACAGCAGCAGCTTGTAGGCGTCGAAGTAGGCGTAGACGTGGTCAACCATCAGGCGCAACTCGTTCTCTGCGTCCCACATGGCGTCCAGATTTCCCGCCTCCAGAAAGGCGTAGTCCGCCTTGCGGGTCTGGGCGCAGTAACGCCTCATCTCCTTCAGTGCCGGCTCCACCAGCGCGGAAAACATGGCTTCTTTGTCGACAAAATGCCGGTACAGCCCCGCCGCGGTCAGTCCCGCCTCGTCGGCGATTTCCCGCATGGTGGCCTTCTCGAAACCCTTCTCCAGAAAGACCCTGCGGGCTGCGGGCAGAATCCGCTCGAGCGTCTCCGCCTTGTCCCTTGGCATGTGCCCACCTCCGTCAGTGAACAACGTTAGCTAACAACATTCGCATTATAGCACCGGCGTCTCCTCCTGTCAAGCCGGGGCCTTCCGGCCCTGGACAGCCCGGCATGTCGCCGCGGCTGGAGACGGAGATGCCCGGCGACCACGCCTCCGGCTCCGCCCTGGCATCGCTGGCCGAAACATGCGGCAGGGATGCATGAGGCGGCGGCCATGGGCGCGGTTCCGGGCATGTCGGCCCCGGACCGGCAAGGGCCCGACGCCTCTTCCTTTTTCCTTCAGGAAAGCCGCACCAGCAGCCCGTGCGCGTAGCGCCCGCACCGGCGGCCATACAGGGACAGGCCGCCGGGGCCGGCGACGCACAGCGTCAGCGTAAAGCCGCCCCGTGCCGTGATGCCCGGCACAAGCCGGCTGGGCAGCGGCAGGACAATTTGCTCGCCGTAGGAGCCCGCGTCCTCCAGCCGCCGGCGCTCGCCCTGCGCGTGCCAGGAAAGCACGCCCCGGCTGTCGGCCCAGTCGTTTTCGAGCCGGCGCGTGCCAATGCACACGTCGTCCACAAGAATTTCGACCTCCGTGGGGAAGCGCGTTTCGTCCGTCATCCAGCAGGAATTGGCGAAGGCGCCGCGGTCTGCCTGATAGCCCAGCATATAGCTCAGCCCTTCCACGGGCGGCGTTTGCCCGTGGAGATGATAGCTCAGAACGCGCCGGGCCCCCGCTTCCATATATAGCGTCAGACCGTCCGGCGCGCAGCCCCCGGGCAGGCGCACGTCGTAGCGCACCCGACCGCTGCCGCCAAGACAGAGCTTCTCGCCCTCCATGGCCGTCGATACCGGGAAAAAGCCTTCCGCCCGCCCTTCCCGCACCGGCACTTCCAGCCAGCCCTCGCCCAGCGGCGCGCGCACGTCAAAGGTGGTGAAATTGCGCGAGAGAACGGAGCCGTCCCGGCCCGTCAGGTAGGCGGACAGCACGGCCACGGCGTTTTCCGACGGCATGCGGAGCCGCAGCGTCTCCAGCGCCGTCACCCCCGGTCCGGCGTCGGGAACCGCGACGCTGCCGGAGCCGTCGAGCACGCGGCCGTCCGGCCCGTCGTGCCACAGCTCCCAACGCACATGCGCCCCGTGCAGGGAGGAGGCGGAAAGATGGGACAGCACCAGCGGCGTTTCCGCCGTCTCCCCGGCGCGCACCGTGCGGCAGGGCGGGCAGTCCATGGCCACCATATCCGGCGCGTGCAAATCGCGCAGCGTCATGCCCCGGCAAAACGCCTGATAGCCAAAGTCCTTGTCGGTGTTATCGATGCGGTAGTATCCGTTGAATTCGTTGACGACGTCGTGCAGCTCCGTAAAGACAAAACCGCACAGCTTTTCCTGCAGCCTAAACTCGTTGAGCATGTAGTGGTACTGCCACGCCAGGTCGCTGTCGCCCGCGGAACCGTCCACGCCCCAGACCATGCCGCATTCGCTGTTGAGCAGCGGCGCGCCGTTTTGCCGGTTGCCGCCGATGAAGTTGAAATCCGAGCCGGGGAACGTCTTTTCCACCACCTCGCGCACATGGCGGCGCAGGGTTTCATAGCCGTGCAGGTAGAAATGCCAGGTATTCAGGTCGGTTTCCACATGGTCGTAGCGGCAGGCGGAGTTGTCCTCTATCAGGCGCGTCGGGTCATGGGCCCGGGCGCTGCGGTAGATGTCCCGCACCCATGCCTGCGTTTGGGGCGTGTACACGCGCGCGTCCCCCTTGCCGTCCAGCAGGCCCCAGCTTTCGTTGAACATCACCCAGGAGAAGATGGAAGGATGGTTGAAGTCGCGGTCAAAGATGGCGCGCCACTGTCCCTCGTAGGCGGCCCGCGCCTTTTCCTCCGGCGGCCCCCAGAAGCAGGGGATGTCCGCCATGACCAGCACGCCCAGCTTGTCCAGCCAATACAGCCTGCGCGGGTCTTCAGCCTTGATATGCAGGCGCACCATGTTCAGCCCCAGCCGCTTGACGCGCCAGGCTTCCTCGCGCATGTCGTCGTCCGTCGGATAGGTGAAATGGCCCAGCGGATGGTACGCCTGGTCGAGCACGCCGTTGAGATAGACGGGGCGGCCGTTGAGCGCGATGTGGGAAAAATCGCGGCCCGGCGCGCGCACGGCGGCAATTTCCCGCACGCCGAAATAGGTTCCCACCGTATCCTCGCCCAGCGTCAGCGTGCCTTCGTACAGGAACGGGTCGTCCGGCAACCACAGGCGCGGGTTTTCCAGCGTCAGACAGAGCGAAGCGGTTCCGCCCGAGACGGCGGCGGACCAGGCGCGGCCCGCAAAGGCGGCGGTCAGCACGGTTCCCTCCGGCGCGTGCGCGCGTGCGGTCAGCTCCACGCGCCCGTCCCTGTGGGGAAGGAAACGGAAATCCTCCAGATATGCTTCCGGCCGCGCTTCCAGCCACACGCTCTGCCAGATGCCCTGGATGTCGCCATAGCCCTGTTTGCCGTAGGGCTGCCATGAAAGCCGGTCGTCCTGCGCGCGGACCTCCACCGTGTTTTCGCCCGGACGCCAGACGCCGCTGACATCCAGCGCAAAGGGCGTATAGCCGCCCTCGTGGCTGCCGGCATGGACGCCGTTGACATACACGTCCGCCCGGTAGTCTACCGCGCCGAAGCACAGGAAAATCCGCCGGCCCGGCCGCTCGAAGCGAACGGAGCGGCGGTACCAGCCCACGCCGGCCTCGTCGCGCGCGACGCCGGACAGCGGGCACACCCAGGAAAAAGGCACGGTGATGCGCAGCGGATAGCAGTCGCGCGCACGGGCAAAATCGGCCTCCTGCGCTTCCTGACCTGCGGGAAAGAGCGCAAAGTCCCATTCGCCGTTGAGACAGAGCCAGTCATTGCGGATGCGGTCGGGGCGCGGAAATTCGCTGCGGGGAATGGCCGCCATAAAAAACAACCTCCTGTATGTCAGCATGCATGCCGCAGGCGGCATGGCGGGCGATGCCGTATGACGATATCATAGCCCAAAGGCGTCCGAACATCAAGAGCATCGCGCGGACGGCGCAAACAATTCGCGTTTTTCGGCGTCCCGAAAAAGGGGTTTGTCTCTGATTTGTAGTATATTATGTCACGGGTTGCCGACGTGTATGACCCGCGGCCGATGGGCGCTGCAAAGGAGGAGCGTTATGTCCATACGCGAACAAATCCAGGAACGGGAAAAGGCTTGGCTTGCGCCGTGGGCATGCCGCCAGACCCGGGGACGGGAAAAACCAATCAGTCCGGACGACCTGCGCACCGAGTTTCAGCGCGACCGCGACAGAATTATCCACTCCAAGGCGTTCCGGCGGCTGAAATTCAAAACCCAGTGCTTTTCCACCAACGACGACGAGTTCAGAACGCGCCTGACCCATACGCTGGAGGTGGCGCAGATTGCCCGCACGCTTGCCCGGGCGCTGCGGCTCAACGAAGACCTGGCGGAGGCCATCGCGCTGGGGCATGATTTGGGGCATACGCCCTTTGGCCACATGGGCGAGCGGACGCTCAACCGCCTGATGCCCGAAGGGTTTCGCCATCGGGAACAGAGCCTGCGCGTGGTGGACGTGCTGGAAAACCAGGGGGAAGGGCTGAACCTGACCTGGGAAGTGCGCGACGGCATCGCGCACCATTCCGGCTCGGTGGCGCCGTCCACGCTGGAGGGCCAGTGCGTCAGCCGCGCGGACCGCATTGCATATATCAACCACGATATCGACGACGCGCTGCGCGCCGGCGTGCTTTCCCGGGACGACCTGCCGCGCGATTTGACGCGCGTGCTGGGCGCGTCGCACGGCGAGCGCATTGATACCATGATTCGCGACATTATACGCCAGAGCGCGGACGGAGCCGGCGTGCGCATGTCCGAGGAGGTGGGGCAGGCGACGCTGGCCATGCGGACGTTCCTGTTCGAGCGGGTGTACCATCGCCATTCCGCACGGGAGGAGGAACGGAAAATCTCGCGCCTGATCGAGGCGCTGTATGACCACGTGCTCCGGCATCCGGAGGTCATGCCCGCCGATTATCTCGCGCGCAGCCGGACCCAGGGGCTGGAACGGTCGGCGGGCGATTTTGTGGCCAGCATGACCGATCATTATGCCATACAATACTTTGAAAGCCTGTTTCTGCCGGCCTATCAGCCTGCGGAGGACCTGCGCGCGCCTTCGAATGGGACAATTTTATGACGAAAACTTGCAGGAAAATACGTCACCGCGGCGAATGAATGCATGAGCGCCGCATTGCATGACGCTCCGGATTCGGACGGCGAAGGGAGGTAGGATGGCACGCGGTATCCTCCGGAGTGGATTGAGGAGCTTCGCGCCCGCGCGGAGATTGTCTCGGTCGTATCGGAATATGTCCAGCTTCGCCAGAATGGACGCAGGTATTGGGGCCTTTGTCCGTTCCATCATGAGAAGACCGCGTCCTTCAGCGTCGATCCGGATAAGGGAATGTACTATTGCTTCGGCTGCAAGGCGGGCGGCACGGTCATCCAGTTCGTCATGGAGGCCGAGCACATGGATTTCGGCGAGGCGGTGCGCTACCTGGCCGACAAGGTGCATATGCCGCTGCCCAAGCAGGTGGATGCGGCCCGGGAGGCGCAGGAACGATCCCGCCGGGAAACCATCCTCGCGCTGAACCGCAAGGCCGCGCTCTGGTTTCACGAGCGCCTGTACGCGCCGGAGGGCGCGCGCGCGCTGGCATACCTGCACGGCCGCGGGCTGGACGATGCGGCCATCCGCATGTTCGGACTGGGCGCGGCCCCGGCGGGCTGGGACGCGCTGACGCGCCGCCTGACGGAGGAGGGCGCGGAGCCGCAGGCGCTGGTCGCGGCGGGGCTTTCGGTGGAAAAGGGCGGCAAGCGCTTTGACATGTTCCGCGACCGGGTCATGTTTCCCATCGTCAGCGCCCATGGAGCGGTGCTCGGCTTTGGCGGCCGGATGATGGGGGACGGACAGCCCAAATACCTGAACACCGCGGATACCCCCGCATTCAACAAGCGCCTGAACGTGTACGCGGCCAACCTGCTGAGAAAAAGCCGGGGCCTCCGGCGCGTGCTGCTGGTGGAAGGCTACATGGATGTGGTGTCGCTGACGCGGCATGGGGTGGAAGGCGCTGCGGCCACGCTGGGGACGGCGCTGACGCCCGATCAGGCGCGCCTGCTGAAACGGTACGCCCCGGAGGTGTGGGTGGCCTACGACGGGGACGACGCAGGACAGAACGCCATCCTCAAAGCGCTGGATGTGCTGGCGTCGCTGGACATCCCCGCGCGGGTGCTGGTCATCCCGGACGGCATGGATCCGGACGAGTTCATCCGCGCACGGGGCCGGGAGGCGTTCGAGGCCATCGCGCCGCTGTCCGCGCCGTTGTACCGGATGCAGCGCGCGCGCAGCGGACTGGACCTTTCCACGGAGGACGGCCGCGCGCAGTACGCCATCGCCTGCGCAGCCATCCTGCGGGGGGTGCGCCAGCCGGTGGAGGTGGAAAACCTGCTCAAACGCCTGATGGTAGAGACTGGCTATTCACGGGATGTGCTCGTGCGCCAAATGGGCGCGGCGGCTCCGGAAAAACCCGCGTATACGCCGCCCCCGCGCCGGGAAAAACTACCAGAGGCGCAGACGCCGCTGCTGTCCGATGCCCTCAAGGCGGAACGCACCCTGCTCGCGCTGTTGAGCGCGGGGCTCATCGGGGCGGAGACGGTGGATGCCGCCAGCTTTTCTCCCGGGCCGTCCCGGCAGATTGCCGAAGCGCTGCTGCGGGGAGAGCGCCCGGCGGCGCTGTTGGAGCGCTGCGAGGACGAGGACATGCGCCGAACCATGCTGGCGGTATTTAGCGAAGACACGCGCGTGCGGGAAGACGAAGCCCTGCGCGTGGCGGCGGACTGCCTGGAGCAGATGCGCCGCGGCTGGATTGAAGAACGTATCCGTACCCTGACGGCTGATCTTTCCAATGCGCAGGGGCACGACAAGCTGATGATTTTGCAGGAAATCAAGGCCCTGGGCGACGAAAAAAGCCGCCTGCGGACCGGCCGAAAGGAGTGACAGGCTTGACCACCAATCCTTCCGATACGCAGCAGACAAGGATGAACGAGCTGATTAAGACGGGCAAGGATAAGGGCGTGCTGACCTATAAGGAAATCATGAACCGGCTTGCCGAAATGGAAATCGAGCCGGATCAGTTCGATAAGTTTCTGGAGAGCATGGAAGCGGCGGGCGTGGACGTCGTGGCGGATACGGAAATTCCGGAGCCGGCGTCCGAATCGCCGGAGCCCGAGCCGGCCGGGGAAGATTTGGATTTGAGCGTGCCCGAGGGGGTCGGGGTGGACGACCCGGTGCGCATGTATCTGAAGGAAATCGGCAAGGTGCCTCTGCTGACCGCGGAGGAGGAAATCGATATTGCCCAGCGCATGGAAGAAGGGGACGAGGAAGCCAAGCGCAAGCTGGCCGAGGCGAACCTGCGCCTGGTCGTGTCCATCGCCAAGCGCTACGTGGGGCGCGGAATGCTCTTTCTGGACCTGATTCAGGAGGGGAATCTGGGCCTGATTAAGGCGGTGGAGAAGTTTGATTACCGCAAGGGGTACAAGTTTTCCACCTACGCCACCTGGTGGATTCGGCAGGCCATCACGCGCGCCATCGCCGACCAGGCGCGCACCATCCGCATTCCGGTGCACATGGTCGAAACCATCAACAAGCTCATCCGCGTCTCCCGCCAGCTCCTGCAGGAGCTGGGACGCGAGCCCACGCCCGAGGAAATCGCGCGCGAGATGGCCATCTCCGAGGACAAGGTGCGCGAGATAATCAAAATCGCGCAGGAACCGGTGTCGCTGGAGACGCCCATCGGCGAGGAAGAGGACAGCCACCTGGGCGATTTTATCCCCGACGACGACGCCCCCGCGCCGGCCGAGGCGGCCTCCTTCACGCTGATGAAGGAGCAGCTGATGAACGTGCTGGACACCCTTACGCCCCGCGAGGAAAAGGTGCTGCGCCTGCGCTTTGGGCTGGACGACGGCCGCCAGCGCACGCTGGAAGAGGTGGGCAAGGAGTTTAACGTCACGCGCGAGCGCATCCGCCAGATTGAGGCCAAGGCCCTGCGCAAGCTGCGCCATCCCAGCCGCTCCAAGAAGCTCAAGGATTTCCTGGATTGAACCTGCCGCTTGCACGGCCCGGCGCGCGCAAGGAGGCCATCCTCTCGCTCGTGCCGCAGTGCCGGTTGGGCGCGGAGATTGGCGCGGATCACGGCCTCATTTCCGCCCACCTTCTGCGCGAAAACCGCTGCGGGCACATGGTGGTTTCGGACATCAGCGCCGCTTCGCTGGCGAAGGCGAGGCGGTTGTTTTTGCTGCACGGCCTGACGGCGCGCGCTGCGCTGCGCGTGGCGGACGGGCTGGACGCCTTGTGCGGGCTGGCGGAGAAGCCGGCAGCGGTGGTCATTGCGGGCATGGGCGCGCAGAGCATCGCGGGCATCCTCGCGCGGGGGAGCGAAGCGTGGGACGGGACGGCCTTTGTGCTCCAGCCCAATCCCGACCCGCCCTACCTGCGGCGGTGGCTGGCGGCGCATGGCTTCGCCATCGAAGCCGAACGCCTGGCGTTCGAAGGCGGGCGGTACTATGTGGCGATGCGGGCGCGGCGCGGGGCGTCGGACTATACGCCCAAGGAGCTGCTGCTGGGCCCATGCCTGCTGCGGGACAAGCCCGCGCTGTGGCAGCCGTATCTGCGCTGGCGGCGGGACTGCCTGCGCGCGGCGAGGGATACGGGGCCGCAGACGGCCTGGATAGAGGAGGAGATGGCGGATGAAGCAGGCGACGGTCCAGACCGTCTATGAATGGGTAGACCGGCTCGCGCCGTTTGAGACGGCCATGGAATGGGACAATGTGGGGCTTTTGCTCGGCGCGCGGGAGCGCCCGGTGGATACGGTGCTCACGGCGCTGGATTTGACACCCGGCGTCATCAAGGAAGCGGTCGGCCTGGGCGCGCAGGTGGTGGTGACGCATCATCCGATGCTTGTGCCGCTCAGGCGCCTGGACGAGGCGGAACCGCAGGCCGCGCTCCTGTGCGCGGCGGTGCGCGCCGGCATTTCCTGGATTGCGGCGCATACCAATCTGGACATGGCCGAGGGCGGCGTAAACGACGCGCTGGCAGAGCGCCTGGGCTGGCAGGTGACGGAGACGGACGGATTTCTGCGCGTGGGCGATTTTGAGGCGCCGCGCGCGCTGGAAGCGGTGCGCGAAGAGGTGGAGCGCGCGCTGGGCTGGCCGGTCTGGCGCTTCGGGCCGGCCGGGGCGAAGGTGCGCCGGTTCGCCCTCTGCTCGGGCTCGGGCGGGTCAGAGGTGCAGTCCGCCCTGCGCCATGGCGCGCAGCTGTTCCTGACCGGAGAAGTGCGGCATGACGCGGCGCTGCAGGCGGTTTCCCAGGGCCTGCAGGTGCTGGCCGCGGGACATGGGGCGACGGAAAAATGCGCGGCCAATGCGCTGCAGAAGCATTTACAATCCTGTGCGGATGCGGTACAATCCAAGGTACGGGTATTCGTTTCTCGGACGAATCCGTTCGCATAAGGCATCATCAATAGGAGGAAGAGGCGTGGATCAGATTCAGTTGCTTTGGAATTATCAGCAGGCAGACATGACGGCGGACCGGTTTGAGCGCGAGATGCGCAAATCGCCCAACCGGCAGAAATTGCTGAAAAACCGTGAGTTCCTGCTGTCGCAGCAGGAAGCGATGCGCCGCATCGAGGGCGAAGTGGAGGCCATGGCCGAGCGCATGGAGGGATTGCGCGCGCAGGTGATGAGCCTGGAGGAGGAGCTGAAGGATCTGCAGGACACGCTCGAGGAAGAGGAGCCTGAAACCATTGAAATTGCCCGGAAATCCCTTTCCTCCGCCCAGAAAATCGTCAACGCCATCTCCCGCTGCGAACAGGAGCTGACGAAAATCCGCAAGGATGCCGAAACGCGCGACCGCCAGCAGCACGAGGTGCGCGTGCGCGCCGCCAAGGTGCGCGCGGAGTTTGACGCGCTGAAAAAGGTGTACGACCTGGAGTACAAGGAGCAGTCCGAGAAGCTGGCCCAGCTGCGCGCCCAGGCGGCCAAGGCGGGAGAGGCAATCAGCCCGGACATCCTGGAAAAATACAAGCAGATTAAGCAGCACAGCGTGCCGCCGATTGCGCGCCTGATTGACGGAAACCGCTGCGGCGGCTGCAACATGAACCTGCCGCAGGTCATTTTGCGCAACATCCGCATGGGCGCCAGAATCGTGGAATGCGAAAACTGCGGGCGCATCGTGCTGGTGGAATGACGGAGCGGAGACAACAGGGCGCGGAAAGCGTGGCATGAACGCCGCGGCCTGCCGGCAGCGGCAGAGAAACTCCCCCGCACAAACGAAACGGACGGCAGTGCGGGCCTTCAGACCGTCGACAACGTGTTGTCGACGGTCTTTCGCTGCAAGGCTGACGGGGCAGCCTTGCAGCGAAGGGGGACATCATGTTCCTGTGCGCGAAGCGCACGGCCGGAACATGATAGCGGAAGCGGCTTGCAGCCGCTCCTCGCGGCGTACACGCCGCCGCTGCGGATTTCCTTTGGAGGGCTTCGGCCCTCCAAACCTCCCTAATGGGGGGTGCCCGCAGGAGCTGCCTGCGCATGGGCAGGCAGCCTGAGGGGTGGAGCGATGGGGTCAGGAAGAATACTGCACAGCTTTGTGGG
>DVFI01000016.1 GCA_018713305.1 Candidatus Avichristensenella intestinipullorum
CGTCGCCGCCGCATGCGACGCCGGAACGACGGCCTTCTGACCGTCGACAAGTCGACGGCCTTTCGCTGCAAGGCTGACGGGCAGCCTTGCAGCGAAGGGAACATCATGTTCCTGTGCGCGAAGCGCACGGCCGGAACATGATAGCGGAAGCGGCTTGCAGCCGCTCCTCGCGGCGTACACGCCGCCGCTGCGGATGAGATAGGAAGGGGCTGGCCGCCCCTTCCTGCATCCCCGCGGATATGCGCCCTCTTGGCCGATTGTTTTTCGGCCCTTCGGCCCGGCGACATGCGCGGCGGGCCCCGGGTCAATCCAGCGGCGCTTCCAGATGCGTCAGCCTTTCCAGCAGCACATCGTCCTGGGAGGGATTGTCCTTGGCGGCCTCGATGCGGCTGCGGATGGACATCATCTCCTCGTCGAGTTCGCTGACGCGCTGCGCGCACAGGCGAAGCTGCTCGACAATGGCCTCCTGTTCCGGAATGTTCTGTTTGTATTTCATCTGGTGCTCAAGGCTGGCCCAGAAATCCATGGCGATGGTGCGAATCTGCACCTCCACGGGCAGTTCCCGCTTCTGGTCGGCGAAAAAGACCGGCACGCGAACGATGAGGTGCAGGCTGCGGTAGCCGTTGGGCTTGGGATGCCTGATGTAATCCTTGCGGGCGAGCAGCGCGATGTCGTCCTGGCGCAGCAGGGTTTCGGAGAGCAGATAGATGTCGTCGACGTACGAGCAGATGACGCGCACGCCCGCAACGTCCTGTATATGCTTTTGCAGGTTTTCCAGCGAGAAGGGAACGCTCCTGCGCCGCATTTTCTCCATGATGCTCTGGTTGCTTTTGAGCCTTGTGTTGATGGAGCTGATGGGATTGCGGCGGTGGCGCACGTTGAATTCCATGTTGAGCACTTCAAACTTCGTGCGCACCTCCTTGAGCGCGCAGGAATACATCATGCGCAGCTCCTTGTACCCGACCATCGCCTCCAGAAGCCTGCGCGCTTCGTCCATCACGTCGCCGGAGGCCGCCCGCGCAAAGCGAAGGATTTCCGCGCCTCCTCCCACCGGCCGGTATTCGTCGTTTTCTTCCATGTAGGTTGCTCCTTTCCGTTTGTCGTGTTGTTGGCCGGACAGCGCCGCGGGCGCGTTGCGGCCCTGGGCGGCGGCTCCGGGGCCCCGCGCACACGGCCCGGCGGCTGTCCGTGTTTTTGCGATGCGCGCGGCCGCAGACCGTCCGGGCTTCAGGGGCGTTTTCCCTGTGCCCGGCCGTCCGCCTCCCGGACGGGCAGCGTGACGGTGAAGGCCGTTCCCCGGCCCTCCGCGCTGGATACGTCGATGCGTCCCCCGTGCAGGTCGACAATCCGCTTGGCCAGCGACAGCCCCAGCCCGTTTCCCTGCGAGGAGCGGGACGCGTCGCCCTGATAGAACTTTTCAAACATGCGCCGCTGCACCTCGGCGCTCATGCCGGCGCCGTTGTCCGCCACCTGAACGCGCAGCGCCTCCGCCTCCCGGCGCAGCAGCACGCGCACCACGCCGTCCTCCGGCGCGAATTTCACGGCGTTTCCGATGATGTTCACCCAGACATGGGAAAGCAGATCGCGGCTGCCGCAATAATCGGCCCCGTCCAAATCCACTTCCATTTCCAGCCGCTTCTGCGTCCACTGTTCCTCCAGCGACAGGATGCATTCGCGCAGCTGCTCGTCCAGGCAGAACCATTCCCTGTGAATGCCGGTTTCCTGATGTTCCAGCCGGGACAGCAGCAGGATGTCGCTGGTCAGCGTGGAAAGGCGGCGCGTGTTGCGCAGGATGCGATCGGTATATTCGGCGCGCTTTTCCTCGTCCAGCCCGCGCTTTTGCAGCAGCGTGGCGTACCCCTCAATGGCGGACAGCGGCGTCTTGAACTCGTGGGAAACGTTTTCCACAAAGTCCATGCGCAAAAGCTCCGTCCCGGCCAGCTCCCGCGTCATGATGTTGAAATGGTGCGCCATGTCGTGCAGCTCGGCAATGCGGAAATCCTCTCTGATGCGCACGCTGAAATCGCCCCGGGCCACGGCCTGGGCGGCGTCGCGGAAGGAGACGATGGCGGCGATGGGCGCGCGGCTGGCAAACCGGGCAAGCACCGTGCCCACCAAGACGCTGGCAATGGCCATCGCCAGCACGAGCACAAGGGGGCGGCGGCTTTCGATGAGCCCGATTTGAATCAGCAGCATCATGAGCGCTCCGGCCAGCAGCATGGTGACAATCAGCGTTGTCAGGGTCAGCAAGAAAAATATCAGCGCAAGGCGGTGCGGCGGCTTATGCATTCCGCTTCACCGCCTTATAGCCCAGCCCGCGCACGGTGACAATCTCAAAATCGGGATTGTCCTTGAACCGCTCGCGCAGGCGGCTGATGTGTACGTCGAGGGTGTGCGGATCGACGTCGCTGTCCGGGCCCCAGAGGTCGTCCAGAATCTGCCGGCGCGTGAAAATGCGCCCCGGCGTGCCAATCAGCTTGAAAAGCAGATAAAACTCCTTCTGCGGCAGCTCCTGCGTACTGCCCCGCGAACACACCGACAGGGTATCGCAATCCAGCTCCGTCTCGCCGATGGCCGCACGCCGCTGGCTGACCAGCTGGCTGCGGCGCAGCAGCGCCTCCACCCGCCACACCATTTCATGCACGTCGATGGGTTTGACCATGTAGTCGTCCGTGCCCGCGCGGAACCCTTCGCGCTTGTCGGCAAGGTCTTCCTTGGCGGTAATAATCAGCACCGGCACCGTATGTCCCGTCTCCCGGAGCGCGCGAATCATCTCAAAACCATCCATGCGCGGCATCATCACGTCGCAAACAATCAAATCCACCTGCGCGCGCTCCAGGATATCAAACGCCTCCAACCCGTCGCCGGCAGGGATAGGGGTGTAGCCGTTGTCGGAAAAGACCGTACAGAACAGCTCGCGCAGTTCCGCATCGTCCTCGACCACCATGATTTGAAACATGCGTCCGCACCTCCCTTGCCGCCATTATATCACGGTTCTTGCGCAGGCGTCATGCCTATCATCGCCCCGCAACCTCAATTCAACCTCAACCGGGGGAACGCTTCCGCCCCGGCCGGCCGCCGCGGCCGGTTGAGGTTGAATTGAGGTTGAATTGAGGTTGCGCTGTCAGGATAGGCCCGACCTGGGAAAAGATAGGAGGTCTGTCGTATGAACACACGGAAAAAGGCCCGGCGCCGCTGGCCGCTGGTCCTCGGGGTTTGCGTCCTGGCCATCGCGCTGGTCGGCGCCTCTTTCTTCGCCGCCCGCAGCAGGGCGACGGAAGAAAGCCTGCCGGAAACCTGCACCATCGCCCGCGGCGACGTGGAGGCGACCATTACCGGCAACGGCAGGCTGGAGAGCGCGGATACGCTGGACGTCTTCCTGCCGGAGGGCGTCAAAATAGAAGAAGTCCTCGTCGAGGCCGGAGACGGGGTCAAACAGGGCGATGCGCTGGCCACGCTGGAGCAGGATTCTCTGCAGGAGCTCGCCGCGCAGCTCTCCGGGGAGCTGAGCGCGCTGGATGCCGGCCTTCGCACGCGCAGGCTGGAGAGCACCATCGAATCGCCCGTCCGGGGTCGCATCAAATACCTCCCCGCCGGCGAAGGCGACGATGTGATAGAGGTCGTCTGTCAATACGGCGCGCTGGCGGTCCTGTCCACGGACGGCCTGATGCAGGTGGCGCTTGAGACCGGCTCCCCGCTTGCCCTCCACACGGAAGTGTCCGTCAAGTGGAGCGGGGGAGAGGAGACCGGCACGGTGGCCGCCCGCACGCAGGACGGCTATGTCGTTACCCTGGACGACGGAAACGCCCCCTATCGGGGCCGGGCCGACGTCTATCTCGACGACGTCTACATCGGCTCCGGCACGATGGAGATTCACGCGCCGTTGGCGGTGCTCGGCGCCGGCGGGACGATTGGCACGGTCCATTACGAGGAGGGCGACGAGGTGTATGCCGGAACGACGCTCTTTACGCTGGACAATGAACCCGCCGTCGACGCCTACCGCCAAACCATGGCCGAGCGCGGGGAAACGACGGAGCGCCTTCGGGACGTGCTGCAATATCAGAGCGCGCCGTATGTGTATCGCCTCGACGGCGACGGACAACAGGTGCGCACGCCCATTCAGACCGGTTTGTCCGACGGCACGAACGCGCAGGTCCTCAGCGGGCTGCAGGAGGGCGACACCATCGTCTGCGGCGGGGAAACCCGGGAAAACCCGGGGCAGGCCATGGGGTTTGCCGGCATGCTGGAACGTCGGGAAGCCCTGATGGGAGGCGAAACGGATGCCTAACGCCGCAAAACCCATCATCGACATGCGGAACGTCAGCAAAACATACACGGTCGGCGGCGAGGAAGTGCGCGCGCTCCATCGCGCTACGCTGACCATCCGCGAGGGGGAGTTTGTCGCCATCGTCGGGCCCAGCGGTTCGGGCAAGTCCACGCTGATGAGCATTATGGGATGCCTGGACGTGGCGGACAGCGGGGAATACCTGCTGGACGGGCAGGCGATAGAACAGTATTCCGATGACGAGCTGGCGCGGATTCGCAACCGCAAAATCGGCTTTGTGTTTCAGAATTTCAATCTCCTCTCGCGCATGAGCGCGCAGGAAAACGTGGAATTGCCGCTGATTTATCAGCGCGTGAGCGCCGGGGAGAGGCGCACGCGCGCCGCCGAAGCCCTGCGGCGCGTCGGCCTGGAGGCGCGCGCCTCGCACAGGCCCGCCGAGCTTTCCGGCGGCCAGCAGCAGCGCGTCGCCGTCGCCAGGGCGCTGGCCACCCGGCCTGCGCTGCTGCTGGCGGACGAGCCCACGGGCAACCTGGATTCGCGCACGGGCGAGGACATCATGAGGCTGTTTTGCGAACTCAACGCCGCGGGCAATACCATTGTGCTCATCACCCACAGCGAACAGGTGGCGCGGAAGGCGCACCGCCGAATCCGCATGCTCGACGGCCATGCGGAGGAATGCGGCGCCGACGGAGAGGAGGGTGTTTCCGGGTGATTCTGCAGTCGATAAAAATGGCCTGGGAGGCGATTGGCTCCAACAAAATGCGCTCATTTTTAACGATGCTGGGCATCATTATCGGCGTAACGGCCATGGTGGTGCTGGTTTCGCTGGTCAGCGGCGCGACGGACTCCATTACCGGCGAGGTGGAGGCGCTCGGAAACGATATGCTCCTGGCGACGGTGTTGGACGACAGGGGCTCGCCGCTTCGGCTCGACGAGCTTCAGGCGTTTGCTGAAGACGAGGCCATCCGGCAGGTTTCGCCCTCCGGCTCCATGAACGGCACGGCCGGCTATCTCGGCCGCGACGCGGCGGTGACGGCGTACGGCGTCATGCCCGCCTATCAGGACATTCAGGGCCTGGAACTGGCAGGCGGGCGCTTTTTGAAAACGGCCGACATCCAGAACCGCTCCCATGTGGCCGTGCTCAGCCATGACGCCGCGCAGGAGCTCTTCGGCCAGGAGGAGGCCGTCGGCAAGACGTTTACCTTCAACGGCCGCGCCTTCGAGGTCGTGGGCGTGCTGACCGAGGATGACTCCATGATGGGCGCGGTGCTGGGCGGGACGTCCATTTATCTGCCCTTTTCCGTGGAGAGCCGGCTGTCCGGGCAGCCGTATATCCGCTCCTTCTGCCTTTCCGCCGCGGGCGATACCGGGGCGGCGGAACGCGCGGCGGAAAGCCTGCTGCTGGCACGCTTTGAGCAGGACGAGGATGCGTTTTCCATTGTCAACCTGTCCAGCATTTCCGGCGCCATGGAAACCATTACCGGCACGCTCTCCCTGCTGCTGGGCAGCATCGCCGCCATTTCCCTGCTGGTGGGCGGCATCGGCATTATGAATATCATGCTGGTCTCCGTCACGGAGCGCACGCGGGAGATTGGCATTCGCAAGGCGGTGGGCGCAAGCCACCGCAGCATCATGACGCAGTTCCTCGTGGAGGCGCTGGTGGTCAGCCTTCTGGGCTGCGCGCTGGGCCTGCTGCTCTCCTGGGGCATCCTCGCCCTGGCCTCCTTCCTCTCCGGCACCATCACCTTCGGCATCTCCGGCAGCGTGGCGGCGCTGGCAGCAGGGTTCTCGTCCGCTATCGGGCTGGCCTTCGGCCTCTATCCGGCCAACAAGGCCGCCAAAAAGCACCCCATCGAGGCCCTGCGCTACGAAGGCTGAGGCAGGGCGGCCCGGCAAAGGCAAAGCCTCCCGCGCAGGGGCGGGAGGCCCAGCGTATCGACTGGAACACACTTCTGCGGGGATGCAGGAAGGGGCGGCAAGCCCCTTCCTATGCCATCCGCAGCGGCGGCGTGTACGCCGCTGCGCCCGGGATGCTCGTCCCGCCCGTCCCAACGGGCCCGACCGCCCGTCTCCGCGTCTCCTTCGCCTTCTTTGCCGCGCGCGCCGGCCGACGTTCGGCGCGGCAAAAGGAGGTTTGGCCGGGGAACGCCATGGGATTTCAGGCTGAACGGAGGTCATATCCTTGTGTGACACCGAACGAAGAGACGGCACGCAAGGGGGGATATCAGCCGTTCGGCACAGGTTCGCCGCAACCCGGGCCGGCATCTGCACGCGAGCCGCCTTGCAGGCAGCCGCCCCGTATGTCTATCTTCCTTTTTCCCATTCTTCCCGCAGCAGCCCGCAAAAATAACGGTCAGACCAGCGTTCGTCGCTGTCTTTCGTCTGGCTTCTTTGTATGCCCTCCGGCCGCATCCCGAGCTTCTGCATCAGCCCGACCGATTTGACGCCCTCTGCGGTCTGTGCAAAAACCCTGCGGGCGTTCAGCGCACGGAACGCATGGTCGATGACCGCTTTGCAGGCTTCGTATGCATACCCCTGCCGCCAATGGCTGCGGTTGAAAATCCAGCCCATTTCATAGATATCCGGCTCCGTCTCATGGAACAGGATATAGCCAATCACTTTCTGCGACTGCTTGTGTACTGCCGCAAGCGCGCCGTTTCTGTCGATGCAGAAATTCTGCAAAAAGTCCCTTGTCTTTTCAAAATCATAGGCAGGCTCACAGTGCTTCATGGTTTCCGCATCGCCCAATATCTCATACAGGTCATGCGCATCATCCGGGGTAAAGCGACGGATGGCAAGCCGTGCGGTTTCCATATAGGCCTTCTTTTCATAGCACAGATAAAAATGCCCGGCCTCTTCGGTGACTTTTGCAGGATGCAGCCCCGCTTTGGAGCACAGCTGCTGGATTTGCGTCCGGCTTTGCGCATCCTTTTTTACGATTCCGTAGGTGACATGGTATTGGTGTTCATCTATGGAAACATCGACATCGACCATAAAGGGGTCGGGATAGGCGGAGCGAATGTTACAGTCCCAAATGGCCAGTACCCCGCCGCTTTTCAGCACCCTTGCGGCTTCGGAGATGGCTTTTTCCTGCTCGGGCTTGGTCATGTACATCAGCGTATAAAAGAAGGTTACATTGTCAAAATGACAGCTTTCGTATTTCAGGTCGGTTGCATCCATGAGAACCTTTTCAAACCCGTTTGGCGCTTCGTCCAGTTCTTCTTGAGAATGATCTATCGCCACCACTTGTTCGCCGTAAGCGCGGCCGATGAAGCCCTCTCCGCCGCCGCCGATATCCAGGATGCTGCCTTTGAGGTCCTTGCCCAATACGACCATGAAATGCTCGCTCCCTTTTTTTCAACCCTTTTCATATATCATGCGAAGCACCGTATTCGGCGTTCCGAGCATGATTTCTTGCTCCGCTCCATCGAACCTGAACCCGTATCGTTCGTAAAAGCGGATGGCCCTTTCGTTGCCCTTCAGCACCCAAACCGCGAATTTCTGAGAAACCGGGAGTTTTTCGAGGGCAGCGTTCATCAGCGCATAGCCTATCCTTCTGCCGCAGTAGTCGGCAAGGACATAAAGAGCGAACACCTCGCCGTAATCCGCCAGGCCGTCATCGCGGCATGTTCCGTATCCCACAAACCCGACCACCCTTTCGCCGTCCTTGGCCACAAGGATATTATCCGTCCATTGCAGCGTATATGATAAGAGTCGCCCTGTCCAATGACAGGACAGCCCTTGCCCGGCATGGAAAACCAACGCCGTCGGGGACTGCGCCGCGGCGCCGGCCGCGGACCATGCTTCCTCCGCAGGGCTTGCGAATCCGCCGCCCAGGCCGTTGGAGGCAAACGGACGGGGGAACGCGGTGCTCCCGACTTCCCCTGTGGGGGGCGCGGACGGCACAAACGCAGGCGTTGGCTCGCCGGACATGCGCAAAACGGACGTGCGCGCCGTCAGCCGTCACGGCATCGCATGCTGCCGCCGATGGAAACCGCCCTGTCAGCCGGGCTTTTCTTCGTTTTTTTCCGTTGCCGTCATGCCGAGGTTCAGCGCGTCTTTTTCCATCTGCAGCGCGATTTGCTGCAGGCGCGCCAAGCGGTCCGTGGACATGGAAGCCTGCGCTTCCAGCGTGCCGCTTTGCAGCAGGGCGTCCAGCTGGTCGCGCACGGCGCTGAGCTTTTCCACCGCCTTATATACATTGGCGTCGCCGAGCATGTCGCGGGCAAGCTCCTCGTGCGTCATGCGCACCTGCGCGCCGATTTCGACCTCGGTATCCTTCCGGATGGCCTGGCACAAGTATCCGTGTTCGCGCCGGATACGGTCCGCCAGCGCTTCCTTGGCGTCGTCCTCCCCGTGCACCAGGAACAGCGCGCGCGGCGGCTGCTGAAGGCCGCGGACCCAGTCCATCAGGCCGTCCGCATCCGCATGGCCGGAAAAGCCCGCCAGCTGATGAATCTGCGCGCGAACGGCGATTTTCTCTCCGAACAGCGTCACGCTCTTTGCGCCGTCGAGCAGCGCGCGGCCGAGCGTTCCCTCCGCCTGATAGCCGACAAAGACGACGCTGGCCTTTTCGTTCCAGAGGTTGTGCTTGAGATGGTGGCGGATGCGGCCCGCGTCGCACATGCCGCTGGCGGCGATAATGACCTTGGGCCGTTCGTCCATGTTGAGCGCCCTGGAATCGTCCGCCGTGCGCGAGAAGCGCAGGTTTTTAAAGTCCAGCGGGTTGTCGCCGGAGAGGATATAGGCGCGCGTCTCCTCGTCGAACACCTGGGCGTTGCGGCGGAACACCTGGGTGGTGCTGATGGCCATGGGGCTGTCGATATAGACGTCCACGCTGTCCAGGATATCGTGCAGAGGCGGCTGGCTGGACTCATAGAAGCGGTTCAGCGAATAAATCAGCTCCTGCGTGCGGCCCACCGCGAACGCCGGGATAATCACATTGCCGCCGCGGGTCACGGTCTGGCAGATGATATGAATCAGCTCCGCCACGCTGTC
Source organism: Candidatus Avichristensenella intestinipullorum (assembly GCA_018713305.1). GTDB lineage: Bacteria > Bacillota > Clostridia > Christensenellales > Aristaeellaceae > Avichristensenella > Avichristensenella intestinipullorum. The sequence goes on from DVFI01000016.1 coordinate 9,284, forward strand.
CGGATTGGGGGTATGCAGCCGGTCGCCGTAGGTGCTTTCCATGATGACCACGTCTGCCTTTTTAATCTTCTTCGGGTCGCGCAGGATGGGCCGGTGCGGCATGCCGATGTCCCCCGTGAACACCAGCTTCACCGTTCCCTCGTCCTCCTGCGTCCAAAGCTCCGTAATCGCCGAACCCAGGATATGCCCGGCTTCGTTGAAGACCGCGTGCATCTGGTCGTTTATCGGAAAGAGCTGATCGTAGAGCACGGGCCTGACCTGGCGCAGCGTCTTGTCCACATCCGCCATGGTATACGTCGGCTCCTTCGGCGCGTCGCCGCGGCGCATGGCCTTGCGGTTGGCGCGCTCAGTATCCTGCTGCTGAATATGGGCGCAGTCCGGCAGCATAATCCGCAGCAGGTCGGCCGTGGCGTCCGTACAGTAAATCGGCCCGGTAAAGCCGCGCTTGACCAGCAGGGGCAGGCGGCCGCAGTGGTCGATATGCGCATGGCTGAGCAGCACGCACTCGATGTCCCTGGGGTCAAACGGGAACGGCGCTTCGTTGCGCGCCTCCAGCTCCCGGCCGCCCTGGTACATGCCGCAGTCCAGCAGCACCGTATGCCTGGAGGTCGAAATCATGTGGCAGGAACCTGTTACCGAGTCCACGGCGCCGCAGAATCGAATTTTCATGCTATGGCGTTCTCCTTTCGTGCAGGGCTTACAGCGGCAGCTCGAACAGCCGCGGCATCAGCGTCGTTCCTTCTTCCACGCGCTCTCCCTGCGCGGCGTTTCGCTCGCAGAACGTCCGCGGCGCGGCGGACAGGCGGCTGTCGTACAGGCAGAAGGGCACCGGCGCGCCGTCGTGCGCGCCGCTTTCCAGTAGGGTCGGATGGTCGGAAAGGAAGAGCACGCGGTACGCCTCGCCCCGCGCGTCCAGGCCCGCAAGCAGCGGCAGAATGACGCGCGCATCCAGGCGGCGGATGGCTTCCAGCTTGCCCTCCACGTCGCGCGCGTGCGAGCACTCGTCCGGCGCTTCCACATGCAGGGCGGCAAAATCCGCGCCCGCGTCCAGACCGGAGAGCGCCGCGGCGACCTTGCCCTCATAATTGGTGTCCAATTCGCCCGTCGCGCCCTCCACCTCGGGCGCGGGCAGCCCGCACAGGCGTGCGATGCCCTTGACCAGCGGCACCGCGCTGACCACCGGGCCGCTGTGGCCGTATCGTTCCGCAAAGCTGTCCAGCCCCATCGCCTCGCCCGGCGCCCACGGCCAGATGCAGTTGGCGCGGCGGCCCCGCAGCGCGTGGAAAGAGGCCTCGACCAGGCGGCGGATGTTGCCCTGCGGAATCAGTTCGCCGATGGGTTCGCCCAAATGGTCGTGCGGCCCCGGCAGCGGGTCACCCCAGGCGCTTCCCACGGGCCCGACGCCCATCTGGCGGAACGTGGGGCTGGGATGAATCACAAAGCCCAGCTCGCGGGCCAGCGCGGAAAACTCCGCGTCCGCCAGCAGGGCGTCCACGGTATCCAGCGCCTCCCGTCCCCCGATGCCCATGCCGTTGTGCGAGCGCATCAGCGCGCCGGCGAACTCGTCGCCTTCCACCGTCGCCAGGTTCACGCGCCAGCAGGTTTCTCCCTGCCGCAGCGTCACGCCTGCGCCGGCGGCTTCCAGCGCCGCGCGGCCCGTATAACAGGTGCGCGGGTCGCAGCCGAATATGGACAGAATGGCCGTATCGCTGCCGGGCGCCACGCCCTCGGGCACCGTGCGGGCCAGGCCCATTCGCTGCGAAGCCAGGCGCGCCATGCCCGGAAGCGCCAACGCCTCCAACGGCGTTTTCCCGCCCAGCGGGGCAACGGGACGGTCCGCAATCCCGTCCCCGATGATGAGTACATACCGCATGATTCCGTCTCCTTTGGTGTCATCTTGCGCGTTTTTCAAAAGCAAACGCCTGGCGCTTGCAGAGAAAAAGCATGTTTCTTTTTGCGCGGCCCGTATGCCGTTGAAAGCCCGCGGGGTTTTCCGGCCGCGCCGCAGGCGAAAAGGCGGCGCTTTGAGCGCGCCCCGGCGCGCACGTCACCGTTCGAACTCCTCGCCCTCGTCCGGCGCAAAATCCGGATTGCCGTCCGGATGCACGGTGGGATGAAATGCGTCTCCCACCTCCATGGGCGGCAGGCCCGCGATGGGTTCTTCCTCCGTGGCGCTGAAGCGCATCAGGCCGCGCCGTTTGACCGGTTTGCCGGTGACCGTCCGCAGTCCGCGCTTTTTGCCGCCCTTGTCCTTTCCGGAGGACGTTTCACGCTGCGGCTTCACCAGGCGCGAAGGCCGCGCGTCCTTTTCTTCGCGCGGCGTCAGGCTGGGCGGCACGGGCGGCGGGTAAAACGCGGGAATCTCCGCCTCTTCCTCGTGCCAGTCCGTCCGGCGTGAACGCCTCCGCGGCGCTTCCTGCGCCTCTTCCCGCGGCGGCTCCTGCGCTGCCGGCGACGATTCCTCCGGCGCGGCCCGGAGAGGCGTCCGCGCTTCTTCGCCGGTATTCGATTGCAGCAGGCGGCGGCGACGCCGTCCGCTTCCGCGCGCCTGTCCGGCGTCCCCGGCGGCAGGCTCTGCCGCGTGCGCCGGCGATGCCTCCGCCGCGTCCGGTTCCGATTCGCGGACAAAAGGATACTGCGCGCCCGGCCAAAAGCCCGGCCGGCCGTAGTGCTGCGCTTCTTCCGGTTCGGGCGCTTCGGAAGCCTCCTGCGCCCGCGCGGCCTCCTGCGCTTCCCGCGCTTTTCGCTCCTCCTCCGCAGCATAGCGAACCATGACCGGGTCGTCGTAGGGCGCAAAGGGGTCGAACGCGGGAACGGCTTCGGGCGCGGCTTCCTCCGAAACCGGAGACGCGTCATATGCTGTGGGCACTTCGTATGCCTGTGCGGCGTCGTATGCCGCGGGCGCATCGTATGCCGCGGGCCCGTCGTATGCTGGCGCGGCGTCATATGTCTGCGCGGCGTCGTATGCCGCGGGCGCTTCGTATGCCTGCGCGTATGCTTCCGAGGTCTCCGTCCCGTAGAAGTCGTCGTCCTCATAGGGAAGCGCCTGCGCATAAGCGTCCGCCGCTGCCGGCGGCGCTTCGATTTCGTCCTGGGTTTCCTCCCAATAGCCGGATTCCGGCCTGGCCTCCTGCCGGGCGGGGGCGGCCGGTTCTTCGTAGGCCTCGTCATAATAGCCATCCGGCGCATGCGGCGGTTCGGCCGCTGCTTCCTCGTCCATGACCACATGGCCCGCCCAGTCCGGGTCAATCTCCGAAAGCGTGCGCAGCGTCATGTCCGTCCATTCGGGATGGTCCGTCTCGGACGAATAAAACCCTGTCCCCGCCCCCCAGGCGGAGCCCGCCCCCCAGGCGGCGTCCGCCCCCTGGGCATAGCCTGTCTCCCCGGACGCATCCGAAGCGGATCCCCGGCGTTTTTTGCCAAACAGCAGCCAGTGCGGCCGCCAACGGATGACCCACATGACCCAATCCAAGACCAGGCCGCCCACAAGCAGCGCTATCAGCCAGGCTTTCCAGTTTTGCAAAAACCACTGCCAGATTCCGCCCCCGCCGCCGGACACGACGCTCCAGAACCAGTCCGTGACCGCGCGCATCCAGCCCAGCAGAAGCGTATAGGCAATTTCGCCAAAGCCGCTCAAATCAACACCCCTTTTCCGCGCAGCCGCCCGTCCATCCGCCGTGCGAAACAACCCCGCGGAGGGCGAAGCGCTGCCGCCGGAGCCTCAGCGTCCGAACGAGCAGAACGCCGGGAAGCCGTTCTCCCGGCGCGTGCGGCATGCAGCCCACGGGGGAATGCCTCCCCCATATAACGGATAAGGGACAAAAACCCTTCCCATATCAGGGCGCGGCGCTCAGCGTCAGGGTGACCTGCGCGCTTTCGGGCGTGAACGTATAGGCCTGCGTGCCGTCCACGCGGCAGAGCACGTCCGCCATGTACACGCCCTCTCCCAGCCCCTGGGCGTCGACGTACAAATGGATATCGTCCGCGGTCAGCCCTTCCACGTCCTCATACTGCCCGCTGAGCACCGCGCTCATGCTGCTGCGGCTGAGCTTGGCCGTCAGCGACGGGTCCAGGTTCATGACCGTAATTTCCAGGTCCTGGTAGGTGTGCACATGCTCTGCCTGCACGATTTGCGCCTCAATAATGACATCCTCCGCAGCGCGGTATACGAGCGTCTCCACGTCGCTGAGCGCGGAGGAGCCCAGCTGGCTGACGCTCTGGCCGGAAACATCCAGCGGCGAGGCGACATGCAGCACGTCCAGGCCGGCCAGCACCTCCGCATCGCCCGCGACCAGGACGGTCTGCGGCGTAACGCGCACCTCGCCCAGCGTATAGCCATGCGCCGGCACGCCCGTCACCGCGCTTTCCACGCTGACGGGCACCTGCTTGGTCGGATAGACGTGCACGTCCACGCGCACGGAATCCACGGTAATGGACTCGTTGGTAATGCGCAGGAGCGGGGACACGATGGCGTTGCCCTGCGCGTCCTGCAGCTCAATGACCGAGGAAAGGCTGTCATACAGGCGCTCGGAGGAAAGACCGTCCAGCGGAATCGTCACCGCCGCGCGGCGCACATCGTCCACCAGCGACTTCGGGCCGCTGACCGTCACGCTGGAAGGGTCGGTGGACACCGAAGCGAGCCACAGCCCCTCTTCGTTTTCGCCGGTCTGCACGGTGACGACGGGCACGCGGCTGCGCGAGGTATACGGTTCTACCTCCAGCTCCAGATACGCCGGTTCAAACGACACCACCTCGCCATAGAGGGAGGAGCCGGCGGTAAAGTACACGCGCTGCTTGCCCGGCTCCATAATCTGCGACAAATCCAGCCGCGGCAGGAAGCTGGACGCGGTGGCGCGGTCATAGTTGCCCTGCGTGACCTCCGCGCGGAAGCGCACCGTAATGACCTCGTTTTCCAAATCCCGCATGACCGTATAGCCGCGGCTGCGCAGCGTTTCCAGCCCCTGCACGGTCACCACGGCGTCCGTGAACGTCTTTTCAATGAGGAGCGACGGGTCGGAGGCGATGACGACGACCCAGAAAACGATGGCCAGCAGCAGCGCCGCCAGCTTCATGAACGGATGGCGGCGAATGACGCGCAACGCGCGCCTGAGATGATCCCGGACATTCCGAGGGTTTTGCGGGGCTTCAGGCTGCATAATGCCTCCTCAGGTCTTCTCCCCCTCCTGTTTGGAGCGGTGCTTGGTCTTGGTCAGCAGCAGCGACAGCAGGTTGGCGCCGCCGCTTTCCGGGTAGATGCTCTCCAGCGTCTGGCGCAGGAACCTCCCATCCAGATGACGAGTCAGCCGCCCGCCGCGTGCCATGGAAATGGTTCCCGTTTCCTCCGAGACGATGAGCGTGATGCTGTCGGTCGTCTCCGAGATGCCCAGCGCCGCGCGGTGCCGCGTTCCCAGCTCCCGGCTGATGCTGGTGTTTTCGCTCAGCGTCAGGATGCACGCCGCCGCCTCCACGCGGTACCCGCGGATGATCACCGCGCCGTCGTGGAGGGGCGTATTGGGTTCGAAAATGTTTTCAATCAGCGGCGCGGAAATTTCCGCGTCGATGTGCGTGCCGCTTTCGATGACGTCTTTCAGGCCCGTCTGCTGCTCGATGACCACCAGCGCGCCCACGCGCCTGCGCGAAAGATTGGTAATCGCGGTGGTCAGCTCCGAGATGCACTTTTCCCGCATGTCTATGCGCACGCGCGGATCGCCCTGGCGAATGCGGTCCAGCCGTGTCGAGCTGGCGCGGCCAATCTGCTCCAGGGCGCTGCGCAGTTCCTTTTGAAACAGCACCACCAGCACCACCGCGCCGCTGTTGACCACCAGGTTCAATATCCAGTTCAGCGCCTTGAAACCCAGCACGTCGCTGGCCCAATACAGCACAAAGAGAATCCCCAGTCCCTTGAGCACCTGAGAGGCGCGCGTATCGCGGGTGAGCATGAGCAGCCGGTAGAGCAGGAACGCCACGATTGCGATATCCAGGATGTCCACAATCGTCGGGCGTCGGATGATGCTCCATAGCAGGCTGGAAGTCTGCTGCCAAAACTGCTCCATGCTGTGCCCTCTCTTTCCGTAGGGGTCAATTTCATTATACACCCAAACCGCGGCGCTGCATAGCGAAGAATCTAAGAAATTTATGACAAATTCCCGCCCCATGGCCGGGGGCGCGCGGCCCGGCAGAAAACGAAACGTATTCGGACAGGACTTCCATAATCCGGCAATGCAGCGCCCTCGCAGGCCGATTCTTCCTTGAAAATCCGGAGCAAAACGTTTCGCTGTTTTGCTTGCGTTTACGAAAAATAAGCGATATAATATAGAAAAAAAGACAAACGGCGGCTCTTTCGCATACGGACCTGCAAAGGAGGTATTTTGCATGAAGGCAAATCCCGGGGATTTTCCCATGACTGCTCCGCGTCCCCTGCTGCCCGGCGCACTGCCCAGGATTGGCATTCGTCCCTGTATCGACGGCCGCCGCCAGGGGGTGCGCGAGTCGCTGGAAGAGACGACCATGGGGCTGGCGCGCGCCATTGCGTCCTTCCTGGAAGCCAACGTGTTCCACACCTGCGGCCTGCCGGTATCGTGCGTTATCGCCGATACCTGCATCGGCGGCGTCGCGGAGGCGGCCGCCTGCGCGGACAAGTTCCGCCGCGAAAACGTAGGGCTGACCATCTCGGTAACGCCGTGCTGGTGCTACGGCTCGGAAACCATGGACATGGACCCGCTCACGCCCAAGGCCGTCTACGGATTCAACGGGACGGAACGCCCCGGCGCGGTATACCTTGCCGCCGTGCTCGCGGCGCACAACCAGAAGGGCCTTCCTGCCTTTGGCATTTACGGCCATGACGTGCTGGACGCGGGCGACATGAACCTGCCGGAGGACTGTCGGAAAAAACTGCTGCTCTTTGCGCGCGCGGGGCTGGCCGTGGCGACCATGCGGGGACGCGCCTATCTTTCCATGGGCGGCACGTCCATGGGCATCGCAGGGTCCATGGTGAACCCGGCCATGCTGGAAAAGACCTTTGGCATGCGCTCGGAAAGCGTGGATTTGTCCGAGTTCGTCCGCCGCTGGGAAGAAGGCGTGTACGACCCGGAGGAGTTCGAGCGGGCATGCCGCTGGGTGGACGACAACGTCACCCTGGCCGACTGGGACAAAAACGACCCGGCGATTCAGCACAGCGCCCGGCGCAAGCGGGAAACGCTCCTGACCAACATCAGAATGTACCTCATCGCGCGGGATTTGATGGACGGCAACCCACGCCTGGCGCAGCTGGGCTTCGTCGAGGAATCGTGTGGGCACAACGCCATCGCCGCCGGCTTCCAGGGTCAGCGGCAGTGGACGGACCATTTCCCGAACGCCGATTTTGTGGAAAGCCTTCTATGCACCGCCTTTGACTGGAACGGCATAGGCGAACCGCATGTGCTGGCCACCGAAAACGACCACCTCAACGGCATGGCCATGCTCATGGGCAAGCTGCTGACCTGCCGCAGCCAGGGGTTTGCGGACGTGCGGACGTACTGGAGCCCGGACGCGGTTCGCCGCGTGAGCGGCTGGACGCCCGAAGGGCTGGCGGAAAACGGCTTTATCCACCTGATTAACTCCGGCGCGGTGACGCTGGAAGCGGCGGGCCGGTGCGAGGAGGACGGGCGTCCGGCCATCAAGCCGTGGTGGACCATTACGCCGGAGGAGGCGGCGCGCACGCTGGATGCGGTGGACTATTGCTACGCGGATTTGGGCTATTTCCGCGGCGGCGGCTATTCCTCCCACCTGCGAACGCCCGGCGGCATGCCCATGACCCTGACCCGCCTGAACCTGGTGGACGGGCTGGGCCCGGTGTTGCAAATCGCCGAGGGATACAGCGTGGCGCTGCCGGAGGCGGTCCATGCGCTTCTGGAAAAGCGCACCGACCCCACCTGGCCCACCACCTGGTTCGCCCCGCGCCTGACGGGCGAAGGCGCGTTTGCGGACGTATACGGCGTCATGGCCAACTGGGGCGCCAACCACGGCGCGTTCAGCTACGGGCATATCGGCGCGGAACTGATTACCCTGGCCTCCATGCTGCGCATTCCGGTGTGCATGCACAACGTCGCGCGCGAAAGGATTTTCCGCCCCAGCGCCTGGGCCGCCTTTGGCACGCAGGACTTGGAGGGCGCCGATTTTCGTGCCTGCGCCGCCTTCGGCCCCCTGTACGGAAAGGCGTAACGGTCGGACGGGACGGCGCCGCGAGCGCCTGTAACAGGCGGCAAAAGCGCGCGGCGCCATGAGGGCATAGGACGGTCCGGGGCAGCAAGCCTCCGGACGCAAACCGGCCCCGGCGCGCATGTCGTCGGAGCCGAATCAGAGCATGGACTGGATGGTATCCCGCAGCGCAGGCCGGACAGGGCGTCCGGCCTGCCGCGTTTTGCCGGCCTGCGCCGGGCAGGCGGCGCTTACTCGCCGGTCTGGCGGGAATAGTTGGGCGCTTCCTTGGTGATGTAGATATCGTGCGGATGGCTTTCGGTCAGCCCGGCGCCCGTGATGTGAATAAACTCGCTTTCGTTGCAGAGCGCCTCGATGGTCGCCGTGCCGCAGTAGCCCATGCCCGCGCGCAGGCCGCCCACCAGCTGGAAAATGGTGTCGGACAGCGGTCCCTTGTAGGGCACGCGCCCTTCCACGCCCTCGGGCACCAGCTTCTTGGCATCCTCCTGGAAGTAGCGGTCCTTGCTGCCTTCCGCCATGGCGCCCATGGAGCCCATGCCGCGATAGACCTTGAACGAACGCCCCTGATAGATTTCCATGGCACCCGGGCTTTCCTCCGTGCCGGCCAGCAGGCTTCCCAGCATCACGGCGCGCGCGCCCGCCGCAATCGCCTTGACGATATCGCCCGAGTACTTGATGCCGCCGTCCGCAATGACATGCACGCCGTGCTTTTCGGCCTCCTCCGCACAGTCGGCAATCGCCGTAATCTGCGGCACGCCGATGCCCGCCACCACGCGCGTGGTGCAGATGGAGCCGGGGCCGATGCCGACCTTGACGCAGTTGGCGCCCGCGGCGATGAGGTCATGCGTGGCCGCGCGGGTGGCGACGTTGCCGCCAATCAACGGAAGGTCCGGATACGCGCTGCGGATGCATTCCACGATATGCAGCACGCCCTCGGAATGGCCATGGGCGGTATCTACGACGATAACGTCCACCTTCTTTTCCACCAGCGCGCGCACGCGCTCGAGCGTATCCTTGGCAATGCCGACCGCCGCGCCGCAGAGCAGGCGTCCGTTTTTGTCCTTGGCGCTGTTGGGATACTTGGTGGATTTTTCGATGTCCTTGATGGTAATCAGGCCGCAGAGCATGTAGTTTTCGTCCACCAGCGGCAGCTTTTCGATGCGGTGCCGCGCCAGGATACGCTTGGCTTCCTCCAGCGTAGTGCCGGCCGGAGCGGTCACCAGGTTTTCAGAGGTCATCACCGCGCCGATGGGCTGGCTGTAATCGGTTTCAAAGCGGAGGTCGCGGTTGGTGAGAATACCCACCAGCTTGCCTTCGCGCGTGATGGGCACGCCCGAAATGCGGTAGCGCGCCATCAGCTCCAGCGCGTCGGAAACCTTGTGCTCGGGAGAAAGGAAGAACGGGTCGGTGATGACGCCGTGTTCGCTGCGCTTTACCTTGTCTACCTGCGCGGCCTGCGCCTGAATCGACATGTTCTTGTGGATGATGCCAATGCCGCCTTCCCGCGCCATGGCGATGGCCAGCCTGGCGTCGGTCACGGTATCCATGGCCGCGCTCATCAGCGGCACGCGCAACAGGATGCCCGGCAGCAGCTCTACGGACAAATCGACATCCTTGGGCAGCACATCGCTGCGGCGAGGCACCAGCAACACATCGTCAAACGTCAGCCCTTCGCGAATGGTAGACCCCAGCATCGGCAACCGCTCCTTTCGCCCGTCAAACATGGATTTTCGTCAGTGTAGCAAAGCCCGTCGCGCCTGTCAAGAAATCCGTCGAAAAACGCCGCCCCGGCGCGCGTCAGGCCGTGATGATGCTGCGCATATAGCGCAGGAAATTCTTGCCCGCGATGCCCTCGATTTCCGCTTCGCCAAAGCCTCTGCGGCGCAGCGCGTCCAGCAGGTTGGGAATCAGACCGGGGTGCTCCAGCCCCTCGGGCGCGGAGTCGATGCCGTCAAAGTCCGAACCGAAGCCCACATGCTCCACGCCGCCCAGCTCCGCCACATGCGCGATGTGGTCCACGACGGTGTCCAGGGTGGCATGGCCGGTGTCTGTGAGAAAATTGGTATAGAAGTTGATGCCCATCCAGCCGCCGCGGTCAATCAGGGCGCGAATCTGGTCGTCCGTAAGGTTTCGGGTATGGTTGCGCAGGCGGCGGCAGCAGGAATGGGAGGTCATAGGCGGCTTGTCATTGTGGAAAACCAAATCCCAGAAACCGCCTTCGCCCAGGTGCGCGACGTCCACCGCGATGCCCAGCCGGTTCATTTCGCGCACGGCTTCCCAGCCAAAGGGCTTCAGACCATGCTGGCCGCCGCTGCAGTGCGGATAGCCGATGTCGTTTTCAAAGTTCCAGGTCAGCGCGAACAGGCGCACGCCCAGGCTGTGGAAATAGCGCAGCTCGTCCAGCGAATTCCCGATGATTTCGCCGCCCTCGATGGAAAGCATCAGACAGGTTTCGCCTTCCCGGGCGTCAAACGGGCTGTCTACTTTGCGCACGCCGTTTTCCGTCAGCTGCGACAGCGCGGCGAGCTGCGCGTCCGCCATTGCGCGGGGGGCCTGACGCCCCTGGCCCTTGGGGCCCGCGGAACCGGAGAACAGCGCGCAAACCTGCAGCGTGACGCCGCCGTCGCGCAGGCGCTGGGGCGTGACATGAGGGCTGGCGCTCCGGGTGAATTCGTTGTGCGCTTCGGCACGGGCCAGCAGCGTGTCGCAGTGGGTATCGACGATGAACATCTGATTTGCCTCCTCGTGATGCGTTCGTGGATGGATATATCATACTATACCGGCGCAGAAATGGAAAGGGGGAATCCGGAGGAGGCGAGAAAAACACCGGACAGGGAAAAGCCGTTCTTTTGTCCGCAGACAGCAGACGAAAGGACGGCTTTTCTGGTGTGCCCGACTGGATTCGAACCAGCGGCCTACAGAGTCGGAGTCTGTCACTCTATCCAACTGAGCTACGGGCACATGCAAAGGATATTGTACCTTCGACAGGCCGTTTTGTCAAGGGGGATGAGCGCTCTTTCCATGCACTGCTCTGTCAACCATGTCAAGCACATAACGCTTTGGCGCGAAAAACACAAAGAGCGATGTGGGCAATGGCTGCTTGCCTTTTCGTCAGCGTTGCACACGGCCGGAGGAGTTTCCATGCATCAGAGCCAATACCTCAGCTTCGCTGACAAGATTGAAATCGTGTTCAATGGTTTGCTTGAGGCAGCTCGCCGCCACGGCGAACTCGATGGTATCCTGTGCAGACAGACCTTTGCGCATTGCATGGATAAGACCGCCGCCAAAGCTGTCACCGCCGCCCACACGATCGACCAATTGAATGAGGTAGTTCCTTGAAAAGTACGATTTACCTTCGGTGTAGAGCATACCGGACCAGTTGTTTGCACTGGCAGATATGGATTCACGAAGCGTGATGGCAACCGCTTTGCAGCCGAAACGCTCGGTAAGCTGCCGTGCCACATGGATATATCCCCTGTGGTTTAGCTTGCCGCTCATGACATCGGTATCGGCCGCTTCGATGCCAAACACGTCTTTGGCATCCTCTTCGTTGGCGATGAGCACATCGACATAAGGAACCAGCCATCCCATAATCTCGCCGGCCTTTTTGCGGTCCCAGAGTTTGCTGCGATAGTTAAGGTCGCAGCTGACGGTCATGTTTTTTTCCTTGCACTTCTTCAGGGCATCCATGGTGATTTCCGGCAATTGACCACCGAGCGCCGGCGTGATGCCTGTCCAGTGGAACCAATCGGCGTCTTGCAAAATGCTGTCCCAATCAAAATCCTTGCGCTCGGCAAGAGAAATGGCTGAGTTGGCGCGGTCGTAAATAACGCTGGTGCCTCGCTGACTTGCGCCCTTTTCCACATAATACAGGCCCAGACGGGAGCCGCCACGAACCACCCTGGAGATATCCACACCAAATCGTCGCAGCGCGTTCACGGCGCTCTGGCCAATATCATGCAGGGGGATTTTAGTGCAATAGCGAACGTCATTGCCATAATTGGCCAAGGAAACGGCGACATTTGCCTCACCGCCGGCATACGTTACCTCAAAGCTGTCTGCCTGTACGAATCTGTGATAGCCGGGAGGATTCAGACGCATCATGATTTCACCAAAGGTAACGACTTTGCTCACCTTGTTTCAACCGCCTTTCTGTATTCTCTGGCCAGCGCAGCAATCATATTCCACGCGCCGGCTTCGATCCAGTTTTTGTTTACCAGATTCCCTCCTATACCAATGCCACAGCAACCGGCTGCCATATATTCCCGCGCGTTCTTCACATTGATGCCGCCAACAGCTACCAGAGGAATATGGGGCAGAGGCGCTTTTATGGCCTGAATATAGGACGGTCCCAGATTGCCAGCGGGAAATACCTTCACGGCATCCGCGCCAGCCTGATACGCTTCCACAATTTCACTGGGCGTGAACGCGCCGGGAAAGCTCAGAAGCCCGCGCGCCTTTACCGTGCGAATGAGGTGGGAATCGGTGTTGGGCGTGACAACATAAGCCGCGCCCGCTTTACAGGCCATATCCAACTGTTTTTCACAGATGACTGTACCATCAACCACCAGCATTCTGCCTGTCATATGGCTGGCTATGGCTTGGATGGAAGTGGCCGTGTTTTGCCACGTTTCTGGTTGGCTCTGGTGAAAAGTCACTTCGATGAGGTCGATGCCTCCTTCGTATAGCGCCTCCGCCAGTTGGACCATATGTTCCGGAGCAAGTCCACGGACGATGGCGATGATTTTGCTTTTTTTGAACCATTCCAATCCCGTCATGCAAAGACCTCCGCTTCAATATTCTGGTTTTGTCAATCCAAAACGTTGCAATTCATTATCATTTTGTACGAATCATTCTGACTCTGTTTTGAAAATCCTGCCGCCGAAACCCGCTTTTCGCAAAGAGCAAAACAACGAAACAGCAATCGAATAATACGGACATTCTCGCTGTTTTGTTTCATGATATAATATGAATATAAATCAGAGAGAGCGGTGGACAATGCATATGGATACATTTCTCTATAGCAAACGGATTCCTGTGCTCCGCCAATATGACGTGGTTGTCTGCGGAGGCGGACCTGCCGGCATTGGCGCCGCTCTGGCGGCGGCAGAGCAGGGATGCAAGACGGCGCTGATTGAGCGCTTTGGTTTTCTTGGCGGCATGGCGACGGCAGGATATGTGAACCCTATGAGCGAGTTTGCCTATAATGGTAAACGCGTGCTGGGCGGTATGGCGTGGCGTTTTGCCCAGGCGCTGGTGGAAGCCAAGGGCGGCCTGGTGGAGTACCCGCGTGCGAATCTTTCGTTTCATCCCGAGACTTACAAGTTGGTTGCACAAGAAATGCTGCTCAAGGCCGGTGTAACACTGTACCTGAACAGCTATTTGGTAGATTGCGTCATCAGGGACGGTCATATAGAAAGCGTCCTGTTTGTTAACAAGAGCGGTATCTGGATGGTTAACAGCCTTTCCAAATACCTCCGCATGAGCATCAACAAGGTTTCTGCCTTTGTGACGCTGCGGCAGGAATTGGAATTGGGGCATATATACCTGGACATGATGCAAAAGCGTTTTGACAACCGCTTCAGCGTGGTTTTTGATATCGAGGAGAATGCTATCGATTGTCTTCTGCCGCGCCTGCTTTTGCAGCCTATCATGGAAAATGCGCTGATTCATGGCCTGCTTTACTGCGAGAAGAGCAACGCCGCATTGCAGATTCGGGCGTGGTGCGAGAAGAACGTACTGTTTGTGGAAATTGAGGATAACGGCAGCGGGATGAGCAAGGAAAAGCTGGAAGCATTCACCCACCCCGTACCCGGTCAGGGCGGCTATGGACTGCGGAATATCCGAAAGCGCCTGGAGCTGTTTGGAGGAACCGGCGCAGAGATACGAATCCATTCCAAAGAAAACGTCGGAACCTGCGTATCCATCACACTTCCGGTCAAGCGTCACGACTGAGACGACAAGAAGGCTCAGCCGTGCAGAGCAACATGGCCATAAGCCCATGTGATTATCCGGCACATGCCTATTGGCAGTGGCGATTGCCAGGGCAGGGGAGCGCGCACGAGAAGAAGCATGCCCGTCGGCGCGCACGAAAACCGGCTTTCATGCACGGACCCCCTTGCTCCGGCTGCGCTTGGATTCAGGGGCGTTTGCAAACCGGCCTTGCAGCGATGATGGACGCGGGTCGAAGGCCGTTTGCAGGAATCAATCGCGTACAAACGAACAAGAAACCCAAGCTTTCTTCCATTGCTCAGGAGAAAAATGATGCCTATAATATCATGGTAAAGGCAGGCGAGGTTTTCGTTTGTCTCTGAAATCGTCATCAATTCCCCCCCCAAGGAGTGTAAAACCATGCGGATAAACAAAGTGCAGACTTATTTGGTTCGGCCGCGCTGGTGTTTTGTGAAGATTTTGACGGACGGTGGCCTTTGGGGTTGGGGCGAAGCGATACTCGAAGGCAAGGCAAATACCGTACAGGCTTGCGTACATGAAATGGCGGATTTCCTGATTGGAAAAGACCCGGCCCGAATTGAAGATATCTGGAATACGCTATACCGCGCGGCATTTTATCGCGGGGGCGCTGTGTTAATGAGCGCAATCTCCGGCATCGACCAGGCATTGTGGGATATCAAAGGCAAAGCGTTCAACGCTCCTGTCTATCAACTGATGGGCGGAGCC
>DVFI01000017.1 GCA_018713305.1 Candidatus Avichristensenella intestinipullorum
GGCGGAACATGATAGCGGAAGCGGCTTGCAGCCGCTCCTCGCGGCGTACACGCCGCCGCTGCGGATGAGATAGGAAGGGGCTGGCCGCCCCTTCCTGCATCCCCGCAGAAGTGTGATATGCTGAACCTTGCTGCGCAAGGCTTCCGAACCCGCCGCGCATGTCGCCGGGTTCGGATGGCATTTGGAGGGCTTCGGCCCGCCAAGCCTCCTGGTGCGGCCGTCGGCCGAAGCGCCGCGGCAGGCTGCATGGCATCGGCGGGGGCTGCCAGAGGGCGGCCGAACCGCAGGCCCCTTTCGCCGCCCGGGCTACAGGCCCGTATTATAGAAGCTCATGATTTTCCAGCCGGTTTGGGGCGACTCAAGCGCCACTTCGGGGTAATAGGTCCAGTCTCCCAGGCGCACCTCGTAGAAGCCGGGCGCTGTGTCGACCGGCTGAACCGAAAGCGGCGTTTCGCCGGAGGAACGGACCTCTATGGGAAGGAAAAGAGAATCGGTGCCCAGCGGGGACAGCGTCGCCAGCACCCGCTCGATGGCCGTCAGCCGCGGGTCGTGCACGCTGGCGTACTGACGGACCACCTCCTCGGACGTGAGGGCGGCCAGGGCCTCTTCCTCCTGCGTGACGGGCAGCTTCGACAGGAGATAGTCCCGTATGGACATGTCGCCCAACAGCTCGATGGGGCCGCGGCGGTCCAGGGACATCATGTCGGCGGCATCCCAGGAGACGGCGCGCAGGTACGCGCCGATGAGCTGCCCGCCGCATTCGAGAAGGACGGCCTGCATGTCGTACATCACGCCGCCCTCTCCGTTTTCATCCAGCAGCCGGATATCCTCCGGGCGCCAGACGATGCGGTTGACCCGCTCATATACCCGGTACACATGAGGCGTCACCGTTTTCCCCAGAAAAGGCGTGATGTCATAGCCGCCGCCCTGCAAAAAGAGGTCTGCATAGGTAAAATACAGCGCGGCCGCGTCCGTGCGGGAGGCTTCCAGCGCCTCGGGCAGCGACGCGCTCTGCTGCGGCACGCGATATACGGCGGTCCAGCCGCTTTCGGCCAGCAGCGCGCGGTGCGCCTCCGGAACGGCGAAGCTCGCCTCGTCATGCACCGCGTCAAAGAGCAGCGCGGGCACTGCGGGGTCGATGGCGCGCGTTGTGCCGTCGGGGTGCGTGACGGTGGCCTCTTCATAGAGGGTATCATGCCAGAGCGCATATTCGGCCTGCGAGCCGTCCTCCGCGGTGAAGGTCACCAGCAGGCGGTGATGGGCGGGCATGAGCGGCGCGGGTTCGACGGCGGGGCCGTCTGCCGTCAGCAGGGGCTCCAGCCAGCGGAGGAAGCTTTCGTCGTCGACGTGCAGGGGCGGCGTTTGCGCGGATTCGTCGACCACCGCTATGGTCAGGCTGGCCGCGGGCGCTTCGGCCAGGGCCGGAGCCATCAGCAGACACAGCGCGGCAAGACAGAGCAGCAGGCGTTTCATGGTTCGCGCCTCCTTTCGGTGATGCCCGTCCGTCGCGAAGGAGAGAAAATCCCGCGAGGAAGGCCGGGCTGCGGAGCGGGTTTGTATTGCGGAAAATCAGGTCCGGCGCACCCCGCAGGCCGGGGCGCGTCGGGCCGTTCGGAGGGCTTTCGCGACGGGGTCAGAGCCTGGCCACGCCGCTGTCGCGCGCGGCCTGGGCAACGGCCTGGGCGACCGTGGGGCCCACGCGCTTGTCAAAAGCGGTCGGAATGACCCGTCCGTCGCTGAGCTCCTCGTCGGAGACGAGCGAGGCGATGGCCCGCGCGGCGGCAAGCTTCATGGCGTCGTTGATGTCGCTGGCGCGAACGTCCAGCGCGCCGCGGAAGATGCCCGGGAAGGCCAGGACGTTGTTAATCTGGTTGGGGAAGTCGCTGCGGCCCGTGCCGACCACGGCGGCGCCCGCGGCCCTGGCGTCGTCAGGATAGATTTCCGGCACGGGGTTGGCCATGGCCAGCACGATGGCGCCGGGGTTCATGGAAGCGACCATCTCGCGCGTGACCAGGCCGGGCGCGGAGACGCCGATGAATACGTCGCTCTGGCGCATCACGTCCGCCAGCGTACCGCGCAGGCGGCGCGGATTGGTTTCGCGCGCGATTTCCTGCTGCGCCGGATTGATGTCGGTCATGCCCTCGCAAATCGCGCCCTTGCGGCCGGCCAGGATGATATCCCGGGCGCCCATCTGCATCAGCAGGCGCGCGATGGAAATGCCGGCGGCTCCCGCGCCGCTGATGACGATGCGGACGCTTTCCATGTCCTTTTTGACCACGCGCAGCGCGTTCATCAGCGCGGCGCCCGTGACAATGGCGGTGCCGTGCTGGTCGTCATGGAAAATCGGGATATCGCAGAGCGCTTTGAGCTTCTGCTCGATTTCAAAGCAGCGCGGCGCGGCGATATCTTCCAGGTTGATGCCGCCGAAGCTGCCGGAAAGCAGATAAATGGTGCGGACGATTTCGTCCACGTCCTTGGACCGCACGCAAAGCGGGAAGGCGTCCACATTGCCAAACGCCTTGAACAGGCAGCATTTGCCCTCCATGACCGGCATGCCGGCCTCCGGGCCGATATCGCCCAGGCCCAGCACGGCGGTGCCGTCGGTGACGACGGCGACTAGGTTGCCGCGCCGCGTCAGCGTAAAGGATTTGTCGTACTCCTCCCGGATGGCCAGGCAGGGTTCCGCCACGCCCGGCGTATACGCTATGGAAAGCTCCTCCGCGTCGTTGACGGGGGCCCGGGCTACCACTTCGATTTTTCCGCGCCACTGCTCATGCATTTTCAGCGCGAGCTCTTTTCGGTCCATGTTCTATCACGCTCCTTGCAGCTATGATACCGTATCCGGCGCAAAAACGCAAGGGCGGCTGCATGCGTATGGCGTCAGGGCGCGGCGGGCGCATTCCTTCCTCCGTCTCCGCCTTGCGCGCGCGGCGAGACGGTGCTATACTGACATCGTCTGGAAAAGGAGGAAGGCTATGTTTCGCAGAATGGATCGTTCCCTGCGCCTGCAAACTACGGGGGAAGAGGTATTCAACGCCGTAACGCACGGGATAGGCGCGGGGCTTTCCATTGTCGGACTGGTTCTGATGCTGGTGCGCGCGGCGAATACGGGCGACCCGTGGCGCATCGTGTCCGCCGCCATTTTCGGCGTTTCGCTGTTTGTGCTGTATGTGATGAGCACGCTCTATCACGCGATTGCCCATCCGTCCGCCAAGCGGGTGCTGCGCGTGTTTGACCATATCACCATCTTTTTTCTGATTGCGGGGACCTACACGCCCTTTACGCTGGTGAGCCTGCACGGCTGGATAGGCTGGACGCTTTTCGGCGTTATCTGGGGCCTGACCATCCTCAACACCGTGCTCAACGCAGTCAGCCTGCAGAAATTCCGAATCATGAGCATGATAAGCTACGTGGCGATGGGCTGGATTATCGTGCTGGCGTTCCACCGGCTCTGGCTGGCGGTGGGGCTGGACGGGTCGCTGCTGCTGCTGGCGGGCGGCGTCTGCTATACGGTCGGCATCATTTTCTACGGGATGAAGAATTTTCATTTTGCCCACAGCATCTGGCATCTGTTCGTGCTGGGCGGCAGCATCCTGCACTTTTTCTCGGTTTACTGGTACGTGCTGTAAGGAGGACCGGACATGTCCGCGTTTGTACAAAGGTTTCGCAACGGAGACATTTTCCCCTGGGAGCGCGATTTTACCCGCGAAGCGCTCAACGTTGCCGTGCCTATCGTCATACAGACGCTGTTCATGGCCCTGATGCATATCCTCGACAACGTGATGATTGGCCGGCTGGGCGAGGTGGAGCTGGCCGCCGTCACGCAGGCCAACCGGGTGACGTTCCTGTTCCAGCTGGTCATCTTCGGCCTGGCCAGCGGCACGTCCACGCTGGTCGCGCAGTACTGGGGGAAGCAGGATTTGCAGGGCATCCACGCCGTCATGGGCCTGGCGCTGTGCATTTCGCTGGGCGCGGCCGTCTGTTTCCTGATTCCCTGCATGCTCTTTCCCCGCACCCTCATGCGCCTGCTGCTGGAAGAGGAGGCGGCGGTGACGGCGGGCGCGCAGTACCTTCCCATCATCGGCATCGGCTATCTGTTCACCGCCGTATCGCAATGCCTGGTTACGGTGCAGAAATCCACCGAGCAGGCGCGGCTGCCGATGGTGGCGGGCATTACGGCGCTGTTTGTCAACACGTTTCTGAACTACTGCCTCATCTTTGGCAACCTGGGCTTTCCCCGGATGGGCGTGCGGGGCGGGGCGGTCGCGACGGTGGTGGCGCTGTTTGTGGAAATGTCCATTGTGTTTCTCTCGGGGCGTTTTTTGCATCTGGCGACGGACGCCCGGCTGTCGTCCCTGATACCGCGATCCGGCGCGTTTGTAAAAAAGTACCTGTCCGTTGCGTTTCCCGTCATTCTCAACGAGGGGTTCTGGTCGCTGGGCATGGTCATGTATTCCGTGGTCTACGGCCACATGAGCACCGGCGCCGTGGCGGCCATGAGCATCTTCAACACCGTGGAACAGGTGTCCTACGCCACGCAGCGCGGCGTGACGCATGCCTGCGCGGTGCTGGTGGGCAAACGCATCGGCGCAGGCAGGGAGGAGGAAGCCCGCCGCACGTCCCGGCGCATGCTGGCCGCCGGCGTTCCGTCCGCGCTGCTGGCCGGCGCGCTGCTGATTGCGCTCAGCGGGCCGCTGATTTCGCTCTTTAACGTCTCGGCCCAGGCTGCCGCGGACGCGCGTTCGCTGGTTGCCGTCAGCGCGCTGACCATGCTCCTTTCGCAGTTTGCCAGCCTGCTGGTGGTCGGGGTGCTGCGTGCGGGCGGAGACGTGAAGTATTCGTTGGTGCTGGACGTGGGCACCGTCTGGGCCATCGGCGTGCCGCTCGTGGCGCTGAGCGGCCTGGTGCTCGGATGGCCGATTCATATGGTATATCTGATGTCGCGCCTGGAGTCGGTGGTGAAAGTACTGTTCGGGTTCTGGCGCCTGCGTTCCGGCAAATGGATTCACAACCTGGTCAGATAGGCGGTCGCCTCGTTTCGGTTGTGGAACAGCTGGCGCATCCCTTCCACGCGATAGGCGGCGGACAAAACCGCGCGGGCCCGGCGGATGCGGCCGGGCCATTCCCCGGGCCGCTCCGGCAGCTTCAGGGTGAGCACCGCGACGCCGCCGGCCGACAGGCAATGCGCGCCCTCCGCCATCAGGGCGGCGGACTGGCACGCGTCCATCTTCATATCGTTGACCATGATATCGCACGGCGCGGGCGCACGAAAATACGCCTGCGCCGTGGTGCGTACATGCGTCACGCCCGGGTCGCGGGCCACGCGCGCATCCAGTCCGGCCGGATCCACCGCGACGACAGACAGCCCGCGGCCGCGCAGCACGCGCGTCCAGCCGCCCGGAGCCGCGCCCAGGTCCAGCGCGGTCCCGGACGCCGGCAGGCGCACGTCAAAGGTCTCCAGGGCCTCCAGCAGTTTGAATTCCGCGCGGCTGACCTGGTCTTTCTCCCGCAGAAAGCGCCGGCATCCGCCCGCCCAGGCGCTGTAGTTTTCCCCGACCGGGGAAACGCCCAGCCAGCCCGTGTCCGCGCAGAGCACCACGGAAAGAACCTGGCGCGGCTGCCGGACGTCCAGCGGCGCGCCCGTCTCCAGCGCGAGCGCGCTCAGGCGCTGGTTGACGTCAAAGCGCGCGTAGGCCGGGCGGGCGTCGCCCACCAGGCGCGTCTGCACCGAAAAGGGCATGCCGGGCCGCAGCGCGGGCAAAAGCGGCCGGCACGCGGCTTCCAGCGCCTCCAGGTCTTTCTCTCCGCCCGTCAGCCGCACGGCGGCCTGCGCGGGGCAGGCGTGGCGCAGGAACACCGGCGACGGCGGCAGGCGGTCGCATACGCAAAGCGCGACGCCCGGCTCCAGGAGCCGAACGACGCGCGCGCCCTCCGTTTCCGCCAGCGCCAGCGGCAATGCGCCGGCCTGCGCGGTGATGATGCAATCCATGGAAGCCCTCCGCTCCCTTAAAAGTCCGCCGAACCGGTTGTCCGGGGGAAGGGGAGTACGTCGCGGATGTTGGTTACGCCGGTCAGGTACATGACCATGCGCTCGAAGCCCAGGCCAAAGCCCGCGTGCGGCACGCTGCCGTACTTGCGCAGCTCCAGATACCACCAATAGTCCTTGGGGTCCAGGTTGCACTCCGCCATGCGCGCCAGCAGCACGTCCGCGTCGTCCTCGCGCTGGCTTCCGCCCACCAGCTCCCCGATGCCCGGCACCAGCATGTCCGCCGCGGCCACGGTTTTCCCGTCCGGGTTGAGCTTCATATAGAAGGCCTTGATTTCCTTGGGATAGTCCGTGACAAACACCGGGCGCTTGAAATGCTGTTCGGTCAGATAGCGCTCGTGCTCGGTCTGCAAATCCATGCCCCAGGAAACCGGGTATTCAAACTTCTGGCCGGATTGGGAGAGAATCTCCACCGCATCGGTATAGCTGACGCGGGCAAACTCCGCGCTCGCCACATGCTCCAGGCGCTCGATGAGGCCCTTGTCCACAAAGCGGTTGAGGAACGCCATTTCCTCCGGCGCCTCCTGCAGCACCCTGCGGATGACGTACTGAATCATCTCTTCGGCAAGGTCCATGTCCTCCCGAAGCGTGGCAAAGGCGATTTCGGGCTCGACCATCCAGAATTCCGCCGCATGGCGCGGCGTAAAGCTGCGCTCCGCACGGAACGTGGGGCCGAAGGTATATACATTGCGGAAGGCCATGCAATAGCACTCCACGTTGAGCTGCCCGGATACCGTCAGCCCCGCAGACCGGCCGAAAAAGTCCTTGGTATAATCTACCGCACCGCTCTCGGTCCGCGGCGGGTTCTCCGCCTCCAGCGTGGTCACGCGGAACATTTCGCCCGCGCCTTCGCAGTCGCTGGTGGTGATGATGGGCGTATGCACATAGACAAAGCCCTTGTCATGGAAGAACGCATGGAGAATCTGCGCCGTCAGCGAGCGAATCCGGAACACCGCGCTGAAAAGGTTCGTGCGCGGCCGCAGATGGGCGATGGTGCGCAGGAACTCGACGGAATGCTGCTTCTTCTGCAGCGGATAGTCCGGCGTGGAGGCGCCGACCACGCGCACGCTGGAAGCCTTGAGCTCAAAGGGCTGCTGCATGCCGGGCGTGGGGACGAGAACGCCCTCCGCTTCAATGGCGCTGCCCACGTTGAGCTTGGCAATCTGCCTGAAATTGGGCAGGTTTGCTTCTTCGACGACGATCTGCAGGGGCTTAAAGTACGTGCCGTCATGGAGCGCGATAAAAGCAAAGGACTTGGAATCGCGCACCGTGCGCACCCAACCGTTGACGCGCACACCGGGCGTCTCGACCGTCGGCGCGGCCTCATAGAGCTGCCGGATGGTCTTATGCTCCATCATACTTCCTCCTCGTAGGCGAATATTAGCCATAGTATAGCACAGCGTCCGGCTTTCGACAACCGCGCAGGCGGCTCTGGCGGCAATAAACAGGGGCTGCAAGGCTGACGGGCCGCCTTGCAGCGACGCGGCAGGCAGCCTGAGGGGTGGAGCGATGGGGTCAGGAAGAATACTGCTCCGCTTTGTGGGGTTCGGCCCAATTCTTTTTATTGGCATGGGCAGAGGTCGCGCCGATGTGCATGTCCTGGCTGTAGGTGGGATCCTCTGCGTAGTAGGAGCAGCTGCCGTCATCATGCGTGCAGGAAGACTTGACAACATAGGGAGCAACATTGGTCGCAGTGACTTGCCAACCGTCGCTGGCACGATACCACACCTTCGTATCGGGATTGTAGGAAATGCTGTGGAGCGCAAGCGCCGGCGACACGTCATAGCCCTGAGACAGCCAGCCGCTCGCCACGCCATTGGTAGCATAGTCACCCTTCAGCTTGAGCTTGACCTCGTAGGTCGTGCCGATCTTGCCGCCATGCAGGATCTCCGGATACTGCTCATGCACGCCGAGGACATAACGCCAGCAGCAGGAAGCAGCCACGGACTCATTCATGGACATTTTGTTCATGG
>DVFI01000002.1 GCA_018713305.1 Candidatus Avichristensenella intestinipullorum
ACGAAATCATCGAATCGGCGTATGTGGACGGCGCAAGTGAAATGAGCATCTTCCGCAAGATTATCATGCCGCTGTCCCTGCCCATTCTGGCGACCATCGGGCTTCTGGTCGGGCTGGCCTACTGGAACGACTGGGAAAACGGTCTGTACTATATCACCAAGTACGACATGTACTCCTACCAGCTCATTCTCAACCAGATGCTCACCAGCGTACAATACCTGGCCCAACTTGAATCCGCAGGCCTTTCGGCCAACACCATGCCCTCTTCCGACGGCATGCGCATGGCCATCGCCACACTGGGCCTGCTCCCGATTCTCATGGTCTATCCGTTCTTCCAGCGCTATTTCGTCAAAGGCATCAACATCGGCGCCGTCAAAGGGTAAAGGAAGCCGTCATACACGCCCCGTTTTGCCGTCCTTCGCCCTGCGCGGGGACGGCCCTTTTATGCCGGCCCCTGAATCTGCGTGCAGCCGTTGAAGCGGGCGAACCGGCGCAGGCACTTCTCCAGGGCCGCGCGCTGCGGCCTTCCTTCCCACCATACGCCGCGCACCTCCAGAACGCCGCTCTGGCGATGCGCCACCGCTTCCACGCGCCCCGAAAACCGCTCGCCCGTCAGCAACGGCAACACATAGTACCCGAAACGGCGCTCGTCCCGGGGCGTATAGATTTCCCAGGTATAGGAAAAATCAAACAGCGCCTCCACCAGCCTGCGATCCCACAGCAGGCAGTCCAGCGGCGCAATCAGCTCCGCGCGGGGCCGGTAGGACGCGCCGGACGCGATTTCCTCCAGCAGCTCCCGGTCCGCAGCCTGCGCATAGAGCGGCTGCGCCATGCCTTCCACTTCCACCGGCACAATGCGTCCCCCGCGCAGCAGGCGTTCAAACGTCTCCGCGCGTCCCCTGCCTTTCATCCCGTCGATGCAGAGCCATGCGTCCGACGCTCGGTTCCACAGCAGGCCGACCGCGCCAATCCGGCGCAGCACCCGCCAGTCTCTGTATGCGCCGTCATCGGGGCAGGGGTCCGGCGCCACGAGCAGGCGTTGGGGCAGCAGCCGTTCGGCGGGGGCATAATACTTGACGGTTCCCTGCTTGTGATGAATGCACAGCTCGCCCCGGAAATAGAGCGTTTCCAGCGCCGCGCGTGCCAGCGTCGTCCGGCTCCAGTACCAGTCCACCTTCTCGTTGAGCGCTAAATCGCGCGCGCAGACGCACTCCCGCGCCGCCAGCGCGTCCCATATCTGCCGCGCCGCGCGCTCAGTTTCCTCCCGGCTTCGCCCTTGCAGGCGGTGCGCCGCGCGCTCGCGCGCAAAATACGGCCAGTCCTCCGTCGGGAAGATGGCCAGATTCTTATCAAAATAGTCCACCAGGCTGCGATCCCGGTAGAGCAGCCGGTCCAGCATCGGCTTTTCAAAGCCCTGAACGCGGGATTGCAGGACCAGTTCCGCATTTTTCCCGCATACGTCAATGGGGTCAAACTGGATGCAGCCCACGCGGCGCACATAGGCCAGCGCCCCGTCCTGCCCCTGGAACACGGGGTCGCCCACAAGCCCGTGGCGCCGCAGCAGAAAACGGCGCGCCTGTTCCCGCGTCAGCTTCATGCCGTCTCCTCCTTGGCAAAGCCGCGCCGCCATCTGCCGCTGAGGAAATACAGGCCGCTGATGGCCAGCCCGGCCGCCCAGCTGATGGGGTAGCAGAAAAACAGCGCGTTGGCCGGGGCCAGGGCGTTGAGCAGGTAGGCCGCCGGCAGGCGCACAACCCAGAACAGCACCATGTTGGCAATCATCGGCACGCGCACGCATCCCACGCCGTTCATCACCGCGTTGAGCAGGTACATGATGCTGTAGAGCACATAGAACGGTTCCAGGCACAGCAGATAGGCGTATCCCACGTCTATCACCTCCGGCGTGCGGTCAAACAGGCCTATCGCCCATCGTCCGCACAGCAGCAGCACCCCGCAGGCCAGAAAGCTCCACCCCACGACCAGCAGCAGCGCCGAACGCGCTCCGCTGCGCACGCGGTCAAACCGCCGGGCGCCGAAGTTCTGCCCCGTAAAGGCCGTGGCGGCCGCCGCAAAGCTGCTCAGCGGCATGAAGGAAAGGGTATCCAGCTTGCCCGCCGCGCTGTACCCGGCCACAAACGCCGAGCCGTGCGTATTGACAATGGAGGACAGAATCAAATGGCCCAGCGAAAACAGCGCGTCGTTGATGCCGATGGGAAGGCCCAGGCGCAGAATGTCCCGCACGGCCCTGCCGTCGATGCGGAGGGGATAAAATCGCATGGCGAACTGGGGATAGTGCCTTCGGATATAGAGCAGGCTGAACGCCCAGGAGGCGTACACCGCAATGACCGTCGCGGCCGCGGCGCCCGAAACACCCCAACCCAGGCCCGCCACGAACAGCAGGTCCAGCGCAATGTTGACCACCGTCGCCACGGCCAGAAACAGCACGGGCGAACGGCTGTCGCCCATGCCGCGCAGAATGCCGGCGTTGAGGTTATACCCGAGCAGGCCCAGCGTTCCCAGCAGGAAAATGCTCAGGTACTGCCGGGCGGCCTCAAAGGAATCCGCCGGCGTATTCATCAGCGACAGGACCGGGCGCGCAACCGCCAGCCCCAGCAGGGTCAGCGGCAGGGACAGCAGGAGAATCAGCGACATCGCGGAATCCACCAGCCGGCGCACGCCCGCCTCGTCGCCCGCACCGCAGCACTGCGATATGCGGATGGATGCGCCGGTTCCCATGCCGATAAACAGCGCCAGCAGCACATTGACCGGATAGTTGCCAATGTTGACCGCCGCCAGCGCCTGCGTCCCCACAAAGTTGCCCACGACCAGGCTGTCCACCACGTTGTAAAGCTGCTGCAGGAGGTTGCCCAGCAGCATGGGCAGCGCAAAACGGACCAGCAGGCCCGCCGGCCGGCCTTCCGTCAGGTCCAAACGCCCCGTCAGAGTCATCCCCGTCTCTCCTTATGCCAGCCCGCCCAGCCATGCGGCCAGCGGCACATAGACCAGCGGAACGAATACCGCCGGCAGCAAATTGCCCACCCGGATTTTCGCCACGCCCAGCATGTTCAGGCCAATGCCCACAATCAGCGCGCCACCGACCGCGGACATTTCCGTCACGACAGCCTGGGACAAAAGCGGCGCCACCAGGGAGGCGCTCAGCGCAATGGCCCCCTGATAGAGCAAAATGACCAGCGCGGACAGCAGCACGCCCGGCCCCATCGCCGCCGCGAAAAACACCGCGCCCACGCCGTCCAGCGCGGCCTTGGCAATGAGCGTGGCATGGTCGCCCGAAAGGCCCGACTCCAGCGAGCCGACCACCGACATCGCGCCCACGCAGAAAACCAGGCTGGCCGTCATAAACCCCTGCACAAACGTGCCGCGCGCCTCGCCCCGCGTCAGCAGCCGTTCCGCGCGCCCGCCGAGGTTTTCCAGCCTCTTTTCAATGTTTATCCATTCGCCCAGAAAGCCGCCCAGCACGCAGCTGACAATCAGCGCCAGCACATCCGCGGTTTCCAGGGCCGAAAGCGCGCCAATCACCAGCACGCACAGGCCCAGCCCCTGCATCACCGTGTCCCGCAGCCGCTGGGCCACTCGCCCGCCCAGCAGCAATCCCAGCGCGCCGCCCAGCAGCACGGTCGCCACATTGATTCCTACGCCCAACATATGTACCCCTGCTCTTTACAAAACCAGCGCTCGAAAAAAGGCCCTCCTCCGCTTTGCGGAAGAAGGCCTCCGGTTCAGAGGATTACTGCGCGGCGACTTCCGCCACCGGATAGACGCTGACTTGCTTTTTATCCCTGCCCTTGCGCTCGAAGCGGACGACGCCCTGCGTCAGAGCAAAGAGCGTGTCGTCGCGGCCGATGCCGACGTTCAGGCCCGGATGGATGCGCGTGCCGCGCTGCCGAACCAGAATGTTGCCCGCCAGCACGAACTGACCGTCCGCGCGCTTCGGTCCCAGGCGCTTGGATTCGCTGTCGCGACCGTTGCGCGAGCTACCGACGCCCTTCTTGTGCGCAAAGAGCTGCAAATTCATCTGAAGCATGGTTGCACCTCCTGTTGTTCATGTCACCCGCACATAGCGCGGGTATGCCTTCGCCATGTCCTCAAGCCCCTGCCGCACGGTGCGCAGAATCACCTGCGCGCCGTAGAGGCGCTTGGCGCTCAGCCCTTTGGGGAGCCTTACGCTGAGAAAACCGTCCCCCATATGGAGAACCACTTCGATTCCCGCCACAGCCTCCAGCGCGTTGACCGCCGTCTGCGAAAGAACGGAAACGCCCGCACAGACCAGGTCTTCTCCGGAGGGCGCGCTGCCCGCATGCCCTATCACCGAGAATCCGCGCAGCAGGCCGCGTCTGTCGCGGTAGAACCGAACGCTCGTCATCAGGCAGTGATACCGGTGATTTCGAGCTTGGTATAGGGCTGACGATGGCCCTGCTTGCGGCGGTAGTTCTTCTTGCTCTTGTACTTAAAGACGATAATCTTCTCGCCCTTGACCTGGCCGAGCACCTTGGCGTTCACCTTGGCGCCTGGCACGAGCGGCTTGCCGACGGTCACTCCGTCTTCCCTGCCCAGCAGCAGCACGTCGAAATCGACGGTCGCATCCTGCGCAAGATCAAGCTTTTCCACGAAGATAACGTCGCCCTGCTGGACGCGGTACTGCTTACCACCTGTTTGAATAATGGCGTACACGCGTTTTCCTCCCTCTCGAATACTCGCCGATATCAGGCAGCCAAAAAGGCATTTCAAAAGCCCGCACCGAGCGGCTTACCGATATAGGATAGCAAAAAAGACGCGGTTTGTCAATCATTCTGGCGCGAAAAATGGCCGGTTTTCAACGCTTTGTGCCGTTTTGCAGCCAGGTCTCCCGACGCTTGAGCAGCCGCAGCAGCGGAATGCCCAGCGCATAGCAGGCGACCGCCTGGCCCGCGCCGATGCTGAGCATGGTCGCCAGCAGCGGCGCATTGGCCGTATAATGCAGCACCATGCCCACGCTGAGCGCATTGAGCAAAACCGGCGGCAGCGCGGCCACCAGCGGCCTGTCACGCAGCCGCCGCGTCAGCAGCGCGGCCGCCAGCGTCGTCAGCGACCCCACGACGATATCCGCCACCCCGTATCCTCCGACCAGGTTGGACAGAAAACAGCCTATGAACAGCCCGACGCTCGCCTCCGGCCAAAGGCACGGCAGCAGCGTCAGCGCCTCGGATATGCGAATCTGAAAGGGCTGAAAGCTGATGGCCGCCAGCAGCAGCGTGACCGCCGCATATACCGCGCCGATCACCGCGGCGCGCACAAGCGTTTGCAAGTTCCATGTTTTCATGTGCATAAAATCCTTTCCCTCGCGCACACTAGGCATAAACCAGGAAGGAGGTTTGTTTATGAACGAGGATATGGCCCCCAATCCGAGCATCCAGTGCGGCGTGTGTTCCTGCGCGTATCATGACCCCAGCAACCATTGCTGCCTGTCGAAAATCCATGTCGACCCCATGCCCGGCGCATCCAGCGGCAAGGCGGAAGACGAGAGCAAGTGCGGCAGCTATCGCTGCCGCGGGAACTGCTGATGCAACCCCTGCAATCCCCTACCCGTTTGGCCGGGCGGCTTGACCGCTTCGGCCTTTTGCTGCTTGCGTTCATCCTTTGCTGCGGATGGTTTTATTATCTTTGGGGCAGCATTGTGCCCGCCCTGCCTGCCGGAATCGCCCTGACCGTCCTGCTGGCCGCAACCGCCCGCCTGGGCGAGCAGCGCACGCTCGCCCGCCGCGAAGCGCAGCTGCGCCGGCGCATCGGCGGGGAAATGGCCGTGGACTCGCTTTTGCTGCAGCCGGAGTCCAGCGCCGTGGCCAACGTGGCGGCCTGGCTGTCGGGCGAGCTGGCGCTGCAGGAGTTTCAGCCGCGGGCGCACGGCATGCGCGCCCGGCTGGGCGAGCAGAGCGTATGGATTGCCTGCCTGCAGCGCCACGCCGGCAGCCGCGCGACGTGCGACGACGTGCTCGCCTGCGTGCGCGCCGCGCGGCGCGAGAAGGCGGACGTCTGCATCGTCTGCGCCACCTGCGCGTTTTGCGCCGACGCCGTCGCGCTTTCCTCGGAGCTGTCGCCCAAGACGCGCCTGCTGGGCCGGAGCGGTCTGATGGATATGGCCGGCGCCGCCGCCCCCGCGACGGACGAGCAGCTGCGCGCGCTGGGCCGCCGCCGGCGCAAGCAGTTCCGGCGGGAACTGTGGCAGGCGCGCGTTTTCGAGCCCCGGAAAGCCCGCCGCTACGGCGCGTACGGGTTAGGGCTGCTGGCGATGTATCTGCTGCTGCGCCAGATGGTCTATCTCATTCCCGCGCTTGTCTGCCTGGCGCTGTTTGTTGTCTGCCGCTGCCGCAGGCAGCGCGGGTCATTCACCCTTTGACATCCCGTCCAGCAGGTGCGGCTCCCGGCGCGCGCGGCGATAGATGACGAATTTGGAGCCGATGCACTGCACGGGTTCCGCGTGCGTCGCCTCGCACAGCACGCCGCACGCCTCGCGCGCGCTGTCATAGGGCGCGTTGCGCTGCACCGTCACCTTGATGAGCTCCCGCGCCTCCAGCGCGTCCCATGCCTGCTGCGCCACGCCCTGCGTGACGCCTTCCTTGCCGATGTGCAGAATCGGCTCCATGGTATTGGCCAACGAGCGCAGATACGCGCGCTGCTTGCTTGTCATTTCTTTTCACTCCACAAAATCAAATTCCATATCGCCCAGCACCACCGTATCGCCCTCCTGCGCGCCCGCCTCGCGGAGCCTGTCGATAACGCCCAGTCGGCGCAGCGTGCGGTGGAACCAGTTGAGCGATTCCTCGTCCCCGAAGTTGACCGAATCGACCAGGCGCTGCGCGCCGGGGCCTGCGACGTAGTAGATACCGTTCTGCACGGAAACGGTGAACGCGTCGCCCTCGGGCAGAGGGTCCGGCTCCGCCGGCGCATCCTCCATGGGCTCCGGGGCGGGCAGCGTGGGCAAAATGCGCGAGATGGCGCGCAAAAGCGGCTCAAACCCGGCGCGTGTGGCGGCGGACACGGGAAAAATCTCGATGTCGCGCCCCGCCAGGTGCGCGCGCAGGCGTTCCAGGTTCTCCTGCGCGCCCGGCAGGTCCGTCTTGTTGGCGGCCACAATCTGCCGCCGCTCCGCCAGGCGCCCATACTGGCACAGTTCCTCGTTGATGCGTTCAAAATCCTCTATCGGGTCGCGCCCTTCGCTCCCGGCAATGTCCAGCACATGCACCAGCAGCCGCGTACGCTCCACATGGCGCAAAAACGCATGGCCGAGGCCCACGCCCGCATGCGCGCCCTCCACCAGCCCGGGAATGTCCGCGATGACATAGTCCTGGCCGTACTGGCGCACGATGCCCAGATTGGGCGCCAGGGTGGTAAAATGGTAATTGGCAATCTTGGGCCGCGCGGAGGTGACGACCGAAAGAATGGTGGACTTTCCTACGTTGGGATATCCCACCAGCCCCACGTCGGCCAGCGATTTCAGCTCCAGCTCCATTTCCCGCATCTCGCGCTTTTCGCCGGGCTTGGCAAAGTTGGGCGCCTGTCGCGTAGGCGTGGCGAAATGCGTATTGCCCCAGCCGCCGCGGCCGCCGGACAGCAGAACGCGCCGTTCGCCCGGGACGTGCATGTCCGCCAGCACGCGGCCGGTCTGTACGTCGCGCACAATGGTGCCCGGCGGCACCTTGATCACCAGCGCCTCGCCGGATTTCCCGCAGCGAAACCGGCTGGAGCCGTCCTCGCCCGCAGGGGCGACGAACTTGCGCCGGTTGCGAAAGTCCATGAGCGTATGCATGCTCTCGTCCGCCAGCAGCACCACGTCCCCGCCGCGGCCTCCGTCGCCGCCGTCGGGCCCGCCGTTTTGCACGAATTTTTCCCGGTGGAACGACACGCAGCCGTTGCCGCCGTTGCCGGCCTTGACGGTAATCCTTGCCTTGTCCACAAACAGCGCCATACCTTGCTTCCTCCCCCGCCGCCTACCGGTCTCTGCCCAGCATGCGCACGGCCAGCGCGTGCAGAAACGCGCCGTCCTCTCCGAATGCCTCCAGGGCTGCCAGGGCGCGCTTTGTCTGGCTTTCCGCCTCCCGGCGCGCCGCCTCCGGGCCGTGCAGCCCGGGCCAGGTCAGCTTGCCCCTCCGGGCGTCCATGCCCGTCTGCTTGCCCAGCGCCTGCGCGTCGCCCTGCACGTCCAGAAGGTCGTCCTGAATTTGAAACGCCATGCCCAGCGCCTGCGCAAAGCGCTCGCCCGCCGCCAGCTTCACGTCGGCCGCGCCGGCCAGCCGCAGGCCCGCGCCCACCGCGCCGCAGAGCATGTCGGCGGTCTTGTGCAGATGGATGTACGTCAGCTCCTGCGCGCCGCCCCGGCGCTCCCGCTGGCACGTCAAATCCGCGCACTGCCCCGCCACCATGCCCGCCACGCCCGCCGCGCGCGCCAGCGCGGCCGTGGCCGCCACCTGCGCGGGCGTCCGGCAGGCGGCCAGCATGGTCTCAAAGGCCAGCGACAGCAGCCCGTCCCCGGCCAGAACGGCCATGCCTTCCCCGTAGACGCGATGGTTTGTGGGCTGTCCCCTTCGCAGGTCGTCGTCGTCCATGGCGGGCAAATCGTCATGGATGAGGGAATAGGTGTGAATCATTTCCACCGCGCAGGCCCATGGCATCGCCTCCTGCCATGCGCCGCCCGCCGCGTCGCAGGCGGCCAGCAGCAGCACGGGGCGCAGGCGTTTGCCGCCGGCCATGAGGCTGTAGCGCATGGCGCCCAGCAGCGGTTCCGGCGCGCCGCAGGCCGCCAGGGCGGCGTCCAGCGCTTCCTCCGTCGCGCGCTGCCACTGCGCGTATTGGCCGTCGTAGTTCATGCTTCCTCCTGCGCGCCGGAGAGAATCTTGAGCTTTTTTTCGCTCTCTTCCAGGCGCTCGCAAAGCTGCGCGTACAGCTTGACGCCCTCCTCATAGGCGGTCATGGACGCTTCCAGCGGCATTTCGCCTTCCATCTGCTTGACCAGCGCTTCCAGCGCCTCCAGCCCCTCTTCAAAGTTTATCTTCGCTTTTTTCGCCATGTTCACCCTCCGTAACCCTTGCATGCACCGCGCCGCAGCGCAGCGTCAGGCGCAGCGCGTCGCCCGGCCGCGCCTGCGCGGCATCCGTCAGCAGCGTTCCGTCCGGCAGCGTTGCCAGTGCGTATCCCCGCGCCAGTACGGCCCGCAGCGACAGCGCCTCCAGCCGCTTGCCCAGCGCTTCCACCCGCATGCGCCTTTCACGCGCCATGCTTTGCGCCCGCGCGTCCAGACGGGTCCGCAGCCCGTCCAGCAGCATCCGCCGCTCCGCTATCTGGCGCGCGGGCTGGCGAAGCTCCAGCCGGGCGCGCAAGCCGGTCAATCGATGGCCCAGCAGCGCCATGCGCTGGGCCTGCGCGCGATCCATCCGCCCTTTCATGCCACGCAACATCGCCAGCCACTCCTCGCGGCGTGGAATGACCAGCTCCGCGGCCGCAGAGGGCGTGGACGCGCGCACGTCGGCGACGAAGTCCGCGATGGTAACATCCGTTTCATGTCCTACCGCGCTGACCACGGGCGTGCGGCAGGCAAAAATGGCGCGCGCGACGGTTTCCTCGTTGAACGGCCACAGCTCCTCCAGCGAGCCGCCGCCCCGGCCCAGGATAATCACGTCCACGTCCGGCCGCCTGTCCAGCGCCGCGAGGGCCGCCGCAATCTCCTCCGCCGCGCCCTCGCCCTGTACGCGCGCGGGCTGCAAATACAGCGCCACGCCGGGGTGGCGCCGCGCGGCAATCTGACAGATATCATGCACCACCGCGCCCGTGGGCGAGGTCACGATGCCAACGCCTTCGGGCAGCAGCGGCAGCGGCTTTTTCAGCGCGGCATCGAAAAGCCCCTCCGCCTGCAGGCGCGCCTTGAGCTGTTCAAACGCCAGATACAGCGCGCCCACGCCGTCCTCGTGCACGGCGTCCACATAGAACTGGTACTGTCCCGCGGCGGGATAGAGCGCGGCGCTCCCGGAGAGCACCACGCGCAGCCCGTCGCGCAGCGCGACGCGCAGGCCTGCCGCCGCCGACCGGAACATGACGCAGGCGATGCGCGCCTGCTCGTCCTTGAGCGAGAAATACAGATGGCCTGCGCTGTGGCGCTTGAAATTGCTGATTTCCCCGCGCAGGCGCAGGCCGCGCAGCATCGGGTCGGACGCCAGGGAGCGCCGCACGTATTCGTTCAGCTCGGCAACCGTCAGGATACGCTCCACGTTACGCCCTCTTCTCCGCGGATTCCAGGGTATTTTCCAGCAGCATCGCAATGGTCATCGGCCCCACGCCGCCCGGCACCGGGGTCAAAAAGCCCGCCACGGGTTCCGCGGAAGCAAAATCCACGTCGCCCACCACGCGCCCGTCCTCCAGGCGGTTGATTCCCACGTCGATGACCACCGCGCCGGGCTTTATCATATCGCCCGTAATCATGCCGGGCCGGCCTACGGCCGCCACCAGGATATCCGCCCGCCGCGTGTGCGCCGCCAAATCCGCCGTGCGCGAATGGCATACCGTCACGGTAGCGTTCTCCCGCAGCAGCAACAACGCCATGGGCTTGCCGACGATGTTCGAACGTCCCACCACGACCGCTTCCTTGCCCGCCAGGGGCACGCCGGTGCGGCGAATCAGTTCCAGGCACCCCTTGGGCGTGCAGGAGAGAAAGCCGGCGGCGCCGGTCACCAGCGCGCCCATGCTCTGCACATGGAAACCGTCCACGTCCTTTTCCGGGCGAATCAGTGCCAGCACGCGCCGCTCGTCCAGGCCTGCGGGCAGGGGGAGCTGCACGAGAATCCCGTCCACCGTCGCATCGTCGTTGAGCGCCCGGATTTTGTCTTCCAGCGCTTCCTGCGTCGTATCCGCGGGCAGGCGCACGGCCACCGACCGGATGCCCGTCGCCTTGCAGGCGCGCTCCTTGTTGCGCACATAAATCTGGCTGGCCGCGTCCTCGCCCACCAGCACCACCGCAAGGCCGGGCGTTACCCCGCGCGCCGCCAGCGCTGCGCACCGTGCCTTGAGCCCCTCCCGGATTTCCCTGGCGATTGCCTTGCCGTCAATCAACGTCGCCGCCATGTTCCCGCGCCTCCTTCTGTGTCGATATCAGTCGGTCTATGCCCATCAGCGCCACGCCCACCGCATTGTCCCCGGAAAGCTCCGGCCTGGCAAAATGCAGCCGGATGCGGCGGTTGCGCGCCGCCACGCGCGCCTTTACCTGTTCGCGCAGGAGCGAGGAGGACGCCACGCCGCCGCCCAGCAGCGCGTCGGACAGCCCGCTCTGCCCGCACCCCGCCAGCACCAGGCGCGCGACGGTGCGGGCCAGGCAGTCAAACACCTCCGCCGCAATGTCCTCCGGCGCCATGACGCCCGCCCGTATGTCCGCCAAGGCACGGGTTTCCGCGCCGGACAGGTGGCAATCCAGCCCCCGCAGCGACGCGGGATAGCGCGCCGCGGCCTGCCCGTCCGTGGCCAGCCGCTCCAGCGCGGGCCCGGCGGGAAATCCCAGCCCCAGCGCCACGCCCACGCGGTCCACCAGCTGGCCCGCGTGCAGGTCCCGCGTACCGCCCAGGCGCGTTATGCCCTGCGCATCCTGGCGCAGCACCTCCGTCGTTCCGCCGGACAGATGCAGCGCAAGGCATGGGGCGTCCGGCGCAAGGCCGGTGCCCACGCGCGCGGCACGCAGATGGCCCTCCTGGTGCGTCGCCGGGTAAAACGGCGCCCTCAGCGCGGCGGCCAGCGCCCGGCCAAAGCCTTCTCCCACCCGGAAAACCGGCATATACGAATCCGGAGCGGGGCGGGGACGAACGCTGGCGCAGACCGCTTCCACGCGGCATCCCGCCGGGCATTCGGCCAGAAGCTCCTCCACCAAGGCGGGCAGGCGGCTGACATGCTGAAAGACGCCCTCGGACTGCATCAGCCCCCGTGCGCCGGGCCTGACCGTCAGCAGCCGCCTTTTCTGCAAAAAAAGACTGTCCCCTGCGCCGCTTCCCGTGGTGCAGAGGGCTGCCGAGGTGGTATAACAGCTTGTGTCCAGGCCGAGACAAACGCTCATTCCGGCCTGTCCCCCGAGCGCAACAGATTTCCCAGCACCCCGTTGATGAACGGCCCCGCCTCCTCCGTGCTGAAGCGATGCGAAAGCTCGACCGCTTCGTTGACCGCGACCGCGTCGGGGATATCGTCGCGGTAGAATATCTCGTACGCCGCCAGCCGCAAAATGGCCAAATCCACGCGCGCCAGGCGGTCGATGGTCCAGCGAATCAAATGCTTGGCAATGAGCCGGTCCAGCGCCTCGCCATGCTCCCGCACGCCCGCCACCGTCGTCGCGATATACGCCTCGTCGTCCTCCTGCGGCGCAAAGCCCATCAAATCGCGCAGCGTTTCCTCGCCGCCGTCCCCGCCCAGCATGTTTTCATAAATCAACTGCATGGCCGCCTCGCGTGCCACACCGCGCGCCATTGGCTTCACGCTCCGTTTCGCTTTGGTTTCTCATCTGTCGCCGGGCCGTCTCAGGAGGCGGCCGATTTCCTCCAGCCACGCCCGTTTGTCCCGGACGCCGCCGATGAACGCGCCGACCGCCACGCACAGCGCGACCAGCAGCGTCACCCATACGCCCGCCCACAGGAGCAGCAGCGCCGTCAACACGCCCAGCAGCGCGCACAGCACCGCGCATTCCGGGGTTCCCCGCGTGAACAGCCGCGCAAAAAAGCCCTTGTCCTCACGCATGGCCGGCTTCCTCCTGTTCCATGGCGGGCGACGCCTCTTCTGCCGCCGCTTCCGCCTCTGCCCGGGCGGGCGCTTCGTCCGGCGCGTCCGACGCCGGGAAGGGGAACGCCTCTTCCGACAGGGAAACCGGGAGCGGCTCCCTGGGGCCGAAGTCCATGTCCGCACCCTGCGCCGCGGCAAAGGCCGGCGCTTCTTCCTGGCGCAGCGGCTCCGGCGCTTCTTCCTGGCGCAGCGGCTCCGGCGCCTCTTCCTGGCGCGCGGGCGTTTCCGCAGACACAGGCGGCCGGAGCGAATCGTTCCGGACATCCTTCTCGGCCGGGTCGGGCTGCGGCAGGGGCTGCGGCTCCACCGAGGCCAGCTTCACCGAAGCCCGGGAAGCGCGCGCGTTCGGATCCCGCGTGGACTCCACGATGATGCGCACGCTCTCCACGCGCACGCCCGCGCAGTCCTGCAAATGCTGCCGGACCTGCGCCTGCACCTGCTCGACCAGACGGGGAATGCGCACGTCCGCGCGCAGCACCATGCGCAGCGTCACCTCAATGCTGTCCTCCCGTCCGGCAATCTGCACCTGCGCCGAAAGGATTTCCGGCCGAGCGTCCACGCACTTGTGGACCAGATGATCCAGCGCCTGCACGGAAATGGTCATCTCTCCGTTTTCCGCATCGCCCATGCTGAAATACCTGTCCTGCGCGCCGCCGTATGCCCGAAGCGGGCGGAGGAACAGGTACACGCCCCAGACGGTCAGCAGCAGGCCCGCGATGAAAATCAGCGGCATCCATTGCCAGCCGTCCCCCATCCAGCGATCCAGCGCGAGCCAGTCGGGCAGGCCGAACACCCCGACCACGCCGCCGGCCGCCAGCATCACCAGGATGCCAAGCCCCGCCAGCATCAGACCGCCGAGGGATACCAGCACGCGGTCATACCAACGCAGCTTCATTTTCTATTCCTCCTTCGGCTCCCCGGACACCGCCCCGTCCGTTTCCTCGGGCTCGTCCGCAGCAGGCGATTCGTCTTGCGTCTCCGGCGCGTCGTCTTCCGGGATATCCGCGTCGATATCGTCCGTGACGTTCTCTTCTTCCGGCGCAGGGTCCGGCTCCGTGGGGTCTGTCTCGTTTTCCTTTTCGCTTTGCAGCGCGTCGGTGGCCTTGACAAAGCCCGCGGCCATTTCCTGCGTTTCCCGCTCGAAGCTGACGCCCATGACATGCACGTCCACCTTGAGCACATGCAGGCCGGTCATGGTTTCAATGGACTTGCGCACGCTTTCCTGCACTTCCGTGCAGACCTTTTGAATGGGCTTGCCGTATTCGACCGTCAGCATCAGCTCTACCGACGCTTCCTCCACGCCCACTTCCACCTTCACGCCGCGGGTCATCGGCTTGCCGCGGTTCCCCAGGCCCAGCAGGTCGGCAATGGCCTTGGGGTTCGAGGTTCTGGCCACGCCGTCTACCTCGTTGGCCGCCATGCCCGCGATGATGGCAATGACCTCGTTGGCGTAACTGATGGAGCCGATTTCGCGGCCCTCGTCCACATTGATGGGCAGATTCTCGTTCATATTCAAACACCTCTCAACCGGAGATCGTTCCACTCCAGGGTTCTGCCGGTATTATACCAGCTTTTATCACACAATTCAATCCTGCGATTACTGCGCCGGTACGATGCGCACGTTGGCCGCCGGTTCGCCCGATTCGCTGACGGCGATGTCCAGGATTTGCGCGGCCTGCTGCTGGGTGAGCGACTGCGCGCGCACCACGATATTGACCGACCCCTGGCGCACCGTGCACAGCGTCTGGTCAAACCCGCGCGCCGCCAGGAGGGTTTCCACCGTCGTCTCAATCTCGCGCGTGCGCGCCAGCTCCGTCTTTTGCCGCAGCGCTTCCTCCACGGTCTGGGCGCTCGCGCCCGGGCTCTGTATCACCTCGTCCAGCAGCGCCGCCGCCTGTTCCCGCGCCTGCTCCAGTTCTGCCCGATAGGTTTCGAAGTCCGATTCCGCCTGCGCCGCGGCGGCGGTCGCCTGCGCGGTTGCGGTCGCCTGCGCGGTTGCGCCGGACGCCGGCGAATCCGTGGCGAGCGGCACGCGCTCTATGGGCAGGGATGCGCTGACCGGCTGCACCCGGTGGCCCAGGTAGCTGACCGCCACCAGCAGCGCGACCAGCACCAGCAGCGTCGCCACGCGCCCGTCGATTTTTTTCAGTTTCGTTAGAATAGGCAGCCTTTTCATGGATTATACCCCCTTACCTTGCTCCGTCCCGGCTGTCCATGGCAAACACTTCCACCGATTCCGCCTCCAGGCGCAGCAGCGTCTGGACCGCCTGCGCCAGCTCCAGGCGCACGCGCAGATTGTCCGCGCCCTCCGCGACGACGACCACCCCGACCGGCTCCCCCGTCTCCTGCGCGCTTTCCTGCGGCCAGGCCGAGGTCGAGACGGTCTGCGCGTAGTGAATGACCACCTCCACCTGCCCCGCGCCTTCCATGCGCGAAAGCACGGCGGCCAGCCGCGTCTCCAGCGCGTCGCCCTGCGCGCCGGAGTCCTGCGGCTGCTCCGTCAAAACGCCCGCGCCCCAGCTTCCGGAAAACAGCAGGCTTCCCGCCAGCCCCAGGGCGAGCAGCAGCGCCGCCCACTGCGTGACCTTCACGCGCCCCATCTTTTCCCGCCATTCGGACAGCGGACTCATGCCGCGCCCTCCGACAGCCAGGAAAGCAGAAGCGAGGAAATCCACAGCATCATGACCAGCCCGCCGCAAAGCCGTGCATAGCGGCGCAGCGCGCCCTCCGGCAGCAGCAAATCGCACAGCGCCAGCAGCATCACCAGCATCGAAAGCCGCTCCAACAGCGAAAAGAGCGCCTCCATCATCGTTCCGCTTCCTCCCGGTCCCGCCGCTTCAGCGCAGCATGACCGTCATGTTCCCCACCACCAACAGCTGGGCCACCAGCAGCAAAAACATGGCCGCCACGCACAGCTGGGTGGTCGCCAGCATCACCAGCGCGCCGGACGCGTCGCCCATACAGCGCACCATCCTCCCGTCCGCGACGGGCTCCAGCACCGCCGCGCACAGCCGCAGCGCAAACACCGTGGCCAGCAGCCGGAGCAGCGGCGCCGCCAGCCACAGCACCAGCAGCAGCATGCCGGAAACACCCAGCGCGTTTTTGACCAGCAGCGAACAGCCCACTAGCGTGTCCACCGTATCGGCGAACATCCCGCCGACAATGGGGACAAAATTGTCAATGGCGTACTTAGCCGTTCGTATCGTCACGCCGTCGTAGGCCGCCGCGCCAAAGCCCTGCACGGTCATCACGCCAATAAACACCGTAAAGCTCACGCCCAGCGTCCAGTTGGACACCGT
Source organism: Candidatus Avichristensenella intestinipullorum (assembly GCA_018713305.1). GTDB lineage: Bacteria > Bacillota > Clostridia > Christensenellales > Aristaeellaceae > Avichristensenella > Avichristensenella intestinipullorum. Next base: position 16,092 of record DVFI01000002.1, read on the forward strand.
CTTGACCAGCCCCGCCAGGCGCGCCAGCGAATAGTTCTCGGAGATATTGTCCAGCACCACCAGCACCGTATACGCCAGCGCCAGCGAATAGCTCACCGAGCGGCAGATGGCCGTCATGGTGCCGCTTGCCGCCACCACGGCGGGCTGGAAGAACGCCGCGCTGCTGGTGCCGCCCACCGCCGCCAGCAGCGTCAGCAGCAGCGGGAAGAGCGCCTGCATCCCCGTGGCCATGCCGTCCACCGCCTGGCGGGAAAGCGTCGCCAGCGCCACGCACTCCCGCACGATGGCTGTTGCCACCCACAGATAGCATACCCAATGGCACACTTCCGCCACCGACGATGCCGCAAACGCTTCGCGCAGCCGTGCCAGCAGCCCGCACAGCAGCGCCGGCGCCAGCAGGCGCAGCATCAGGCCGCGCCGGTCCAGCACGGCCTGCCGGAGCGCCTCCAGCAGGAGGCGGAGCGCCTCGTCCGCGCTGAGGATTTCCTCCCGCTGCAGCATCCTGTACAGCAGCTCGCGCACGTCCACGCGCCCCTCCCCGGCCAGCGAATCCACCGCGCGCTGCCAGCTGTCCAGGGGCAAATCCTCCGCCACGGTGTACACCGTAACCTCCTGCGCCTGCGCCGGAACGCACGCCAGCAGCAGGCAGGCCGCCAGCAGCAGTCCCTTCACGGCAGCAGCCCCGCCACCAGCTCGATGAGCGCCGTGGCCACCGGCAGGGACAGGGACAGCACCATCACCTTGCCGCCCATCTCCACCTTGGCCGCAATGCCGCCTTCTCCGATGTCCCGGCACATCTGCGCCCCCAGCTCGCAGAGCGAGGCAATGCCCAAAATGCGCAGCAGGAGCGGAAGGGCCGCGTCCGACAGCTCCGCGCGCTCGGCCAGGCTGCGCATGGCCGACACGATTTCTCCCAGCCGGCCCACCACTGCCGCAAACAGGCACAGCCCCGCCGCCAGCGATACGGCCAGGGCCAGTTCCGGCCGGGTCTGGCGAAGCGTCAGCGCCAGCAGGGCGGAGGCTATGCCAAAGCCCACCAGGCGCACCACGTCCGGCATCAGAGGTTGAAGATGCTGCGCACGCTTTGAAAGAGCTGGGAAATCAGGTTGATGACCATCAGCAGCACCACCACCAGCCCCGCCAGCGTCGTCAGCGTCGCCATATCCTCCCGCCCGGTGCGGGTGAGCACCTGGCCCAGCACCGACACCAGGATGCCAATGCCGGCAATGCGGAAAATCAAATCCACGTTCATCGCTTCACCTCCCCCTGTCTACAGCAGGAACAGGAATACCGCCAGCGCGCCCAGCACGCCCAGGGAAACGGCCAGGCGGTGGTCCCGCGCTTCCGCCTGCCTCGCCTGGGTCCGCTGCGCATCCAGGCTCGCGCGCACCGCCTCCAGCAGCGCCCGCTGCGCCGCCTCGTCGCCCGCGCCCAGCCCCGTCCAAAGCGGGGAAAGCGCCGCGCGGTCCGTCGCGGTCAGGTCCCTGGGCTGCGGAGCTGCGCGGGAAAGCGTCAGCAGGGCATCCTGGCGCATGCGCTGTGCCGCCGTCTCCAGGACGCCGCAAACCGATGCGTCCGTCTCGCCCCGGACGCCCAGCAGCAGCCAATCCGCCAGCGCCGGCGGCCGGTAGGCCAGCGACGCTTCCAGCCGCATCAGCGTCCGCGCCCATGCGTCCAGCGCCGCGCGCCGGCGCGAAAGGGCCCCGGCCCACGCCAGCCCCAGCAGCGCGCATCCCGCGCCCGCCAGCAGCGCAAAGGGCCAGCTAGGCAAGGCGCTTGCCTCCGCCGTCGTACACCGCCGCAATCCGCCCCGGCGCGCGCAGGGCAATCACGCGTTCAAAGGCGCGCTCGGCCAACACGGCGCGCAGCATGGGCCGGCGCGCGGCGTCGGCAAAGTCGTCCCCATGCGCGGAAGCCAGGACCGCCACGCCGCACCGCGCCGCCTCGCGCACCGCCAGCACATCGCGCGCATGGCCCAGCTCGTCGGTAACAATCACCGCAGGCGACAGCGCCCGCAGGGCCAGGCGCATGCCTTCCGCCTTGGGGCAGCCGTCCAGCACATCCGTGTTGGGCCCCACGTCCAGCGTCGGCACGCCGCGCAGGCAGGCGGCCAGCTCGGACCTCTCGTCCACGACCGCCACCTGCGCGCCGCCCAGGGACAGCTGACGCGCCGCGTCGCGCAGCAGCGTGGTCTTGCCGCCTCCGGGCGGGGAAAGCAGCAGCGCCGAGCGCAGGCGTCCCGCCGAGCGCAGCTGCGGCATCAGCCCGTCCGCCGCTCCCGGAATGGCCCGCGCCAGCCGGACGGCCAGCGAAGCGATGTCCTGCAATGCGTCCAGCCGGCCTTCGCGCAGCACCGCGCGGCCGCACAATCCGGCGCGAAGCCCGCCCGGAAGCGTGACGAACCCTTCCCGCAGCTCCGCACGGCGCGTGTGCGCGCTGTGCCCGAGCATCGCGTCGGCCATGGCGGCGATATCTTCCGCGGAGACGGGCGGCGCGTCCAGCGGCAGCCTCTCCTCGGCGGCCAGCAGGCACGGCGGACGGCCCGCGCGCAGGCGGAGCTCCGTAGCCCGCGCGGCCTTTTCCGCCGGCGCCGCCTCCAGGGCCGCGCGCACCGCCGGCGTCAGGTACGGGCAAAGCGCGCCGCGCCAGTCACTCAAACAGCAACACCCCCATCGCCCGCCAGGTCTGCGCGTCCACCCAGTCGCCCGGCGGCAGCCCCGCGTCCGCCTTCCACTGCGCCAGCGCCGCCGACATGCCGGCGCCGTATATGCCGTCCAGCGCGCCCCGGTAATAGCCCAGCGCGCGCAGCCTGCGCTGGGCGGCGCGCACCTGCGCGCTCCGGCTTCCCGGCGTCAGGGGCTGCAACGACCATCCCAGCTCGCCGTAGGGCCCTTCCTCGATGACGACGCGCGTCCCGTTGGGCGCCAGGCGGCAGAGCGCCTCGACATCGCGGTTGTACATGCGCACGCAGCCGTGCGACGCGCGGCTGCCGATAGAGCCCGGCAGGTTCGTGCCATGAATGCCGTATTGCCCCCAGGGAACATCCAGGCCGAGAAAGCACGCCCCAAAGCCGGAGTTTTCCGCGTGGAAGCGGTGGGTCACGCGGAACACGCCCAGCGGCGTGGGCGTATCGGACGCGCCGGAGGCAATCGGCCACGCGCCGGCCTCCCGGCCGTCCTGGTAAAGCGTCAGGCGCATGGCGCTCAAATCAATCCAAATCAGGCTCTCCTCCGGCGCGGCCGCCACGCCGCCGCGCAGCTGCAGCATGGCCAGCAAACCGCACAGCAAAAGCAGCAGCGCCATGCGCCCGCGCATCGGGTCCTTCTTTCGGGCAAAACAAAAAGCCATGGTCTTCACCATGACTTCGTATGTTCGGACTTTGGGTTTTATAACACGGAAAGGGCGGCCCGGCTAATTCTCCGTTCCTTCCGTATGGCCTTCCCGGAGCACGACTTTTTCAGCCGCGGCTGCGGATTCGTCCAGCATCGCCTCCAGCGCCTCGCCCAGAAGCGCCTCCGCCTCGCGGATGCGCTCCAGCCGGGGATGGGTCGCCGGGTGGCGCGGGGTAAAGACGGTGCAGCAGTCCTCATAGGGAAGCGAGGAGGTTTCAAACGTGCCGATTTTCTCCGCGCGCGCGATGATTTCGCTCTTGTCAAAGCCAATCAGGGGCCGCAGCACGCTCATCGAGCAGGCGTCGTCTGTGCAGCCCAGCGCTTCCAGGGTCTGGCTCGCCACCTGTCCCACGCTCTCCCCCGTCACCAGCGCCTGCGCGCCCTCGCGCCGGGCGATGCGCTCGGCGATGCGCATCATCTGACGCCGCATCAGAATGGTGCCATAGGCCTCCGGGCACTGCGCGTGAATGCGCATTTGTATCTCGGTAAACGGCGCGACGAACAGCTCCACGCGGCCGCAGGGCACGGAGAGCAGCCTTGCCAGCTCCACCACCTTCTCCCTGGCGCGCTGGCTGGTATAAGGGAAGGAATGGAAATGAACCGCCATCAGGCGCACGCCGCGGCGCGCTATCATGTACCCCGCCACCGGGCTGTCAATGCCGCCGGACAGCAGCAGGCACGCCTTGCCGCCCGTGCCCATGGGCATGCCGCCCACGCCCTCCAGGCGGCCGGTATGCAGCGTGGCATGGTCGCGGATTTCTATTTCCAGCACATGGTCGGGATGCTCCACATCCACCGACAGCTGCGGATTGGCCTCCAGAATGGCGTGTCCCGCTTCCCGGCACATGCCGGGCGAGTCGGGCTGATACCGCTTGTCCGAACGGCGGGCGCGGACCTTGAACGTGCCGCGCATCGGCGCCATCATCGCCGCGGCCTGGGCGCAGACGGCGGAAAAATCGCCCTTGTCCATCTCCACGGCGCGGCTGACCGAGTGAATGCCGAACACCCCGGCCACCGCCCGGGCGCAGGCGTCCGGGTCCGTCATATCGCTGACATAGATGCGGCTGTCGCTCAGCCAGACACGGCCGCCGAAGGGGCGTGCCGCGCGGCGAACGTTGTCCACCAGGACGCGCAGGAACTGAGGGCGATTGAGGCCCTTGAGGTGTACTTCACCGAAGCGAACCAGCAGTATTTCGCGCATAGGCTCTCCTTTGGCAGCGTCTGTAAGTCGCAAAGCACCGCAGCGCGGCCTCCGCCGCCCTGTCCATCTCTTCCGGGGTGTTGAGCAGGCCCAGGCTGAAGCGCACGGCGCTCTCGGCCGCCCATCGGGGCGCGTTCATGGCCTGAAACGCGGAGCGCATCTCCCGCTTTTTGGACGAGCACGCCGACCCCGTGCCCACCAGCACGCCCTCCGCCTCCAGCGCATGCAGCATGACCTCGCCGCCCACGCCGGGGAAGGACAGGTTGAGAATATGCGGCGCGGCCGTATCCGCGCGCGGGTCGGGCCCGTTGACGTGCAGGTCATCCGCGCCGGCCCGCAGCAGGTCGTACAGCCGCAGCTTCATTTCGCGCAGACGCTGCGCCGCGCCCGCCTGTTCCTCCGCCCACGAGAGCGCCGCGCCCAGCGCCGCAATCCCGCAGGTGTTTTCCGTGCCGGACCTGAGTCCGCGCTCCTGCCCGCCGCCCGCCACGCGCGGCGATATCGGCACGCCCTGGCGCAGCACCAGCGCGCCCACGCCCTTGAGGCCGTGAATCTTGTGCGCACTGAGGCAGTACAAATCCGCGCCCGTCTGCGTAAGCGCGGAAGGCAGGCGCAAAAACCCCTGCACCCCGTCCACATGCAAAAGCGCGTCCGGGCATTTTTCCCGCATGAGCGCGCGAATGCGCGCGGTGGGCTGCACCGCGCCGGTCTCGTTGTTCACCTGCATGCAGCTGACCAGCGCCACGTCCTCGTCCAGCAGCGCCGACAGCGCGTCCAAATCCGCCACGCCGTCCGGCCCGGCGGGGAAGGTTTGCACCGTATGGCCCATGGCCTCCAGCTGCGCCCGCGCGCCCAGCACGGCCGGATGCTCCCCCGCAAAGAGCAGCACGCGCCGCGCGCCGCGCCATCGCGCGGCGCTGCCCAGCAGCGCCAGGGAGTCCGCCTCCGTTCCGCCCGCCGTGAAGACGACGTCCTGCGCGCGCGCGCCGACGGCCCGGGCGATGCGGGCGCGCACCGACGCCATCTCGCGCTCGGCGTCCACCGCGGGCCCGTACAGCGCGGAAGGATTATGCCAGCTTTCTTCCATCGCCCGGCGCGCGCCTGCCACGGCCGCAGCACAGGGCCGGGTCGTCGCGCTGTTGTCCAAATATATCATATCAGTTGGTCTGGAACGTGCCGCGCGGCAGATAGATTTTAATCATATCAATCATCTCCTGCGTCGGCTCGATGATAATTATGTGCTTTTCGCCGTTCTTCTGGTAGTAGAAGTACAGCAGATTGCCGTCGCGGTTGAGGAACCAGTTATGCTTTTTCAGGCCCGGCATGGACAGATAGCGGCGGAAGCTGCCGCTGGCCACCATGCCACAGGCTTCGACGTTTTTGACGCGCATCGTGCCCAGGTTCTTGCGCTTTTTGTTGCCCATCACGCAGGCAAAGTCCAGCTCGCCGTTGGTGAAGGTATATTCGTATTCCAGGCGCAGGATGTCTTTTTTCCACCAAATCAAAAAGGCGATGCCGGCGTTGACCAGGGTCCATACGATGGACATGACAAGATTCTGGCTCATCGTCAGGCTGGACAGCGACACGGCGGCCAGCAGCGCGCAAAACACCATGAGCACGCACAGCATGGCGTGCAGGACGTTGTTGACCATCCGGTTTTTTTTGACGACAATTTCCTCGCGGTAATTATCCAAACCAATATACCCCCATTCTTGCGCTCATTATAGCATGGGAGTCGGGGGAGCGCAACCGGTTCGCCGCGGATGACGGACGAAAACCGGCGCAGCGCGCGGGGAAAGCGGCGCACGGCCGGTCCCGCCGCGCCGCCTGCCGCCGTTTCGCGCGCTTCGGCGCATCCGGGGCCTGCCGGGCCGCGCGCATCGGCCTCCGGGCGGATGCAGGCGCCTGCACGGCGGTCGCTCTCACCGGCACGCGCCTGTCGGCCCCCGCGGCGCTTCCCCCGGCCGGTCCGCAAGAAATCTCTCCCGCCGTTCGTTATATGGAAGCAGGAAATCCGCCCCAGGGCGCGAATTGTTCTGCACGGCGCGTTGGCGCCAGACTGTCTCCGGGAGGATTGCGCATGAAATGTCCCCGTTGCGGCCATTGGAACCAGCCTTCCTTTCCGCGCTGCTTTCAGTGCGGAGAGCCGCTGCATCCCTCGAATCAGCGTGAACCGAGCTGGCAGGAGAAGTTTTCCCGGCCCCAGCCGGAAAAAGTGCGCATCATCTACGACGACTCCGGCGACCCCGCCGACAACCGTCCCGCGCCCGAAGCGCCCCGGAAGCCCGCGCCCACCCGGGCCAAGCCGCACGAGGAAACGCTGGCCGAGGAGATGAACCGTCTGAAGGAACGGCGCGAACGGGGCAGCGAATACCTGAAGGAGCTGCGGAAAAACGCGGCGGACGAAGGCATCGCTCCCTCCGGCACGGGCGTCCGCATCCGCCGCTCCGGGGGATTTTTTTCCGAGCTGCCGGACGACCCGGAAGAGACGGTCTACCGGCCGGAAGAAATCCGCGGCCGGCTGCGCGGGAACGCTTCCGCCCCGCAGGCATCGCGCGCCCAGGAGGGCCCCTACGAACAGGATGCCCCGGAGGAAGAAGCGTTTTTCGAAGCCGGTGTCGGCGAGGACGATTTCGAGGAGGATTTGCCGCCCGCGCCGGGCGAGGATGCGCCGCTGGCGCCGCAGGGCCGCAATCGCCGGCGGCGGCGCCATGTGCGCGGGCCGATGGTTGCGGCGATTTGGGTGGTGCGCTCGCTGGTCGTGCTTGCGCTGGCGTTTATTGGCTGGCAGGGATATCTTCTGGTGCAGGGTTGGACGGGGGCGCAGCCCGCGGTTTCCACGGCCGAACTGGACGTGACCATTGAAGCCTGCGACGTGGACGGGCTGCCAGGCCATACCATCCGCATTGCCGGGGAAGAAGGCAGCAAGTTTTACATTCCGGAGCTGGGGAAGTCCTACGTCGTGGTAGGCGGCGTAGCGACCATTACGGTAGCGGATTATGTGTTTTACGATAACATTGAAAACCTGGAAATGTCCCAGATGACGGCCACGCTCTCGCCGACCATGTCCCGGCAGGGGGTGGAAACGCGCCTGGAGCCCATTACTTACACCATTGACATCCCGCTTTCCCCGGTGCAGCTTATCTCGCCGGAAACGGACTGGGTGCAGGTATCGACCTCCATTTACACGCTGCGCCTGCTGGTAGAGCCGGGCAGCCGCGTGACCATCAACGGCGAGGACGTCTCCGACTATGTGGACGACGACGGCAACCTGACGGCGAACCCGCCCGTGCAGGCCATCGGCGATAATATCATCGGCATTACGGTGCGCGCCCCGCACTGCCGGGAAAACAACCTGACCGTCACGCTCTACCGGGAGCCGCAGGAAATCCCGCTGGAGCTCAACCCCGACACCACCGTATCCTCGTCCGAGGAGGATGTAACCATTCACGCCACCACCCTGCCCGGCGCGACCGTCACCATGGAATCGCCCTATTTCTACATCAACGACGAAAACCTGGCGACCACCGGGCAGTTTTCGGTATCGACCAAGATGACCCGGGTGGGCTACAACACCATCCGCATTCGCGTATCGTATCCCGGCAAGGCGGACTCCGTGCTCGAGCATGTGGTCTATTACCTGCCCCCGGCTTCGGTGTATACGGTCAAAGCATGGTCCCTGACCCCGGCGGACTATACGGATTTGCTCAACAACATCGCCCTGCGCGCCGAAAACGCCCAAATCTACGAATGCAAGGGAACCATCCTCGAAATCCTTTCGCAAAAGCCGCAGCTGGCCATCATGGATACGGGCACGGACGGCAACGAGCAGCTGGTCCTGCTGCAAAACGAAACCCAGACCACCTGGGAAGTCGGACAAGCCTATCGCGTCTATGCCGACGCCATGGGCATGTATAACACCATGCCGCGCCTCATCGGCCGCTACACCTACGGGGTCGATTAAGCCCAAGCCCGCGCAAAACACAGGGCGGCCAGAAGGGGCTTCGGCCCGCCAAATGAAATCCGCAGCGGCGGCGTGTACGCCGCGAGGAGCGGCTGCAAGCCGCTTCCGCTATCATGTTCCGCCCGTGCGCTTTGCGCACAGGAACATGATGTTCCCTTCGCTGCAAGGCTGAGAAACAGCCTTGCAGCGACACGGAGCTGCCTGCGCATGGGCAGGCAGCCTGAGGGGTGGAGCGATGGGGTAAGGAAGAATACTGCACAGCTTTGTGGGGCTCGTCCCACTTATTCGTGA
>DVFI01000018.1 GCA_018713305.1 Candidatus Avichristensenella intestinipullorum
TTGGTTTCCAGGATGGTTTTTTCGTAAATATCGGCAAATATCTGCCGCCACACGGCGCTTTTCCCGCCGCCTCCGACCAGCAGCATCTCTTCGGCCAGCGGGACCATCTTCGAGAGGATGTCCATGGAAAGCCGCAGATTCATCGCGATGCCTTCCAGCACGGCCCGCAGCACGTCGCTGCGGGTATGGCCCAGCGTCAGGCCCAGCAGCGCGCCGCGGATATCGGGGGAAGGCTCTGCGCAGGACCCGCCCGCCAGGGAGGGATTGAACAGCAGCTTGTTGGCGCCGGCCGGCGAATGGCTGGCGATTTCGGTGATGATATCGTAGACATCTTTTCCACTCTGCTCCGCCTGGGCGAGCAAATCCAGACACAGGGTGTTCTTGACCCAACGGAGGCTGTTGCCGGCGCTGAAAATGCTGGTGGCCGAAACAAACATGCCCGGAACGCAGTGGGCAAACACATACGGCCTTTTGTCCAGGCTGACAATGGGCTGATGCGAGGCGACCGCAATCCAGGCGGACGTGCCCAGAGAGGTATAGGCGGCGCCGTCGCTCACGCAGGCCGCGCCGGTCGCCATGCATGCGTTGTCCACGCCGCCCGCGACGACCTGGACGCTGCGCGGAAGGCCGAGCAATGCGGAGGCCTCCTCCGTCAGGCCGCCCAGCACCTCGGAGGACTCCAGAATCCGGGGCAGCTTGGCCGGGTCCACGCCGGAGGCGCGCAGGAAGCGCGGCTCGTAACGGCGCGCCGTGGCCAGATAGACGCCGCTGCCGGAAGCATAGCTGTGGTCCGTGGCGGCGACGCCGGTCAGGCGAAAATTGACATAGTCCTTGGTCCCCAGGAAGCAGGCGGCCTGTCGGTACACGTCGGGCTGATGCTCCTGAATCCACATGATCTTGAAAATGGTGTACAGCCCTGCGGGAAAGCCGCAGCCGGTCTGCAGGTACCAGTCGCCTTCCGAAACGGACTGAAAGAAGCGGGCGGCCTGCGCTTCGGCACGGCTGTCCGACCAGATGGGGCAGTATTCTGTCAGCAGGCGGCCGTCTTCGCCGAGCGGGACGGCGCCCAGGCTGTGGCCGGAACCGGCGATAGCGGCCACGTCCGAGGGCGCAACGCCGGAGGACTGCAATAGCTGCCGCACGCTGCGGACCACGCTGTGCCACCAGTCCTCCGGGCGCTGTTCGTGGAACTTTTCACGGGGATAATACGTTTTGACGGACGCGAACTCGGACGCGCACAGGCGTCCCTCCTGCGTGTACAGACAGGCTTTCGTGCCCCCGGTACCCAGATCGTACGCCAGGATATACTTCATCGCAATCCCTCCGTCAGTAGCAGTCGGTCTGTGCGGTTTCGAGGCTGAAGGAACGGTGGATATTCAGCCGGGCGTCCACTTCGTTCATAATGGAAAGGATGCTGCGCAGCCCGATGCCGAATCGGGCGCATCCCGCGTCCATCATTTCCAGCATTGTATCCAGGGAGCGCACGCCGCCCGCCGCTTTGATAAGCGCGCTGTCGCCGATGGCGCTTTTGATAAGGCGTATGGTATGGACCGTAGCGGGCTTGCTGGCCCAGCCCGTGCCGGTTTTGACATAGGACGCGCCGGCGCGCACGGCAATTTCCGCGCCGCGGCGGATTTCATCATCCGTCAGATAGGCAACTTCCAGAATGGTCTTGACGGGCTTCCCGTCCGCGGCTTCCACCACGGCGCGGATGTCGTCTTCGACCGTCTGGTCCATGCCGCTTTTCAGCGCGCCGACATTGATGACCATATCCATTTCGTCGCAGCCGGTGCGGAGATGCTCCTTGGCGGTCAGCACCTTGATGGCGGTGGAATCTGCGCCGGAGGGGAACCCGATGACGCCGCCTACCTTTACATCCGGCAAATCGGCCAGACGCTGCTTGAGGTAAGGGGTAAAGCAGGGCATTGCAAAGGCGCAGACAAAATGGTATTCCCTGCATGCGGCCACAATCCGGTCGATTTCCTGCCTGCTGACATCCGTGCGCACGCCGCTGATATCCACAACGCGGGCAATGGTTTGAAGTCGTGCATCCATGATAGCATTCGCCTCCGCTAAGCTGTTTCCATCCGACGGATTCATCATAACATAACGATGTTTCTTTGTCAATGCCAACCTTAACTTTTGTGTAAAATTGTATGTTCATCCAAGATGTGCCGCGCGTCGTCCGGGAAAAACCGGATGACTTTGTGCGGAGCAGGGTGCGAAGCCATTGCCCCCTGCAAACGGACAGGGGTACGCCATCCCGGGCCGTTTTTCGAAGGACGGCTGCCCGCGCGGACAAAGGCGTGCATGCCGAATCCGGGCGCGCCAGAACGCCGGCTGTACCTGGGAAAATGGCCTTTTTTTTCAAGCTTGTCTTGGGAGGAAGGCGTGGTTTCCCGACGTGCGGCCCTGAGCGGAGCGCGGCCGCTCCGGGCGGGCACGCCGGCAGGGGAAAGGAATCTGCCGCGAAGGCCGCCGTCCGGCGCATGGCGTGCCGTTCCGTTTGCATATCTTTTAATACAGGGTATATAATAGAGGATGATGTTTTCGGACGGGCATCGCAAAACAACATAAAAGAGGATGATGTTTCATGTTCCTTATCGGTGATATGTCCGGAACCAACGCGCATGTGCCATAAAGTAACACATAAGAATTTGATAGACAGCAGCCCGCTATTCCGTAATTCTCAAATAAAGATATAAGCCTACGCAACCAAATATAACATTTTTTGCTTGCCGTAGTTGGTAGAACTTTTGAAAAGTCAAGAGTATAATGAGGTCAGGAGGTGTGAAAAGTATAAAAATGCAGAAAAGTAATATCGCCTATAATTTGACTACACTGCGTCAACTTAATAAATTTTCCCAAGAAGAAGTAGCCGAGCGAATTGGTGTTTCCCGGCAGGCTGTTGCAAAATGGGAAGCAGGCCAATCAGTACCCGATATCCTGAATTGTGACGCGCTGGCAAAACTATATGATGT
>DVFI01000019.1 GCA_018713305.1 Candidatus Avichristensenella intestinipullorum
GTCGATGCCGTCGGCATAGATGCCGGTCGACGGATCCCACAGGTCCACCGGGTCCACCGTCAAGCAGATGACGGGCAGGGAATGATAGGTGTTGAGCAGATAGGTTTCGGTGGTGATTTCCGAAGCCTTCAGCCCGTCGGCAAACCCGCGCGCGCGCAAGACCGCGACCTTATCGATGGCGATGGGTCCTTCATAGAGCGTGCCGTTTTCAGCCGTGGGCTCGGAGCCGTCCAGGGTATAAAGAATCGTCACGCCCTCGGGCGCCTGCATGGACACGGTGACAGAGCTGGCGTATACGCCCCCGGCGGGGCTGACCGTCGGCTGGGCGGCATAGCCGGAGAACCCTTCGCCGTTTTTCGCGCCGGGCGTTGGCGTCTCATAATAAAAAAGACCGCCCTGGTCAAAGTCGCGCCCGTAGGAATTGTCCGTTTCCAGCTTGGGCACGACCAGCTTATCCAGAATATAGCCGGAGCTGTTGGACAATACAATGGTTTCGCCCAGGGCGCTGAGCCGGTAATTCGCATGGATGGCGCCGCTGCCCGTCGGCGATTCGGAAAGCCCGCTGGGGAAAATCAGCAGATACTCCCCGGGCTGGATGGTAACGTCCGGAAGTTGCCATTTGCGGGGCCGCCCCAGGTTGTCCGACAGCCCCCAGTCCTTCAGGTTGACCGCGGTCTGGCCCAGGTTGACCAGCTCTATCCAGTCATAGGACGTCCAGCCGAGCGGGGTGTCCACGCCGGTGGAGGAGGTCATCACCTCGGAGATGAACACGCCGCTGCCGTTGCGCTGGCGGATGCGGGCGTCGGCCGACAGCTCGCCCTCGTAGTTGTTGGGATAGCCCGGCGTCGGCTGCAGATAGGTTTGCCAGCTGCTGGTCAGCCCCTCTATCCGGCCCCAGGAGACGTCGTCGTCCAGGTTGTCATAGGTCGCGCGGTCCACCGGCTGCCCGAGGATGTCCGAGAGGATGACCGTTTCGCCCTCGGCCGACAGGCGGAAGTTGGTGTGCGCGTACAGGCCGTCCCCGCCGGTCCGGTTCTTGCCGGACGCGAAGACGACGTAGTATTCGCCCGGCTGCAGCACGACGTTTTGCGGGAAGCGCCACTTCACCGGCTCGGTTTCGTCGTCCGAAAGGGCGTAGTTGGACAGCGTGACCGGCAGCGTTCCGCCGTTGTATATCTCAATCCAGTCGGAAAACTCGCCGTCCTCGTCCTGCAGGCTGGTGCGGTTGACGGCAAGCAGCTCATTGATGACCAGGCCGTCCGAAGACCCAAGCGCCGCCGAGCGCATCTGCTCATAGCCCGCCGGGGTGTTGGGATAGCCGGGGGTGAACTGCTCGGTGATAATCCAGCCGTCGCCCGTGTCGGCGTAGCTCATGTCCGAGCTCATCGCCGGCAGCTCAACGGAGTCGACGACGATGGCGTTGCGGTCAAACAGATACACCGTTTCGCCCAGCGAGGAAATCTTAAAGCGCGCGTGCAGGGGCGAACCCGCTTCGGCCACGTTGGTATCGTCGCAGAAGACCAGGGCGCGCTCGCCGGGCTCCAGCGTCATATCGGGGAACAGGAACAGCACGCGATCCTCGCGATCGGACAGGCCGATGCCCTTCAGATTCAGCGCCGTTTCCCCCTCGTTCACCACCTCGACCCAGTCGGGATACGCGCCCGTCTCATCGGGATAGGCGCTGCGGTTGGAGGACATGACTTCGCTGATGCGCAGCAGGATTTCTTCGCCTTCGACCGCGCCGCCCGTTCCTTCGGCGCCGGGGGCCAGCACAACGGCCTGCTGGCCGGAAGAAAGGGTGGGCAACAAAAGCACAAGGGCCGTCAACAGCGCGGCAAAGATGAGAATCAGCAGGCTGTTGCGGATGGGCGTGCCGGGTTTCTGCGGTTTTATTGTATCCCTGCGGCGGGGTTTCTGCTGGAGTCTGGGCAAGGCTGTGTTTCCTTTCCGCTTTGGATGTCTGAAGCATACCGACCTTCATTATACCATACACAATCAAAACGAACCAGCCTTTTGCCGTCTTCCCGGCAAAAAACATGAAATTTCGCGCCCAAGACAGGCATATGCTGCATCGGTGGAGCCGAAAGGAGGGATGGGAATGCGTCTGGGGGTGGCCATTGAGTCCGGCGGAGCGCGGTGCGCGGCGGCCGCGGGCGTGCTGCTGGCGCTGCAGGAGGCGGGCATTGTGCCGTGGGCGTATGCGGGGTGCGGCGCGGGAGGGCTCGTCGCGGCGCTGGCCGCGTGCGGCGAGCTGGACGAGCAGGCGGCGCTGCGTTACGCGCAGGCGGCCGGCCGTCTGCGCGGCGTGCGTGCGGGCCGCGTCCGCGATGCGGTGTGCCGCCAGCTGGGAAACAGGCTGCTGCGGGAGCAGCCGCCGCTGGCCCTGCCCTGTATTGACCTGGAAAGCGGAGCGGTACAGGTGCTCGCCTCGCGCCTGCCGGTTCGGCCGGACCCGAGACCCTGGAGCCGTCAGGCGCATGTCAGCACGGCGGTGCTGGCAACGTTGGCCGCGCCGGGCGTGATGCCGCCCGTTCCCTGGCGCGGGCGCTTTCTTTGCGGGGGCGGCGCAACGCGCGGCCTTTTGCCGCAGCTGCTCTGTGCCCTGGGCGCGGACGCCGTGCTGGCGGTTCGCGTGCTGGGCGCGGGCTGCGGGCAATGGGAAAGACATCGGACGGCGCAGGCGATATGCGCGCACGCGCTGATTGCCGCGCCGCCGCCGCGCGGAGAGGTTGTGATTGCGCTGGAAAACTACGGGCCGGGAAAAGGCGTACTGGACTGCGCGCGGCTGCCGGAATTCCTGGAAGCGGGACGCCTGGCCGCCCGGCAGGCGCTGCCCGCCCTGCGGCGGCTGACCTGCCTGGGCGGGAACATCCTGCTGTTCCCGGGCAACGGCGCGGGGAAAGACGGGTGAACGCCGCCGGGCGGCGCAGGGGCCCGGAATCAGCCGGGCGTCTGCGCGCCGTCCTCCCTGCGATACGCCCGGCAGGCGGCGCATCCGCCCTCGCCCGTTTCGCGCAGGCTGGCGGGCATCGCGTCGCCCACCGCTTTCATCGCGTCGATGACCTCGTCCGCATCTATCGGGCTGCGGATGCCGCAGAGCGCCATGTCCGCCGCCGTCAGCGCCAGGGTCGCCCCCGCCGCGTTGCGGTACACGCAGGGAACTTCCACCAGGCCGCCCACCGGGTCGCAAACAAGCCCCAGCGTATTCATCAGCGCAAACGCGCAGGCGTCGGCGGCCATTTGCGGCGTGCCGCCGGCCAGATCTACCAGCGCTGCGGCCGTCATGGCCGCGGCGCTGCCGCATTCGGCCTGACAGCCTCCCTGCGCGCCGGAAATGCTCGCGCGCCGCGCGATGACGCGCCCGACCGCCGCCGCCGTGAACAGCGCGTCCACCAGCTGTTCGTCCGAATATCCCTGCGTTTCCTGTACGGCCAGCAGCGCGCCCGGCAGGATGCCGCACGCGCCCGCCGTCGGCGCGGCGACGATTTTGCCCATGCAGGCGTTGCACTCGGCCACCGCCAGCGCATAGGCCGCCGCGAGGCCCGACGCGCCGCCGCCCAGGGCTGTCCGGCAGCGGGCGTACAGCAGCGCGGCCTGTCCGCCGACCATGCCCGAGAGGGAACGCCGCTCCGGGGAGAGCCCTTCCTGCACGGACTGGCGCATGACCTCCAGGGCGTGGCGCATTTTCTCCACCAGAGCGCTTTCTTCGCAGTGTTCTTTGCGTGCCTGATCCATTCGCGCCGCTTTTGCAATGCTATTCTGGCCGGCGGCCTCCACCAGCGCCTGCATCGAGCTTTCTACCATACCCTACCTCTTTTCCAGCATCGTCACGCCCGTGACCCCGCGCAGGCGGCGCAGCGCTTCCACAATCGCGTCGTCCGGCAGCGCGTCCAATTCCAGCGCCATGATGGCGCGCCCGCCCTCCTCCTGGCGAAAGACGCGCATGGTCGCAATGTTCACGCCCGCGCCGGCCAGCATGCCGGTCACATGCGCGATGGCGCCCGGCGCGTCCAGGTGGCGGATGACCAGGGTGTTTTCCTCGCCCGAAAAGTTGACCTCCAGCCCGTCGATGGACTGGATGCGGATGCTTCCGCCGCCAATGGAAGCCCCCTGCACGCAAAGGCGCGCGCCGCCGCGGCCGCGC
>DVFI01000020.1 GCA_018713305.1 Candidatus Avichristensenella intestinipullorum
ATGAACAAAATGTCCATGAATGAGTCCGTGGCTGCTTCCTGCTGCTGGCGTTATGTCCTCGGCGTGCATGAGCAGTATCCGGAGATCCTGCATGGCGGCAAGATCGGCACGACCTACGAGGTCAAGCTCACGCTGAAGAATAAGTACAAGAAAATGAAGAATGGCTGGCTGTCCCTGGACTACGACGTAGCGGCCAACTGGGCTATCGAGCCGATTTATTATGATCCCGACAATAATCTCTGGAAGTTCTCCAGCAACGACACAGTAGTGCAGAAGGAAAGCGTCTCCGTTGTCAAGCCTTCCTGCCCCCACAATGACGGCAGCTGCTCCTACTACGCAGAGGTCCCCACCTACAGCCAGGACATGCACATCGGCGCGACCTCTGCCCATGCCAACCTGAAGGCCTGGGACGAGCCCCACAAAGCTGTGCAGTATTCTTCCTGACCCCATCGCTCTACCCCTCAGGCTGCCTGCCGTGTCGCTGCAAGGCGGCCCGTCAGCCTTGCAGCGAAAGACCGTCGACAAGTCTTTGTCGACGGTCTGAAGACGGCTATGCCGTCCGTATTGATGGCATGGGCCCGGCGGGGGTGCCGGCTTGCGGGTTTTCTTCTTCCCGCGCGCCCGGATTCCCTTCGCCCGTCAGAGCCATGGCGCCGTTTCGTCCCTGAAGCGCGGCGTGTCGCCGGCCTGATACGGGTCGTACCGCTTTTCCTTGCAGCCGAATTCCTGCAGGAAGGAAATCCTGCCCTCCGGCGTCCAGGCAATCAGCGACACGCCGTCAAAGCCCTGCTCCTCGCCGTCGTGCATCCTGCATCGGAAATACCAGACCACAACGGTCTGGTTGTCCCTGTGGAAAAACTGCCGGATATCCCATTGCTCAACCGTGCCCCGGGTATTCCATTCCTCGAACCAATGGCGGATTTTCTCCGCGCCGTGGTATTCCGGGCCCCAGCTTTCCACATACGATGCGTCGTCGGCAAACAGGTCGCGGATGCCCAGGTCCCGCTTTTCCAGCCACATGGAAAACCACAGGCGAACCGCTCTTTCCCTCCTGTCCATATTCCGCGCCTCCACCGTGTCCTGTTGGGACGTTCAGTCGTCCGGGGCCGTTTTCCCCGGCCCCGGACGCTTCGCTCAGAACAAATCCACCAGCCTGTCCCAGAAGGTCAGTTCCTCCTCTTCCGGCGCCGGTTCTTCCTCCGGTTCGGGCACGGAAATGGCGGCCGTCGTATAGACGAACTGCAGCGAGCGGACCGAATGCTCCTCGCTGACGAACGAGGGGATTTCCACATCGCTTTCCGTCAGCGCCGGGATATCAGTCAGCGCGGACACCGCTTCTTCCAGCCCGTCGGCCAGCTCCGTCTGCCCGTCCACCAGCGCCTGCGCCTGCTCGGGCGTCTCCGCCGTAGAGGCGGCCGCCTCTTCCAGGCCGCCGGCCAGCTGGTCGGCCCCGCCGGTCAGCTCGGACAGCGCCGCGGGAATGCTCTGCGTCTGCTCGGCCAGCTGGGTCACGCCGTCGTTGAGGGCAGAGAAGCCGCTCTGCTGCTCGGTCAGCCCCGCCTTGAGCGTTTCGCCGTTGGCCGTCAGCGCCGAAGCCCCTTCGGCCAGCTGCGCCGTCTGTTCCGAAACCTGCGATACGCCTTCCACGTAGGCCGTCAGGCCTTCGCTCAGCGCGGTCAGCTGCTGGGACAGCGCGGCCTGCTGCTCGGCGGGCATCTGCGCAAGCATTGCGCTCAAGCCCTGCGTGAGCTGGTCGACCCCTTCCGTCAGGCTTTCGCCCTGGGCAGCCAGCGCGCCCAGGCCGTCCGCCAGCGCGTCCACGCCCGACAGCGCGGACTGCGCGCCGTCGATATACGCGGTCGCGCCTTCCGTCAGCTGCGGCATGGCGTCGTTGAGCTGCGTCATGCCGTCGGCCAGGGTTGTCACGGCGGCCATCGCCTCGGACAGGCCCGTCTCCAGCGCGGCCAGTCCGTCGGCCAGAGAACGGGTATTCACGGCCAGGGTGTTCAGCCCGTCCGCCAGCTCGCCCATGCCGCCGACCAGCTCGTCCGTGCCGTCCGCCAGCGCCCTCGCGCCTTCGGTCAGCGCGTCCGCCTGCTCCAGCAGCTCATCCACGTCCAGGCCCATCATGCCGCCCAGGTCCACTCTGGCGCAGGCCATCGTAATTCCGCTCAGGGAGAAATTCTGCGCGTCGAAAGCAACGGTAAAGGTCGCTTCCTGTCCGGGAAGCACCGTGTACGACAGCGTGTTCGTCTGGCCCACCAGCGCGCCGGACGCGCCGGGGGCGTCGATATTGGCGCAGGTATCCATGGACAGCGGAAGCTGAATCTGCGCCATGTAGTGGTCACGATAGACCTGCAGGGCGTTCTCGTTGGGCCGGACGGTCATCGTGATGCTGACGCGCCCGCTCTGGCCCGCCAGCGCATCGGGCGCCACCGTCTCGCCGTCCAGCGCGTAGACAACCTCCAGCGTGACCGGAAGCTCCGCCTCGGACGGCGTGCCGACGCTGTAAAAGCCCGCCTCGTCCGCCGGCAGCTCCCAGGCGATGGTTTCCCCTTCCACCACCGGCGTTACGCCGCTTACCATCGCGGCAATCTGCTCATATGCGCCATAATCGACGTATCGGCCTTCCTCGGGCGTTTCAATCCGGCTGACCACCAGCACGTTCTGCGCGGCGCCGGAAGCGTCCAGCATGGCGTACACCGTTTCATCCTTGACAAGCGGCGCGGGCGCCTCCTCGCCCATCGCCAGGGCCGGCAAAGCCAACAGCAGCGCCAGCGCCCAAATCAGCGACTTTTTCATAATATTTCCCCCTTACGTTTGATGGTTCCGGCCCGAATCACCCTATCCAGCAGCGCCAGCAGTGGCGGCAGCATGACGATGACCATGCCGCCCGAGAGCAGCGCGCCGCGGCACAGCAGCAGGCCGATGATGCTGACAGAAGGAATGTTGGAAATGATGGACAGCGAAAATCCTGCGCCCGCCAGTATCAGCGTGGACACCAGAATGGAATGTCCCGAAACCTTCAGCGCCGACACCGCAGCGTCCATGGGCGCCTGGCCCAGCCGGCGCTCGTCGCGGTAGCGGTTGGTCAGCAGGATGGCATAGTCGATGGTCGCGCCCAGCTGCAGGCCGGAGATGACCAGATAGCCGATATAGATGAGCGGCTCGCCGGTGAAATACGGCACGGACATGTTAATCCAGATGGCGCACTGGATGAGCGCCACCAGCAGCACGGGAATGACGATGGAGCGGAAGGCCAGCATGACGATAATGCCCACGGCCAGGATGGAGAGTATCTGCACCAGCGTGCCGTCGCTCTCAACGCTCAGGCGGATATCGTTCAGGCTGGTCGGCGTGCCGACGGCCAGCCACTGCCCGGGATAGTATGCCTCCGCGGCCGCCTCGATGTCCTCCACGGCCTGTGTAAGCGCCGTGCCCTCCTCGGCGATGTTCAGCTGCACAATCATGCGGCTGTACTCGTCGCTTTCAAACTGCTCCACCACCGCATCCGGCAGCATATCGCGCGGCAGCGTCGGGTCGGCCAGGGTCACCAGCGCCTGCACGGACGTAACCGCCGGCTGCGCTTCCAGCTCCTGCGCCAGCGCGATTTCGCCGGCCGTATCGCCTCTGGGCACCAGCAGCACGACCGGATTGTACACGCCGAACTTGGCCTCGATGGCCTCGCGCTCCTGCGAGGTCTGGGTCTGCGCCGTGGCGCTGCCGGCGCTGTCCCCGTAGAGGTAGACGTTCTGCTGCTGCCCCAGATAGGCGGGCACAATCAGCACGACCAGCACGACAACCAGCACCCACCGGATTTTCATCGCCCCGCGGCCGAGCTTGGCAAAGGACGGCATCCACGGCTTGTGGCGCGTTTTGTCAATGACATTGCGCAGGAGATAGATAAGCACGGGCATCAGCAGAATCACGCTCAGGAAGCTGAGCGTAATGCCCTTGGCCAGCACAAACCCGATATCCCGGCCGATGCTGTACTGCATCAGCACCATGGCCAGGAAGCCGGCGATGGTTGTCAGGGCGCTTGCCAGAATGGAATTGAGGGAGCCCTGCACCGCGGCCAGCACCGCCTCCCGCGCATCCTTGCCCGCATCCCGCTCCTCCAGGTACCGATGGAACAGGAAGAGCGAATAGTCCAGGGAGATGGCCAGCTGCAGCACCGCCGCCATCGCCTGCGTAATAAAGGACACGCTGCTGAAGCACACGTTGGTTCCCAGATTGATG
Organism: Candidatus Avichristensenella intestinipullorum; assembly: GCA_018713305.1. Classification (GTDB taxonomy): domain Bacteria; phylum Bacillota; class Clostridia; order Christensenellales; family Aristaeellaceae; genus Avichristensenella; species Avichristensenella intestinipullorum. The sequence continues at coordinate 4,240 of DVFI01000020.1, forward strand.
AAAATCGCGACAAACAGCACCGCCAGATACAGCAGCGGCTCCACCCAGCTCTTGGACGCCAGGAATAGAATCAGCAGGCAGAACGGCACCACCACCGCGAAAATCTGCAGCATTTCCGAATCCAGCAGAATGCGGGTGTTGCGCGCTTCTTCCGCGTTTCCTGCGACGGACAGCCCGTCGATGCCCAGCGCGCGAATGGCGTCAATGGTATCGCCCGAGGCGGTGTCATAGTCGCCCCCGGTCAGCGTCACCTGATACAGCGCCGCGCCGTCCCGGTAGTACTGCTCCACCGTGCCGGCATCCAGCGTTTCCAGCGGCTGGCGGATATCCGCCACGTCGTCCAGCCACAGCACGCTGGCCACGCCCTCCATTTGGGAGAGCGTTTCCTTGATATCAAGCGACTCCGACAGGGTAACATCCTCCACCATGACCCGAAGCACCGCGTCATAGCCGAAGCTTTCCTCCATTTCTTCCATGGCGCGTTTGGTCATGGAATCCTGGGGAAGGTATTCCGACAAATCGTAATTCACCTGCACCAGCGGGTAGAGCAGCAGGCTTCCCGCCGTCAACAGGGCGAAAACCACCACGGTGGCCGTTCTGTGCCGAAGCAGCCATTCCGTCAGCTTTCGCATGGCAATCCCTCCTTAATTGCTGCCGGGCGGCAGCAAGCCGCCCAACATATAGTTCAAAAAACATACCAGGCTCTGCTCCAGGCGCTTCTCGTCCCCGTCATAGGTGCGGAAGATTTCCATCAGCCCTTCCATAATGGCCACCGCCAGCGGGTCATACAGCGCTTCATAGCCCCTGGCGACAAATTCCTCGCGCATGCGCCGCTGGGCCAGGGTAATGAGCATTTGCTTGTAGTTTTCGTATTTGGAGCCGCTGCTGCGGGTAACGAGAATCATAAACTCCACCCGGTTTTGCACAAAGGTTGCCCGCAGCGCGTCGGCCATCTTGCGGATGGTGTCGTTGTTGGCGGACGGCAGACGGGTGATTTCCTGAATCTGCCGCACCGTCTCGCCCACGATGGCGTCGAAGAGCTGCTCTTTCCCGGGAAAATACAGATAGATGTTGCCCACCGTCATGCCGGCCTGCTGCGCGATGGCGCGCATGGACGCGCGCGCATATCCGGACTGAAAAAACTCGTCCCGGGCCGCCTCGACAATACGCTGGCGCATTTCCTCTTTTAACAGCTTCATAACTAAACACCCGTTCATTTCCTGGCTAGCCATATCTTACCGCGAACGGTTCGCTTTGTCCAGTAGTGAACAGGGGTTCATTTGTGAACTTTTCTTGAATTACGGCGCGAGAATGACGTCGCAGCCTTCCTCCACGGAGAAGGCGCGGAAGTACGCGTTTTCCATGGGAATCCATTCCGCCTCAAAGCGCCGGAGCATGCGCGCGCCGTTCCGTTCCAGAATGCGCGCGCGCTGGGTCTGCGCGTCCACGCGCACGAAAACGCGCAGCGCATATCCGGCGAGCAGGGCCGGATGCAGGCAGTAGGCGCCTTCTATCAGGCAGACGGGCGTGGGCGTTACGCGCACGGGCGCGGCCAGGGCCTGCGCATGGCAATCGTAGGGGCGATAGGAAAACGCGCCTCCGGCCGCTAACGGGCCGAGCACCTCCTGCGCGAAGCGCTCTCTGTCCACGTTGCCGCCGGGCTCGGCCAGACGCTCGGGCGTGCGCTGGGAGGGCCTGAGAAAAAAATCGTCCATATGGAATACCGTCAGCCCCAACGCGCCGCCCAGGGCGTTTGCCAGCGTGGTTTTGCCCGACGCGCAGGGGCCGTCGATGGCCGCGAGGCCGCGGGACAGGCGCTCCAGGCGCAGCAGCAGGGGCATGGCGCGCGCGAACGCCGCGTCCACCACCCGATAGGCCGGCGCAAACGCCCTGCGATAGGCGTCGCTGTGGCGCGGCGGCGGACAGCCCTGCGCGCGATATGCGTCCACCCAGGCGCGCGCCTCGTCCGTGACGGCCAGCGCCTCCAGCGCCGCGTCAAAGTCCGCCCGGCCGTCGCGCGGACGCCCGGCCGACCAGACGAAAAGCCGGTGAATGGTCTCCACGGAGAGCCCTGCGGCGAGCGCGGGGCGCAGGTGCAGGCGGCAAAGCCCGTTGCCCAGGGGCTCAAAGCAGGTTTCCTGCGGCCCGGGCGCGGACAGGGACGCGCATTCCGCGCGCAGGCGCGCCAGCGCCGCCGCCTCGTCCGCCATCATATGCTCCGCGCCAAAGGCGCGCTGGTAGCAGCGCTTGACACGGTCCTGCAGGGTCAGGTCCCCGTTCCATGCCCGGTTCATTGGCGTATGGTCAGCCCCTCTTCATCGCTTGTTATCCGAATGTCCCCGTATTGCGTCTGGTAGGCGGCGATTCCCCGCGCCTGGAGCAGGGCCAGCGTTTCCTCCTCCGCCGGGTTCTTTTCCGAATCGCAGAGGATGGCGGCCCGGGGCATGGTCGCGTCCAGCAGCGCGGGGAGGTTTTCCTTCCAGCGCCCGTGGTGGGGCAGCTTGACCACGTCGCAGGCCGGAAGTCCCTGCGCCAGCAGCTCGTCTATGCGCGCTTCTTCCGCATCGCCCGTCAGCAAAAAGCAGTGGAATCCCGTATCCAGCAGCACGCAGAGCGACCGGTTGTTGTCGTCCTGCGCGGACAGCGACGCGGCCGACACGGTCAGCTTCCCATCCAGCAGCGACAAGGTCTCCCCGTCCTCCATGCGCGTGCGCGGCACGCCCGTCTCTTCCAGGGCCGTCAGATACTGCCGGTACTGCGTGGAATCCTTCTCATACTGGGGATCGACGACCTGCTCCACCGCCACGCCGCGCAGCACGCCGTCCGCGCCGCCCACATGGTCCTTGTCAAAATGCGTGATAATCATCGCGTCGAGCCGTTCGATGCCCTGCTTTTCCAGGTTTTCCAGGATTTCCCCGGCATCCTCGTCCTCGCCCGCGTCCACCAGCACCGCCGCGTCCGGCAGCGCAATCAGGATGGCGTCGGCCTTGCCGATTTTCAGCACCGTCACCTCCGTGGCCGTCCGGTCGGGGGCCGCGCAGGCGCACAGCGGCAGAATCAGCGCCAGCAGCAGTGCCGGCAGGCAGCGGCGCATGGCATACCCTCCTTATGACAGTGTACGGCCCTATCTTATCACAATCGGGGCGGAATGTATACGGCCGGTCCGGACGCCCGCGCCATGCCGGGCGAAAAAACAAAAAAACTTCCGAAAATGCTTGACTTTCCGCCCGGCGTGTGCTTTAATTTCTTCTGTCAAGGCAGAGATTGAGAGAGTCGAGACGAACGCCCGTATGACGGGCTTATCGTCGCGACTTTTTTCTGCCAAAAAATGCGAAGGGATCGATAGCATGCGGTATGATGTGCTGATTATCGGCGGTGGCGTAACCGGCTGTGCGATTGCGCGCCAACTGGCGCGCTGGAAGCTGTCCGTGGCGCTGCTGGAGGCACGGGAAGACGTGGCCATGGGGGCCTCCCGCGCCAACAGCGCCATCGTCCACGCGGGGTACGACGCCCAGAGCGGGACGCTCATGGCGGCCATGAACGTGCGCGGAAACGCGCTGTACGACAGCTGGTGCAGGGAGCTGGAGGTTCCGCTTCAGCGGATTGGTTCCCTGGTCATCGCCTTTGACGAGGCGGATGAAAAGGAGCTGAAAAACCTGTACGAGCGCGGCGTGCGAAACGGCGTGCCGGGCCTGGAAATCGTGGACGGAGCGCGGGCGCGCGAACTGGAGCCCTCGCTTTCGGACAAGGTGACCGCCGCGCTGTGGGCGCCCACCGGCGCCATCACCTGCCCGTATCAGCTGACCGTCGCCTGCTTTGAAAACGCCCGCGCCAACGGCGTGGAGTTTTACATGGATACGCCCGTAACGGCCATCGAGGCCCAGGAAGACGGCGTGCGCGTGCTCAGCGGCGGCCGTTCCTTTCAGGCGCGTTACCTGGTCAACGCCGCGGGCCTGTACGCCGACGATGTGGCACGCATGGTGGGCGACACCAGCTTTGCCATCCACGGCCGCAAGGGCGAATACATGCTCCTGGACCGCAGCGCCAAGTGCGTTTCCCGCGTGATTTTCCAGACCCCCTCCGCCATGGGCAAGGGCGTTCTGGTCAGCCCGACGGTGGACGGCAACGTGTTTGCCGGCCCCACGGCGGTGGACGTCGAAGACCGCGAGGATACCGAGGTATCCCAGGCGGGCGTGAACGTGCTGCGCACGCTCTCGATAAAGTCCGTGCCCGGCCTGAACCTTCGCTCGGTCATTACGTCCTTTGCCGGCGTGCGCTCGCAGCCCTCTACCGGCGACTTTATCCTGGAGCCCAGCGCCGTCTTCCCCCGCATGATTCACGCCGCGGGCATCTGCTCGCCGGGCCTGACCAGCGCGCCCGCCATCGCGGAGTTCATCGCCGGGCTGCTCCGGCAGGCCGGCCTGGAGCTGGTGGAAAAGGAAGACTACAATCCCCATCGCCCGGCCATCCGCCGCTTTGCGGAGATGAACATGCAGGAGCGCGCCGCGGCCATTGCGGAAAACCCGCTCTACGGCCGCATTATCTGCCGCTGCGAAACCATTACCGAAGCGGAAATCGTCGAAGCCGTTCACCGCGGCGCGCGCTCGGTGGACGCGGTCAAGCGCCGCACGCGCGCCGGCATGGGGCGTTGTCAGGGCGGCTTCTGCTCGCCGCGCGTGATGGACATTCTCAGCCGGGAGACCGGTATGGACATGACGGAACTGACCAAGTTCGGCGGACAGTCGAAGCTGCTGGTCGGCAAGCTCAAGGAGGTGCGGTGAATGGAGCGCAAGGTGGACGTGGCAATCATCGGCGGCGGTCCCGCGGGCCTGGCTGCGGCGCTGAAGGCGGCGGAGCGCGGCGCGCAGGTGCTGGTGCTCGAGCGCGACCGCGAGCCCGGCGGCATCCTGCAGCAGTGCATCCACAACGGCTTCGGCCTGCACTACTTCGGTGAAGAGCTGACCGGCCCGGAATATGCGGCGCGCTTTGTGCGCAAGGTGCGCGAAAACCCGAACATTGAAATTATCTGCGACGCGATGGTGCTGGAATTTACCGAGGACCGGCGCATTCTCGCGGTCAGCGCGGCGCAGGGCCTGATTTCCGTGGCGGCGGGCGCCGTCGTGCTGGCGATGGGCTGCCGCGAGCGCACGCGCGGAGCGCTCAACATCCCGGGCAGCCGTCCGGCCGGCGTGTATACCGCCGGATGCGCGCAGCGCCTGGTCAATATGGAAGGGTATCTGCCCGGCCGCGAAGTGGTCATCCTGGGGTCGGGCGATATTGGCCTGATTATGGCGCGGCGCATGACCTGGGAGGGCGCGAAGGTGAAGCTGGTGGCGGAGCTGATGCCCTACTCCAGCGGCCTGACCCGCAACATCGTGCAGTGCCTGCAGGACAACGATATCCCGCTGCGCTTCAACCACACCGTGGTGCAAATCCACGGTCGCGAGCGTGTGACGGCCGTGACCGTCGCGGAGGTCAACCCCGAAACCCGCCTGCCCATCGCGGGCACGGAAGAAACCATTCCCTGCGATACGCTGCTGCTGTCCGTGGGACTGCTGCCGGAAAACGAGTTGACCCGCCAGGCGGGCGTGCAGATGGACGCCGTCACCGGCGGCGCGGTGGTGGACGAGAACCGTCAGACCAGCCTGCCCGGCGTGTTTGCCTGCGGCAATGTGCTGCATGTGCACGACCTGGTCGACAACGTCAGCCATGAGTCCGAAGTGGCGGGCGCGGCCGCGGCGGAATACGCGCTGCGCGGCGCGGCGCATACCCCGGCGCATCAGGTCAAGCCCGAAGGCGGCGTGCGCTATGTGGTGCCCCAGGTGCTCTCCACCGGCGCGTCCGGCAAGCTGGACCTGTATTTCCGCGTTGGCAATGCCTACAAGCCCGCGCGCCTGACCGTCAGCTGCGGGGACAAGGTGCTCGTCAACCGCAAAAAGCAAATCATGACCCCGGGCGAGATGGAAAAAATCACCATTGACGCCACGAATCTTACCGGCGACGTACATGTGCGCGTAGAGGAGGCGTAACGATGGAATCCAGAGAAATCATCTGTATCGCCTGCCCCATGGGCTGCCACCTGCTCGTGCAGCGCGACAGCGAAGGACAGGTCAAGGTGACAGGCAACACCTGCAAGCGCGGCGAAACCTATGGCGTCCAGGAGTTCACCTGCCCGATGCGCACCGTTACCTCTTCCGTGCGCGTCAGCCGCGGCACGCACCCGCTCTGCTCCGTCAAGACGCAGAACGTCGTGCCCAAGGCGAAAATACCGGAGGTGCTGGCCGCCATCCGGACCGCCAACATCACCGCTCCCGCCCACCTGGGCGATGTGGTCATCGCGGACATCGCCGGTACCGGCGTGAATCTCGTCGCCACGTCGGATTGCCCGGCGCGGTAGGCAAGCCCTTCCCGGGGGCTGCCGGTGCGAAGCGCTCCCACCGCCTTCGTGCCGGCAGCCCTTTTTCCATGCCGCCTGCCAGCGGCGCGCTTATTCCCCCGCCCGCACGACGGGAATCCACAGCTCATAGCGCGCGTCTTGGGGGTCGGCCCGGAGGTAGACCTCCAGGTCCGGCGCGCTGCCGTAGGCATAGCCGGAGGTCGGCAGCCACTGGGTAAAGACGCGCCGCTGAAGCGCCTGCAGCGAACGATTGTCCCCCGCTCCGGAAAACACGGCCCATGCGGCGGCCGGGACGTCGTAGGCTTCCAGCTCCCCTGCCGGCAGCGTGCTGGCTACGGCGATGGCGTATCGCCATTCCCCTTCGTCCGGGCAAAAACAGACGCCCAGCAGCCCTTCCGGCGGGGCATTCCGCAGCGCCGACAGGCGCGGCAGCATGCCTTCGCGCACGGCGGCGGCCCAGAAGTCCGGCACGGTGCGGAAATTGGCCTCCATCTGCCTGTCAAGCGGCGCGCTGATGCCGACGACGCGAAACGCGCCGCGCGATTCCAGCCGGTATTCCAGCGGGTCCCTGCCCTGCACCATCCCTTGCAGGACGATGGGCGGAAAGGCCCTGACCGGCACGCCGCCGTCCCGGACCCGGGAAGGCGGGACGCCGTGCACCGCCTGAAACGCGCGGGTGAACGCGGTGGGCGAAGCGTATCCGTACCTCTGGGCAACGTCAATCACCTTCATGCCGGCCCGCAGGTCTACCGCGGCGCGCGACATCCTGCGCCTGCGGACATACTCCGACAGCGGAAGGTCCGCCAGGTAGGCGAACATCCGCTGAAAATGATAGACCGAGCAGCAGGCTGTCCTTGCCAGCCGCGCATAGTCCACTTCGCCCGTCAGACTTCTTTCCAGCTCGTCCACCGCCAGGTTCATCCGTTCCATCCATTCCATGCTTCCACGCTCCTTCCTGCCCCAGTATAGCGCCCGGCCCGCGCTTTGTCCTCGCACTTTCCGCCGGAAAAAGCGAGACGGCCCCAAGAAAAATCCTGCCCGGCACATGCCTGGCAGGGCTTCAGACCGTCGACTGTCAACGGTCTTTCGCTGCAAGGCTTTTTCTCAGCCTTGCAGCGAAGGAAACATCATGTTCCTGTGCGCAAAGCGCACGGCCGGAACATGATAGCGGAAGCGGCTTGCAGCCGCTCCTCGCGGCGTACACGCCGCCGCTGCGGATGGCATAGGAAGGGGCTGCCGCCCCTTCCTGCATCCCCGCGGAAGTGTGCCCTCTTCGTCGATAAGCAAAACGGACGGCGTATACGTCCGTTGTTCGCCCCTTACCGCAAGCGCTCGGTGCGAAGCTATTCCGTCCGCGCCTGCTTCCAAGCCTTCAGGGCGCGCGCCAGCTGGTCCGGACAGGACGTCCCGTTGCGGCACTGGATGCCGTCCAGCAGCGCGATGGTTTCGTCCACCTTCCGCCCCGCGACCAGCCGGGAAACGCCCTGCGTGTTGCCCGTGCAGCCGCCGTCAAAGGCGCAGCTGACGATTCTGTCGTCCTGAATCTCCAGAACAATCTGCCGGGAGCAGGTTCCCTGCGTTTTGTATGTAAACATATCATCCCTCCAACACACTAACCTTCGACAAAAGCGGCGCGAAATCCTGCCGCCGCACGAAAACGCATGGGCGGGCGCGGTGCGCGACGCCCGGCGCGTCGGGACGGTCGGCGCGGGGGAAAAGCGCGCCCTTCGCCGCGGCCGCGCCGGCAAAGCGGCGCACCCACGGGCCGGCGCAGGCATAGGATGCAGCAGCAAAAGCGGGGGAGGGCGAGCCATGCGCGCAAGGCTGGCGGTTTCCGATGCACGGCACTGCCTGCTGGCGGTGCTGTCGCTGCCGGATTTGGAAGTTTGCCAGCAGGCACGCCTGCCGTTCCGTCCGGGGCGGCTCGCCTGCGGGGAACATACGCTGTATTGCGCGGACGCCTCCGAGGGGATGATTTATGCGCTGGACCGGGACTCCCTGCGCACGCAAAGCGCGTTTGCGGCCGGGCCCGAGATAGAATCGCTGGCGCTGTGCGGGGAAGGCAAGCGGCTGCTGGCGCTGTGCGGGGGCGCGGACAGCGTGCAGGCGCTGGATGCGCGGGCGGGAAGGCTGCTGGGCGTGGCGGCGGCGGGGCTTCGCCCCTGCGCGCTGGCGCTGGACGCGCGGACGGACCGGGCAGCCGTGGCCGGCGGTGCATCGGGAGAGGCGATGATTCTGGACGCCGCGACGCTTTCCACACGGCTGCGCCTTGCGCCGGGAGGCGCGGTCTGCGGCGTATGCTTCTTTGCCGGCGTGCTCATGGCGCTTTGCGCGGCGGGGGAATATGAGACGGGGTCCGTGGTCGGAGAGGTGGACGCGTCCGGGCGCTGGAAGCCCTGGATTGCCCTGCCGGGGCAGCCGGGGACGCTGGCCACCTGCGACGGAGGGCTGCTGGTAGGCCATCTGGGCTGGCTGAGCATGCTGGAAGCGCCCAACGGGCGGCTGCGCTGGCAGACGCGCGTGCACGGGCTGCCGACGCATATCCTGCCGCTGGGGCGCGCGGCGGGGTTTGCCGACGGGCTGGATGGGCTCGTCGGCCTGGTCGATTTGCGGCGCGGGACCGTTCTGCGCCGGATTCGCGTGGAGGAACCGGCGGGCCTTGCATGCATATGAGCGCGGAGGGGCGGTCGAAAAAGGCCGGCATTGCCGGCCTTTTCCGCCAGGACACGTTTCCCCTGCGCCTGGGGGCGCGGCCGGGGAAACGTGCAGGGAAACCTCGCTGCGCAAGGCTTCCGAACCCGCCGCACATGTCGCCGGGTTCGGATGGCAGTTGGAGGGCTTCGGCCCTCCAAGCCTCCCAATGGGGTTTCCGCCGGTCAGGTCTGCCTATGCGCAGGCAGCTTGG
>DVFI01000021.1 GCA_018713305.1 Candidatus Avichristensenella intestinipullorum
GCGCGGCAGGCCATAGAAAAATACGGCGCGGCCAGGGGAGCATATCTTGCGGCCCGCCGCATCCTGCGGTGCCACCCCTTTACCCGCAGAGACCCGTACGACCCGGTGCCCTAAGGAGGCTGTGCATTGTACGCTTTTTTCCAGAACATTTTCGAGGCGATTAACTCAATTGTTGGCAGCCACGGATGGACGGTAGTCATCTTCACCATTCTGATTCGCCTGGTCTTGCTGCCGTTTGACTACAAGAGTCGCAAATCCATGCGCCGCATGGAAAAAATCAATCCCCAGCTGCAGGCGCTGCAGAAGAAATACGGCAACGACCGCGAAAAGCTCCAGCGCAAACAGGCGGAGCTGTACCGCAAGGAAAAAATCAACCCCCTGGGCAGCTGTCTGCCGATGCTGCTGACGTTCCCGGTGCTGATTATCATGTTCGGCGCCATGCGCAACGTCGCCAATGAAGAGCTGGTCAAGTCCCTGCTGGCGATACAGCACGCGGTCGAGGGGCTGACGGACCCGGACGCCATTCGCGCCGCCCTGCCGGCGCTGGATACGCTGGTGGAACCGTTCCTGTGGATTAAGAACCTGTGGGTGGCCGATTCTCCCTTCAATCCCGTGCTGCCCGTCGCTTCCAATGCGCTGGCCGCGGTGGGTTCGTCCATCGAGGGCCTGATTACGGCCGAACAGATGACCGCCCTGCAGGCGTTCATCGACGGCGAAATCTATCAGAACATCATCCTGCCGCACTATGGCGCGACGGTGATTCCCGGCGTGACCATGAACCTGCTGATTGTGCAGCTGAGCATCTACACGATTCCCAACGGCTATTTTATCCTGCCCGTCTGCAGCGCCGTCAGCCAGTACCTGATTACCAAGCTGACCCCCCAGGCCGCCGCGCAAAACACGGCGCAGAACAACACGGATCCTACCGCGCGCTCCATGGGCAGCATGAACAGCTTCATGAAATGGTTTTTCCCCATCTTCTCGCTGTGGATTTGCGCCACCTCCAACGCGGCGTTCTCCCTGTACTGGGTGGTGACGAACCTGGTTTCCATGGCGCAGCAGGTAATCTTCAAGAAGTATTTTGAGGCGCAGGACGCTAAGCTCGCCGCGCGCTCCGAGGAGGTAGACAAGCTGTGAAGAGCATCGAAGTATCCGCACGCACCATTGAAGATGCAATCAGCGACGGCCTGGCAAAGCTGGGCTGCGCCATTTCCGACTGCAAAGTGGAAATCCTGCAGGAAGGCGCCAAGGGGCTGTTCGGGTTTTTCGGCAGCAAGCCGGCCACGGTGCGCCTGACGCTGCACCGCGACGAGGACGCGGAGGACGACCTGGGCATTAACCTGGGCGAATCTCTGGCCGCGGACGGCGGACATGCTTCCGGAGCCAAGCGCGCTCCCAAGCCCGCGCCCGCCCAGGAAAAGCCGGCCCCCAAGCCCAAAGCGGACAAGGCGGCCAAATCGCGCGGCCATGAGGTCCTGGAACGGTTCCGCAGCGCGCCGCTGCCCGGAAACAACGGGGAATCGCAGTCCGAAAAGCCCGCCCGCGCGCGCAAGCCGCGCGCGCCGAAGGCCGCCCCCGCCCGCGAACCCGGCGCGGAGGCGCCCGCGGAGCGGCAGGAAGCCCCCGAGCGCGTGGCGGTGCCGGCGCCGGCGCATATCCAAACGCATGCCCCTGATACGCTGGAGGGCATTGCCCAGCGCTTTTTGCTGGACGTCACGCAGCGCATGGGCGTAGGGGTGCAGGTGGACGTGCATATCAGCGAGGACGGGCACCTGTACGCGACGATGTACGGCGACACGCTGGGCATCCTCATCGGACGCCGCGGCGAGACGCTGGACGCCTTGCAGTATTTGACGAGCTTGCAGGTAAACCGGGGCCGCGAGGAGTACACGCGCGTCACGCTGGATACGGAAAACTACCGCGCCAAGCGGGAAGAGGCGCTCTCGCGCCTGGCGGCGCGCATGGCCAACCGGGCGGTCAAAACCGGACGGCGCGTATCGCTGGAGCCGATGAACCCCTATGAGCGCCGCATCCTGCATGCCAGCCTGCAGAACAATCCCAACGTGACCACCCACAGCGAGGGGGACGATCCATATCGCCATGTGGTCATCATGCCGGTGAAATAAGCCGGCGGCGCGGGGCGTTCCCCGCCCATCCGCTTTTCATGGAAAAAAGCGGGCGCACACGCCGTCCGTTTTGACAGCATCGGGCTCCGACATGACTTTGTCAACCGTCCACCCCTTGCGGAGCAAGGCCGCGTTGCGCGCCGGAGCCGAAACATCGGCTCCGGCTTTTTATATGCCGGGCGGCAGGGAGGAAAGGTATGGACGCATTGCGGCCGGGCATTTACCGGCATTTCAAGGGAAAGGAATACCAGCTGCTTTGCATCGCCACCCACAGCGAAACCCTGGAGCCCATGGTCGTCTACCGCGCGCTGTACGGCGAGCGGGGCGTATGGGTGCGCCCTGCGGCCATGTGGTCGCAGACGGTGGAGACCGGCGACGGCCCCGGGCCGCGCTTCCAATGGGTGCGGGAGGCGGACGCGACATGACGCGCACCAACGTCCTGCGCCTGCTGGAAAGCGCGGGCATCCCTTTTGAGGCCCGCGCCTATCCCGTGGACGAAAACGATTTGTCGGGGGTTCATACGGCACGGCTTCTGGGACTGCCGCCGGAGCGCCTCTTTAAGACGTTGGTGCTGCGCGGCGAACGCACGGGGATATTTGTCTGCTGCATCCCGTGCGCGGAGGAAATCGACTTGCGCAAGGCGGCGACGGCGGCCGGGGACAAGAAATGCGAGATGCTGCCGATGAAGGAGCTGCTGCCGACCACGGGCTACATCCGGGGCGGATGCTCGCCGATAGGCATGAAGCGGCGGTTTCCGGTCTGGATAGACGAGACGGCGGCGTTGCATACGCGCATTGCCGTCAGCGCGGGCGTGCGCGGCATGATGGTGCTGCTGGCGCCGGAGGACCTGAAGGCCTATGTGGGCGCGCAGGAAGCGGATTTGACCTCGCTTCGCATACACCGATAAACGGAGGAGGAAACCCATGCAGAAGCGGGAAAAAGCAGGCGATGTGCTGGCGCTGGCCGGACTCGCAGCGCAGATTATCCTGGAAAACGGCGCGGAAACCTATCGTGTCGAGGACACCGTGCAGCGCCTGTGCCGCAGCTACGGCTTTGAGGATACGGAAGTGCTGGCGCTGTCCACGGGCGTGGTGGTGTCCATTACCGTGCCCGGGCACAACGAGACGGTCATTCGCCGGGTCAGCAAGCGGCAGATGGACCTCTGGCGGGTGAACGCGGTCAACGCGCTGTCGCGGCAGGTGGCGCAGAAAGGGGTGCCGCTGGCGGAGGCGCGCGCCCGGATGGAGGCCATTGCGCGCAGACAGGCGATGGGCGATCAGTGGATGATTCCCGCGGCGGCGCTGGTGGCGGCCAGCTT
>DVFI01000022.1 GCA_018713305.1 Candidatus Avichristensenella intestinipullorum
CCGGGGAAACGTGCAGGGAAACCTTGCTGTGCAAGGCTTCCGAACCCGCCGCGCATGTCGCCGGGTTCGGATTGTATTTGGAGGGCTTCGGCCCTCCAAGCCTCCCCAAAGGGGCTTTTCGACGGTCTGAAGCCTTGCGCAGCAAGGTTTCCCTGCACGTTTCCCCGGCCGCGCCCAGGGCGCAGGGGAAACGTGTCCTGGCGGAAAAGGCCGGCAGCGCCGGCCTTTTCCGACAAGCTGGAGCGGCTGCAAGCCGCTTCCGCTGACAAGACGTTGTCGACGGTCGAAACAGACGGCCTCGCCGTCCGTTGTGATGCCTTTGTCGGCCGGTTTACATGGCCCTTTCCAGGCAATACCCTACCCCGCGCAGCGCTTTGATGCGCACGTCCGCGTGCAGAAAGGCGAGCTTTTTGCGCAGAAGGGACATATACACCCGCACCACGTTAATCTCCGCGTCGCCGTCGTATCCCCATATCCGTTCCAGAAACCGCTCCGCCGGAATCGTCTGGCGCGGGTTGCAGAGCAGCAGCTCCATCACCTGGTATTCCTTGTGCGTCAGCTGCAGGCATCCGGACGGCGAAGACAGCGCATAGCCGGCCCGGTCCAGCACCAGGTTGCCCATGCGCAGCGCCAGGGTGTCCGGCGCGCTCCGGTCGCGCGTCATTGCCCGGATGCGGGCCAGCAGCTCCCGCGCTTCAAAGGGCTTGGTCAGATAATCGTTGGCGCCGCTGTCCAGGCCGGCCACCTTATCCTCCACCCCGTCGCGGGCCGAGAGCAGCAGCACCGGCAGCGTACCGCCTCCTTCGCGCACGCGGCGCAGGACGGACAGCCCGTCCATCCCGGGCATCATGATATCCAGCACCGCCCCGTCGTACCGGCCGGCCTTCAGGCACTCCCATGCCGTCCGGCCGTCGCCCACCGCATCGACCTCATAGCGGTTCTGACGCAGAATCTCGACCAACGCTTCGCGCACTGAAGCATCGTCCTCCGCCAGCAAAAGACGCATCCATCCGCCTCCCTTCGCGCAGGGCCTCCCCTTCTTTCTCATTTTATCATGCAATTGTAACCAGAATTTTAACAAATCGCAAACAGATTCGCGCTCCCCTGTGATACAATCGGGGCAAACGCAAAAAAGGAGGGGCGCCATCATGAGCTGTCTGGGCAATCTTCTCTGGTTCCTGTTCGGAGGACTTTGGCAGGGGCTGGGCTGGGGCCTGGCGGGCGTGCTGTGGTCGATTACCATTGTGGGCATCCCCATCGGCCGTCAGTGCTTCAAGTTTGCCTCGCTGGCGTTTTTCCCGTTCGGCAAGGAAGTGCAGTACGGCGGCGGCGCCGTCTCGCTTTTGCTCAATATCGTCTGGCTCATCCTCAGCGGCCTCCCGCTGGCGCTGGGGGCCGCGGTCAACGGCCTTGTGCTGTGCTGCACCATCATCGGCATCCCCTTCGGCATGCAATGCTTCAAGCTTGCAAAGCTTGCGCTGATGCCGTTCGGCGCGGAAGTCCGCTGACGTGCCGGGCGCCGACGGTACCGCATTCTCCGGGGCGTCCCGGAGCGCGTCGGCGTCCGTCAGAACGCTTCGCCCGCTTCCTTCCGCCGGAAAATGTCCGCGAGGCTTTGTGTGTACGGCGGGCGCGCCACGCCATATTCGGTGACGATGCCGGCAATCAGGCGATGGTCCGTCACGTCAAACGCCGGATTATATACCTTCACGCCCCGGGGCGCCATGCGTTCCCGGTACCACATTTCGGTCACCTCTTCCGCCGGACGCTGCTCAATGGGGATTTCCGCGCCGCTTGCCAGGCGCATATCCACGGTGGACGTCGGCCCCAGCACATAAAACGGAATGCCGTAGTGGCGCGCCAGGATGGCAACGCCCGAGGTGCCTATCTTGTTGCAGGCGTCGCCGTTGGCCGCCACGCGGTCGCAGCCGACCAGCACGGCCTGAATCCACCCGTTCTGCATGACTTGGGAAACCATGTTGTCGCAGATGAGCGTCGTGTCCACGCCGTCGGCCATCAATTCAAAGGCCGTCAGGCGCGCTCCCTGCAGCAGCGGCCGGGTCTCGTCGGCAAACACGCGGAACTGCATGCCGCGTTCGCGCCCCAGATGGATGGGCGCCAGCGCCGTGCCGTACCGGGAGGTGGCCAGCTGTCCGGCGTTGCAGTGGGTGAGAATGCCGTCCCCGTCATGCAGCAGGGCAAGGCCGTATTCTCCGATGCGCCGGCACATGCGGACGTCCTCGTCGTAGATGGCGACGCATTCCCGGCGCAGCCGTTCCCGGATGGCGGAGACGGGCCCGTCCCGTTTTTCCAGCGCCGCGCGTTCCATGCGCTCCAGCGCCCAGGACAGATTGACCGCGGTAGGCCGCGCGGCATTCAGGAATTCCTTGGCGCGGCGCAGCGCTTCCAGGAAGGCGTCCGGCGTTTCGGCCCGTATACGTTTGGCCGCCAGATACAGCCCAAAGCCCGCCGCCACGCCAATGGCCGGCGCGCCGCGCACCTGCAGGCGGTATATGGCGTCGCGCACTTCCTCCGTCTCCGTCAGGCGCAGCAGGCGAACCTCGCCCGGCAGGCGCGTCTGGTCCAGAATGACCAGCGCGCCGTTTTCCTCGTCCAGCGCCACGGTGGGATAATGCAGGATATTCTCGTCCATTTTCTTCCTCCTGTCCGGCCGCGCGCCGGACGGGCCTTGCGCCCCTGCGCCGATGATAGCATGGCGTCCGCGCCCTGTCAATCAAGGCGGAGCGCAAAACACGGCCCGAAGCTTTCGGCCTTGCGCCGTCTGCTCCGGGCCGTTTGGCCGGCGTTCCTGCCGTTCAGCCCTTGACCGCTCCGGCCATGACGCCGCTGACGATATACTTCTGGCAGGTAAGATAGAAGATGATGATGGGCAGGATGCTGAGCATAATCAGCGCCATCACCGCGCCCAGGTCCACATGGCCATAGCTTGCCTGGAGGTACTGAATGTGGATGGGGATGGTCCGAAAGCGCTTGCGGTCCAGTACCAGATAGGGCAGCAGGTAATCGTTCCAAACCCACATGATTTCCAGGACGCCCACGGAAATGAAGATGGGTTTGAGCATCGGGAAAACGACCTGGAAGAACGTGCGCAGCGGACCGCAGCCGTCAATGGCGGCCGCTTCCTCAATCGCCAGCGGCATGCCCTTGACAAAGCCCGAAAACATAAACACCGCCAGGCCCGCGCCAAAGCCCAGGTAGATGATCGGGATGGTCCACGGGGTATCCAGGCTCAGGGTATTGGCGGTCTTGGCCAGCGTAAACATGACCATCTGGAACGGCACGATTTTTTCTGTGCGGCACGCCGCAAACGGCGTGCAAG
>DVFI01000023.1 GCA_018713305.1 Candidatus Avichristensenella intestinipullorum
AACACCGGCAAGCTGGGCAAGACCAACCCCGAATCCGCCCCACGTGCGTGGGGGTGAATGGCACAATCTCCGCAATCGTCGTGCATCCATTGAAATCCGCCCCACATGCGTGGGGATGAATGCTTCCGGACAGGGAATCACCGCTCCAACAGACGATTCCCTTCTCTCATGAATGTCATGGGCTGAATCTGCATTGCATGAACCGCTGAGACGAGATATCTGCCGTGGCTTGGATATGTTTCCACACACGCGGCCCTGTAGCCGTGTTCAGTGATTCTCCATCCTTCCCAGACTTACTGACAAACACTTTCTCCATGTTGCGGAAGCCTTCCGCTGCGTCTCTTTCTTGCGAGGGGTGTGGATGTTCGCCGTGGTCTGGCAGTCTGTGGGCTCCGCAATCTTCATGGAGATGAACGGAACGATGCCGCTCGCCTAGCGCAGCGTCGCGCCGTTGTGCCGAAAGCCATGCGGAGTGTCTGCAAGGATTCGAAACGTTCTTTTGATGATACGACGCATTTTTATTTCCAAATCCATATGGCAACTGGTGCGGGGGCATGGTTTCCTGCTCAGCATTTTTTTGTTTCCAGCAGGACGCCCCGCTCGGGGCGCATCCGGTTTTTTCGGCGCCAGCCGCAGCGCCTTGAACCGACCGGCGTTCTCGGCCGGTTTCTGCTTATACCGCCTGGACACTTTGGCAAACCGGGCATCGTCAATCTTGCCGAACACATGGTTCTCATAGCGCCGTTCAAAGCGCATATCCGGCTCTTTGGCCCGGGCCGGCCGCCCGTCCAGCGTCTGATTCCTGCGTATACCCGGTCACGTTCGGTCGCCTTTGCCGAGCGGCCCACCTTGTCTGGATACCGGCCATCGTCCGCAGACGCCTTTTTTGGTCGAGAAGCCCGCGTCCGGCGGCAATTCCGGCGGCTCCGGAGACACGGTGTACGAGTGGGAGAAGGCCGACTGCTCGGCGTGCGGCGGCTCGGGGCGCTGCCGGAAATGCGGCGGCAGCGGCAGGATTAGCAAATGGGTGCCGGGAACGCTTGAGTATGTGGAGCAAAACTGTTCCTGCATCGGCGGAAACTGCTGGCAGTGCGGCGGCTCGGGCAAGCACTGAGCCGGAACGGAAAGGCAAGCCGACACCCCGGTCCGGGGACGGGCCAAACGGAAACACCCAGGGCGCGCCGCGCGGCATTCGATGCGCGGCGCGCCCGGCGCGTTATCCGGCCTCGTCGGGGCCATGCCCGGCGTCCGTTCTGCGCAGCCCGTGTTCCGTCAGCTCGTAGACCGTATGGCAGACCTCGGCCAGATACTTCCGGTCGTGGGAAATGCTGAGGATGGTGCCGCCGAAGCGGGCCAGCGCGGCCCGCACGACGGGGCCGGAAAGCGGGCTGAAATTGCGGGTGGGCTCATCCAGCAGCAGCACGTTCGCCCCCCGCAGCACCATGTCCAGAAACAGGATTTTCGCCTTCTGACCGCCGCTGAGGTCGGCGATGGGGCCGGTCATCTCCTCGTGCGTAAAGCGCATGCTTCCCATATAGGTGCGGGCCCGGGTGACCTCGTCCTTGGCATAGTTCTCGGCCAGATGCCGCACGGGCGTTTGGGAAAAGTCGAGCACTTCTTCATAGTTCTGCGGCATATAGGCGGGGACGATATCCGTCCGGTCCCGGACGAGGCGCCAGAGGTGCGCCAGCAGCGTGGACTTGCCCACGCCGTTGCGCCCGGTAATGCCGACGTGTTCGCCGCCCGCAACCAGCAGGCGGATATGGCGCGCCAGGCAGCGATTCCCGACGGCCAGGCAATCCAGCGAAACATCCAGCACCGTCTTGGACGCCGGGAGGCGGATGCCTTCGTCGAACCGGGTCAGAATCGCTTCCTCCTCCTGCGGAAGCGCCAGAAAGTTCTCCTTTTCCCGCTCAAAGCGCTTGCCCATGGACTGCACCGCGTGCATTTTCTTTTTCAGCAGCCTGCCGCCGCCCGGGTCCTGGCGCGAGATGGCCCGCTGCTCATGCTCCACGCGGTCGTGGATTTGGCGCCATTTTTCCATCTGCCGGTCGTAATCGCTGCGCTGCTTTCTGGCGACCTGCTCCTGGTGGTCAAAGGTGGTTCGGCGGTGGGCGAGGTAGGCCTGATAGGGGCAACGGGCCACGGAAATCCGGCATTGGGTTTTGCGGACGAGCTGCTCCAGATGCAGGATGACGTTGGCCGTGCGCTCGATGAGCGTTTCGTCGTGGGAAATGAAGAGAACCGGCAGGCGGCTTTGCGCCAGAAACGTTTCCAGCCAGCGCAGCGCGCCGATGTCCAGGTCGTTGGTGGGTTCGTCCAGGAGCAGGACGTCGGGCTCGTCCAGCAGCAGGCGCGCCAGCTGCGCCTTGACCTTTTCTCCGCCGGAAAGGGAGCGCAGCGTCTGCGGCGACTGCAGAAACTCCGGAGAAAGCCCGAGCGTTTGGAGCAGGCCCGGATTCCGGTAATACTCCGTTCCGGCAAAAAACGCCGCGAGCGTTTGCTCTCCCTGGCGCTCGGGCAGGCTTTGCGGCAGATAGGCCAGCCGTCCCCGGGCCAGAACGCTGCCCTCGCATTCGCAGTAAGATTCCACGAGCCGGCGGTCGTAAAGAAATTTCAGGAGCGTGGATTTTCCGTTTCCTTCCTCGCCGATAAGGACGGCCCGGTCGCCCCTTTGCAGCGTAAAGGAGAAATTATCGACGATTTTTCTTCCGTCTTTCTTCAGATACAGATTGATGTTCTTTCCTTCCAGCATACCCTGCCTCCCAAAAGAAAACGCCATTTTCCAAGGCAAATCCATGCCGTCGAAAATGGAGCCACTCGTTGCCGGAGAAGGGCAGCCAGACCCGCTGACCGAAGAAGCGGGGGGCCGTGCAACCAATGTCACGCCGCCGCAGGCGGCAAGCAATCCAAATTTCAACGGCAAACGATGCCGCCGGAGCCCATGCTCCCGTCGGCGTCGCGATTTGCCATCCGAACCCTTGGATTACTTTTTGAACATTGCCGCACCTCTCGTTTTTCTTTTATCTTATCATGCCTTCCGCCGCGCTGTCAATACGCGCGCCGGCCCGCGGCGCGAAACCGGGCGAACCGCGCGCGAAAACCATCGATTCACCCTTGACGGGGCCTGTTTTTCTGCTTATACTCCACAGTGGGGATATTTTGACGCGTTCATGTTCGGGCGCGTAATCATGATAGCAAGGGAGATAGAATCATGAAGGCAATCGTAGGCGGACGGATACTGATGCCGGACGCGCAGGTGGAGGGCAAGGCGCTGCTCTTTGACAAAGCAATTGTGGGCCTGTGCGAGCCGAACGAGCTGCCGGCAGGCTGCGAGACGATTCAGGCGCAGGGGCTGTACGTATCGCCGGGCCTGGTGGATATCCATATCCACGGATACCTGGGCGAGGATGCCTCCGACGGCGACGCCGAAGGCGTGCGCAAGATGGCGCGCGGCATTGCGGCCAACGGCGTGACCAGCTGGCTGCCGACGACGATGACCGTGGCCAAGGAAAAGCTGTGCGAGGTCTTTGATCTCATGCGCGGCCTGCGCGAGGAGAGCCGCTCCGAGGGCTGGAACGGCGCGGAAATT
>DVFI01000024.1 GCA_018713305.1 Candidatus Avichristensenella intestinipullorum
ACTGATTTCGGACGACGGGGAAATTATCAAAAAGAAACGTTATGAATGGCGCTCGTATGATGCTGATGAAATCATAAAACAAATTTGCACGGCGGTGGATGCAATGCGTCAAGGATACCCGGATTGGCATCCGGAACTCATCGGTATGACGATTCCGGGATTGGCGGATGCGCAGAAAGGTATTTGGAAACGCTCCGGGTTTATGGGGGTACGCAACCTGCCCATCGCCCCGATACTGCAAGAAACATACCAGATGCCAACCTTTATTGATAACGATTGCCGTGCATGCGCGCTGGCGGAAAAGCGTTTTGGTACTGCGCGCGATTGTGACGACTTTTTTTATATTACAGTAAGCAACGGGATCGGAGGAGCGCTGTTTCTCAACGGAAAATTGTACACCGGCGCCGGGGGAAGCAGCGGGGAGATTGGGCAGATAGTCGTTGAGGAAGGCGGACGGTCGTCCCATGGACGCTTGCGGGGAACCCTGGAGGCTTATGCTTCGGCACGCGGGCTGATGGCCAACTATTTGGAAGCGGGCGGATGGGAGAGGGTTCAGGGCAAACGGATGGACGGCCGCATGTTAAGCGCGCTTGCAGACGAAGGAGACAGCGCGGCAAAACGTGCTTTCGAAAGACAAGGGTATTATCTGGGGAAAGCGCTTGCCATGGTCTGCAATCTGTTGGACCCGGAACGCATTGTCATCGGGGGTGGCTTATCTTTGGCCTTTCGGCATTATCGACAATCTCTGGAGGCAGAACTGGAAAAAGGCCTTATGATGGGCCATGATCCGCGGCTTTGCGTGTTGCCGAGCATTCTGGGGTACGAGGGGGCCTTGCTGGGCGCAGCCGCCGTTGCGTTACGGGCAGTGGACAGGGAAGAATCAGAAAGCGGTTGATACGCCCCAAACGCACCTTGCGCATTGCTGCCTGTCGTGATATCATGGCAGGGCGAACAGGGGACGACCGAAAGGCGGAAAGGCATGGGGGGAGTACGATGCTGGACAGCAAGGGCTTTGACCTGTGGGCAGACGGATATGACAAATCGGTAGGCGTTTCCGACGAAGAGAACACATATCCGTTTGCGGGGTACAAGGAGGTGCTGGGGACCATCTTTCAGACCGTCGCGAAGAAGCCGAACGCTGCGGTGCTGGATATAGGCTTCGGCACCGGCATTCTGACCACCAAGCTGTATGAGCAGGGCTGCGCCATATACGGGCAGGACTTTTCGTCCAGGATGATTGCGCTGGCGTCGGAAAAGATGCCCGGCGCGCAGCTTTATCAGGGGGATTTTGCCCAGGGCCTGGCAGCCCCGCTGCTGTGCCGGAGGTATGACTTTATTGTAGCGACATACTCCCTGCATCATCTTACGGACGAGCAAAAGGTGGAGTTTCTTCACGTCCTGCTTGCGCATCTGAAGGAGGGCGGGCGGATATTGATTGGGGATATCGCCTTTGAAACGCGCGAACAGCTGCTTCAATGCCGGCAAGCAGCGGGCGAAGCATGGGACGAGGAAGAAATCTATTTTGTGGTCGACGAACTGAGAAGCGCCTTTCCCACCCTTTCTTTTGCGCAAATCTCCTTCTGCGCGGGCATTCTTTCCTTCCCGTGATGCATCGCGGAGGCAAACCGTCGGTCGTTGGAGGGCGGCAGGAGACATGCCTTGCAGGCGTGCTCTGGTGTCCGGGGGTGCTCCCGCATGCTGCGTCTCTCATCCACATAACGGCGATATTGGCGGATTTGTGGTATGATGTCCTGGCACATTCTTGTCGGCAGGGGGCGCGGCCATGAAGATTCGGTGCGTATGGGAACATAACGGCGACGATACTTTGCTGCATGCGGCAGACTTTCCGGGGGCCTTTACCCGCGGCGAAAACCTGGACGTTGCCAGACGAAAAATGGCAAAAGAAATCAAAGCGTATGCCGCATGGCGCGCTTTGGACATAGACCGCGTGGACGAAGTGGAAATCGTGCAGGAGTCCGCCTGCGAATTGGAGGTTCGGGACGCGGATTCGGATGTATTGTTTCGGAGCGAAAGCGAGCCGTTGACCCTCGTGGAGTATCAGCGCCTGAAAGCATTGGCATGTAAGTCCGCCCTGGATTTTTTTGCTTTGTACGACAGCATCCCCGATAAGAACCGGAGCGTCGCGCCTGCACGAAAAACATTCTACGGGCAAGCGCCGCGCACCGCCGAGGAAATGTATCGGCATACGAAACATGTCAACGCGTATTATTTCGGCGAAATCGGGGTGGAGGCGGAGAATGACGGCAGTATTTTTGCGTGTCGTCAGCGCGGCTTTGAAACGCTGGAAAAGCAAGAGGGCTTCCTGTCCAATCTCGTCCGGGAAGGCAGCTACGGCGAGATGTGGTCGCTGCGCAAAGTGCTTCGCCGCTTCCTTTGGCACGACCGTATCCATGCAAAGGCCATGTATAAAATGGCGGCAGGGATTTGGGGAAGAGCGACCATCCCGGATGTGTTCGCCTTTGACGGATGGATGTGACGAGAACAGGGATACGGAGGAGAAAAACATGGACAGAACCCAGGCTGTA
This sequence comes from Candidatus Avichristensenella intestinipullorum, assembly GCA_018713305.1. Lineage (GTDB taxonomy): Bacteria > Bacillota > Clostridia > Christensenellales > Aristaeellaceae > Avichristensenella > Avichristensenella intestinipullorum. The sequence continues at coordinate 2,547 of DVFI01000024.1, forward strand.
ACCCTCACCAATATGTGCATGGTGTATAACGGCAGGCAGGTACTGGTGCTGGAAAAAGCCGATGACGACTGGCGGGGCATTACGTTTCCGGGCGGCCATGTGGAAAAGGACGAATCCTTTGCCGATTCGGTCATTCGTGAAGTGTTGGAGGAAACCGGGCTGACCATTGTATCTCCGCAGCTGTGCGGCATCAAAGACTGGATACGTGAAGACGGTTCCCGCTATATGGTTCTGTTATACAGGACAAATCGGTTTGAGGGAGAACTGCGATCATCGAGCGAAGGCAGGGCCTTCTGGGCGGCGCCAGAGGACCTGCCGCATGAAAACCTGTCCCCGGATTTTATGGATGTGCTGAAGGTGCTCCTGGACGATACGCTCAGCGAGTTTTATTACTATCTGCAGGACGGGCAGTGGCATCATACGCTGCAATGATGGGCGGAGAGGGGCAGAATAGAAGGCCCCTTTGACGACACGCCCCCATGCGCTGACGAAATCCGACGTCCCGGCAAGCGCCTGCGGAGCGCGTCGGAGCGGGGACGCATACGAAAAGGACGCGCCGTGACGGCTTTGCCTGCCGTCACAGCGCATGGCTGTTTACAAAGCGAGAACGGGGGCGCAAGGCGCCGCTCCTTTGCGCTCAGGCAGCCGCTTCTTCCTCGGCCAACGTGGCTTCCAGCAGCTCCACGGCGGCCTGCAGCTGGTTGTCATTCTCCGGCACGAACTGGAAGTTTTCGTCAATGGCGTCTTCGGCCAGCACGACTTCCACATCGGGCTCCAGCCCGACCTCATGGATGCAAGCGTCGTTGGGCGTCAGCCAGTACTGGCTGGTCAGCTGCATCCCCGCGCCGTCCTCGGCAAAGGTATACACCGTCTGCACGATGCCCTTGCCAAAGCTCGTGGTGCCCACCAGCTTGGCCGCGCCGTTGTCCCGCAGCGCGGCGGCAAGGATTTCCGCCGAGCTGGCCGTGTATTCGTCGATGAGCACCGCTATGGGCACATCCCAACACCCGTCCTCGGCGTAGAACTCAATCCGGCGGCCGTATTTGTCCTCCGTGGAAAGCACCAGCGCATCGTCCAGGAAACGGTCCGCGATATCCACGGCCATATCCATAAACCCGCCGGGGTTCTCGCGCAAATCCAACACCAGCGCGCGGACGCCCTGCTCTTGGAAATAGGCGATGGAGTTGTCGAGCTGCTCCAGGGCGTTGCCCTCAAAGTAGTACAGGCGCAGATAGGCAATGTCATCGCCGACCATCCTGTAATCCATGATTTCCGTCTCTACAATGGCGCGCTCGCAGGTGACTTCAAAGGACTCCGTGCCGCGCAGGATGGTCAGCGTGACCTCCGTGCCCGGGTCGCCGCGCATGATGCTGACCGCATCGTTGAGCTCGTAGGCCGTCACGTCCTGTCCGTTGACCTGGACGATTTTATCCGAAGGGCGCAGCCCGGCCTGCTGGGCGGGGCCGCCGTAAAAGACGCGCTTGATGGTAATCGTCAGGTCGTTCGGGTTGGCGAATACCTCGATGCCCAAGCCGGCATATTCGCCGGTCACCGACTCAGTTTCCTCGCTCATATCGGCGGGGGTATAATAGAAGGTATAATCATCCCCGAGCGCGCCCAGCAGCCCCTGCATCGCGCCTTCCAGCAGCACGTTTTCGTCATATTCCCACAGATACTGCGTCTCGATGAGGGAAAGCGCTTCTTCCAGCCGCTGGTATTTCTGCAGGCGCTCATACTCCTCGACCGAAATGGTCACCGTATCCTCCTCTGCGAGCGAAACCGCCGCCGGCAGCAGGCAGGCAAGGGCCAGCGCAAGCATGCGAAACAGCGTTTTCATGCCGCATCATCTCCTTTCGCAAGAAGTTAAGCGTGTCCGGTCCGTGGAAACGCTGCGCTGTGCGCGGGGCAGGGCCGGCGCCCGAAACGCTGCGGATGCTTCGGGCGGCGGCCGGCAGGGGAATGCAGGTTCCTTTCGCAAACGATTCGCAAACGGAAGGGTCTGCGCCGAAACCATGCGCAAAACGGACGGTCACGCCGTCCGTTTTGATTTCCCTGCGCTTCCGGCCGGACCTTGTCGCCAGTCTGGCGAATCCGCTATTATCATAAAGGATTCGCAGGCAAAAAGCAACGGAAAAACCATGAACCTCTGGTAAAGCCGCGATGAGCGGTTACCGCACGTTGACCGGTCGGTCTCCGCCGGCCTTGCCCAGCATCAGCAGCATGCGGAAGGAGATGGCGTCCTCAAAGCGCCGCAAGTCCAGCCCCGTCTGGCGCTGAATTTTGTCCAGGCGGTAGACGAGGGTATTGCGATGGATGTAGAGCTGGCGTGCCGTATCGGAGAGGTTGAGGTCCTTTTCGAAGAACATCTCAATGGTGTGCAGCATCTCCTCGTTGAACAGGCGCTGCGTCTTGCGATTGAAGAGCATATGGTGGTAGCGCGTGCCCAGCTCGCGCGGAATCTCCGAAAGGAAGCGCTCCAGCACCAGGCGGTTGAAGCAGTACACGCTGGCTTCCGGCTTAAAGACGCGGCCGATTTCCAGCGCGCGCCAGGCGGCGCGGTAGGAAGCGCCCAGCTCAGCCAGCGACGAGCGGCACTCGCCAATGCCGATAATGGGCTGTTCGCCCGTTTCCGACATAATGGTCTGTTCCATGGCTTCGGCCAGCTGCGCCAGCTCCTCATAGCCCTCCATGTTGTCCATGGATTTGACCAGCACAATGGCATGCCGGTCCATCTCCACCAGGATGTCCTCTTCGCCCACCAGGATAAAATCGCGTATGACGGAAGGATTGCCGTGGAAAAGCAGGACGCAGCGGTCCATATGCATGGGGATGCCGTACTCTACGGAAAGCGCCTCCAGCTCCGGGCCGGAAAGCTCTTCCCGAAGCGCGGCCCGCAGCACATCCGTGCGGTCATTGGCCATGGGCTCGGCAATGAGCGATTCCGCCAGCGCCGCTGCCAGGCGCACGCAGTCGGCAGCCGCCTGATCCTCGCCCTCGGCGCATATGTAGGATACGGCCGCGGCGTTGACCCGCATCCAGGTCCATCCGTCGCGCACAGCCATCCCGCCCAGCTCGGCGAAGATGGGGATTTGCTTCTCAAAGCCTGCCGGAATGGATTTACCGTTCTCGTCGAAGAGCAGCACCTCCGCATGCAGGCCGGAGAGCGTCTTTAGCAGTTGGTCGATGATATGTTTATCCGGCATCCAGCGTCTCCTTTCTTCCCGCGCGGCGATTCAAGCGCCATTGCACGAAACAGCGGAAGAGGACAACCTCTTCCGCTTAACATTATACCCGGTTCTTCGCAAATTGCAACCCCAAATTTAGCGCCCCAGCAGCGTAGCTTCGGTTTCCTTGTCGAAGAAGTGGAGGTGTTCGGTTTCCAGGCCGAGCCGAATCTTGTCGCCGGACGCGGAGGTGGTGCGGGGGTCAACGCGGGCGATAACGTTGTCGGTCTTGCCGGAGGTCTTCACATACAGGTAGGTCTCCGAACCGAGCATTTCCACAACCTCGACGTCCACTTCCATAATGGACTTCGGATTCGCCTCGACAAACGCCTTGCTGTCGGACATGTTTTCGGGGCGGATGCCCATGGTCACTTCCTTGCCGATGCAGTCCTCGTCCAGGAACTTGGCGACCTTGCTGTTGGGCACGAGGATTTTGTTGTTGCCGAACACCGCGTAGACGCCGTCCGCCTCGCGCACGAGCGTGGCGTCGAAGAAGTTCATCTGCGGGCTGCCGATAAAGCCGGCCACGAACAGATTGGTCGGATAGTCGTAGAGGTTCTGCGGCGTGTCAATCTGCTGGATGAAGCCGTCCTTCATGACAACGATGCGCGTGCCCATCGTCATGGCCTCGGTCTGGTCGTGGGTGACGTAGATGAAGGTCGTCTGAAGGCGCTGATGCAGCTTGGTAATCTCCGTGCGCATGGCCACGCGCAGCTTGGCGTCCAGGTTGGACAGCGGCTCGTCCATCAGGAAGACCTTCGGCTCGCGCACGATGGCGCGCCCCAGCGCGACGCGCTGGCGCTGGCCGCCCGAAAGCGCCTTGGGCTTGCGGTTGAGCAGATGCTCGATGTCCAGGATTTTCGCGGCCTCGTGCACGCGCTTGTCAATTTCCGCCTTGGGCGTCTTGCGCAGCTTCAGGCCGAAGGCCATGTTGTCATACACGGTCATGTGCGGATAGAGCGCGTAGTTCTGGAACACCATCGCGATATCGCGATCCTTCGGCGCCACATCGTTGACAAGCTTGTCCGCAATGTACAGTTCGCCATCGGAGATCTCTTCCAGACCGGCGACCATGCGCAGGGTCGTGGACTTTCCGCAGCCGGAGGGGCCGACCAGCACGATAAACTCCTTGTCCTCGATATCCAGCGTGAAATCGCTGACCGCGGTTACGCCGCCTGCATAGACCTTGTAGATGTGCTTTAACGTTACGCTTGCCATACTAACACACTCCCGCTTTGAAATTCTCGGGGACGGGCACAATCCCCAATACGTCCGCCCTTTGTTGCATTTATTATATCGGAGAACGAAAAAAAGGTAAATTGTTTACTTTCACAAAGATTGTTTCGGGCATTTGTGTGCTCTGGCGTAATCGCTAAACTTCTCCGCTCATAATACACAGATTTGCCATTTTTATGGAAAGAAGGGCGACGACCGCAGCGCGCCGGCCTGATTTTTGCCGTCGAAATGCATGGCGTCCGTCATTCCCGGCCCGGACGGCCGTCATTTGCGCCGTTCCCGCCGTTTTCGGCATCGTTTTCCGCCGCGCTGCGCGCATCGCTTCCCGCCGGCCCGTTCAGCTCGTCCAGGGACAGCGAGAAGCTGGGCGCAAATTCCCGCATGAAATCCCGCACCTCGGGAAGCTCCAGCGCGTCGATATCGCGCCGGATGACCTCGCGCGCCTTGCGGAATTCCGTGTTGCCGGCCTTGTCCTCTTCCACGCATTTGAGGTAGGCGCAGATACGGTCGGCGGCCTTGACGACGCGCCAGGCCTCCTCGGTCTCGTCCGGAACGAGCAGGGGAGCGTAGGCAGGCCGCAGGTCCTCGGGAAGCATCTCCAGCAGCATGCGGCGCGCCATGGCTTCCATGCGGCCGAACGCTTCATGGACCAGCGGGTTATGGTGCTTGACGGGGGTCGCCAAATCGCCGGTGATGACTTCGCCCGCGTCGTGATAGATGGCCAGCAGCGCCACGCGCTGGGCGTCCAGCGTGCCGCCGTAGCGGACGTTGCGCAGCGTGGCGAGCGCGTGGGCAATCATGGCGGCCTGCAGCGCATGCTCCTGGTCGTTTTCCGGCAGCGTGTTGCGCATCAGGCCCCAGCGCATGATGTGGCGCATCCGCGCCATATAGGCGAAAAAGTGATGCATGGTTTCCTCCTTGTCATTTCCGGCGGGACGTGCTATAATGCCCCCGAACCCGTCGCTGGGGGTGCCCGGTGGGCGCCGGCGGATGGCTGTACGGCCATCCTTCGGGGCTTTCCAGGCTGAGAGGGCGAGAGCCGACCCCATGAACCTGTGTAGGTAATCCTACCGTAGGGAAGCGAGTGGATTGCATCATCCAGTTCGTTTCCCGCGCGCCGTCCGGCGAGCGGGAATTTTCTTGCAGAGGAGGACGTTTTTCATGTCCGAAACAACCCAGACCCGGCGCTTTCGCTGGAACTCCCGCTCCCTGGCCGTGGCGGCGGTCTGCCTGGCGCTGTCGTTCCTGCTGTCCTACATCAAGCTGTGGGACATGCCGGCCGGCGGCAGCGTGACGCCGGCGTCCATGCTGCCAGTCATGCTCTTTTCCTGGCTGTACGGCGTAGGTCCCGGCCTCCTGGTGGGATTTGCCTACAGCCTGCTGCAGTGCATCCAGGGCCCCTATGTCGTGCACTGGCTGCAATTCATCCTGGATTATCCGCTGGCCTATACCGTGCTGGGGCTGGCCGGATGCTTCCGCCGCTTCCGGGGCGCCTGGGCGCTGCCGGCGGGCGTGGTGCTGGCATGCTTTGCGCGCTTCCTGTGCCATTTCTTCACGGGCGTGGTGTACTTTGCCGAGTATGCGAACGCCGTCGATACGCTGGGCGTGCTGCTCTATTCGCTGTCGTATAACGGAACGTACATGGCCGTCGAAGCGCTGGTCAGCGCGGTGCTCGTCTGCATGCCGCAGGTGCAGAGCGCGCTGAAGCGAATCGCCTGAGCGTCGGCCCCAAAGCGCGCCGCGCCCGCGCCGTTGGCCGGGAACGCCTGGTCCCTGCGCCTGCGGCCGGGAAAACGCGCCGAACGGTTTCCAGAAGCTTCCGACCCCGTGCGCATGTCGACGGGGTCGGATGGTTATCGGGGAGCTCCCGCCCTCCCTGCCGCCCGGAACTGCGGCGATACGCCCTCGTGCCGGGCGCTCCGGAGACCGGCGCTTCTCCGCCCGCCCTGGGACGCCGGCGGCCTGCGCGGCGAATGCGGGGCGACGCCGTTTTTTTTGCGCGGGAGCGGCCGGAGGGCCGCAGGCGCGCAAGCGCCGGAGCGCTCCCGGCGACAGAGAAGGCACAGCCGACAAGGCGCGCGTTTCCTGCCGGGCTCAGGAGTCTTCCCGCCGCGACACGCCCACATACAGCGTATGGGGCTGGGCGGAATAGGTGCTGGTGTTAAACGCTTCTTCGCTGACCACATTGCCCGCGGAATCCCGCGTGACCAGATAGCTTTGCACCTTGTAGCCTTCCGAGCCGTTTTTCATCAGCTCCGTCTCGTCGCGATAAATCACGTGGGTGCCCTGCGTATCCTTCACCTCGCGCGGTTCCTCGGGAATGGGGATGGTCTCGGTAATCTCGTGGCGCAGCTCGTAGGTATAGCCGTGCGGGTCGGGCCGGCCATAAATCTGGAACAGGCAGATGGTTTTGCTGTTTTCCTTGACCACCTTGGCCACGATGTAGATATCCGCGCCGGTATTGTTGCGGAACACGAGATCGTGGCGGCCGTCGTCGGTGACGGTGGCGTCGGCGCCCGGGGGCAAATAGTTGACCGGGATGCCGTGGTTGCTGCGGTCCACGACCTCCAGCCCCGCCTGCACGACCGCGTTGTACAGCGTGGAAGAGGTCTGGCAGATGCCGCCGCCCACGCCGTCCTGGTACTGGCCGCTGACGATTTCGGGCGCGGACTGATAGCCGTTTTCCACCGTGCGCTTGCCGGCAACGGCGTTGAAGCTGACGCGCTCGCCGTCCTTGATGACCAGGCCGTTGAACCGGCTGCAGGACAGCTCGATGTTGGCCGTGCGTCCTTCGGTGCTGCGGGTGCTGATGACGGTGGAGTAATTGGCCAGGCGGACAACCTCGCCTTCCAGCATCGCGCGGGTAATCGTCGGCTGAATGGTTTCGGGCTGCAGCTCGATGACGCCGGCTTCCATGGCGTCCGCCCGCCGCAGGATTTCTTCCTTGAGCGATATGATGTCCAGCGACAGGCCGACCACCTCGTCCTTGATATAGATGGCGTCGTTGCGGCTGGTGTCGAAGATGCGCTCCGCGTTTTGCGGCTGGACGTCGATGAGGTTTTTGATGTCCATCAGCATGGCGTCGAGCATCTCTTCGTTCTGGCGGATATTGTTGGTATAAATCCGATACTCCTCGCTCTTGAGCGACAGCACGGTGCGATAGCTGTCCAGGAAGGAGGCCTCGCGCCCGATGGCATGCGCCTCGTTGACCGCATCCCGGATGGCGGCTTCCAAATTCTGCGTCATGCCCAGCGTATCGGTCGTAATGGTCCAGGACTGCTCCCCGTATGCCAGCGTGAGCGACCAGTTGGCCATCTTTTCGCGCGCCTGCGCCAGCAAAAAGTCATACGCTTCCTGCGGCGACGCGCCGTAGAGTGAGACGTCGTTGACATAGATGCCCGGATAGAACGTCCCCTCCGCGCGCACGTCGTTGACTTCCCGGTACATCGTATAGCCCATCAGGCCGCCGGTCGCCAGAAAAGCGAAAATGACCAGCAGCAAAAACGTCCGGATGGGACGGTGACGGCGCGGACGCTTGCGGCCGCCCGTCTTGCGGCCGCGGGACGGCTGCTGCGGCGCGCTTCGGCGCGGCGCTCCGCGGCCGCCTTTTCCCGCGTAGGCCATCTGGTGAGCCTGCGGGCGATAGCCCTGCTGGCGATACGACATCCCTCTGCCTGCCTTTCCCGAATCATGGCGATTCGGCCTTTGTAATCCTTTCGGTCATCCGGCTTTGCAGCGCCGCCACGTCCTCCTGCGCGCTGTGCCAGCCGGCAGTAGCTTCTCCAATCCAGGACCGCTCGCCCCGCCGCCCGTGGCAGTCGCTGCCGCCGGTCACCAGAAGCCCATGCCTGCGCGCCATGCGCGCATAGCGTTCGGGGTCCCTGTGGCTGGGGTGGTAGGCCTCCATGCCTTCCAGGCCCGCCTCTGTCCAGCCCGGCAGCCGGGCCAGCAGCGCGCTTTCTTCCATGCGCAGTCTCCCCGGGTGCGCCAGACATACCACCGCGCCCAGCGCGCGCAGCCGCCGCACGCCTTCCGGCACCCCGATAGGCTCCTTGGGCACATAGGCGGGGCGTCCGGCGTTGAGCCAGCGCGAAAACGCCTCGGCCGGCGACGCGCAGTAGCTGCGGGCGGTCATGGCCCGCGCCAGGTTCATTCGCCCCATAAACGGCGAATCCGGCGCGCACGCTTCCTCGCGCGGTACGGGCATGCCCAATGCCTCCAGCCTGCGCAGCATTTCCTCCATGCGTGCCTGCCGGCGCACAAGCAGCCCTTCCAGCAGCGCGAGCAGCCCGGGATGCTCCGGGCGCACGCCGTAGGCCAGAAGGTGAATCTCCTCTTCGCCGCCCACGCTCAGCTCCAATCCCGGCAGCACGCGCACGCCTTCCCGAACGCCTGCGTCCAGGGCTTCGCGCACGCCCGATACGGTATCGTGATCGGTGATGGCGATGATGTTCATGCCTGCCAGGCGCGCTTCCCGCACCATCCGCGCGGGGGTGAGCAGGCCGTCGGAGGCCGTGGTGTGCAGATGCAGGTCAGCGCGCATCGGGCCCCTCGTCCGCGTTCGCAGGGGGCGTATGGCAGCCGGGCGCCTCGTCCGGCGTGGGCGCCACGACGGTACCGTCGGCCGTTTCCGGCGCCGGCGGCGTCTGGGGCTGGGCGGGCGCGGCAGGCTTTGCGCGCTCGGGCAGCGGCTCGCCCTTCATGATGGCGTCCAGCTCGTCGCGAACGACGGTTTCACGGTCGAGCAGTACCTCCGCCAGGCGGTGGAGCTTGTCCATATTCTCGCGCAGCAGGTTCTCCGCGCGTTCCAGGCAGGCCTCCATCACGCGGCGTATCTCGTCGTCGATGGCGGCGGCGATTTTCTCGGAGCAATCGCGTTCCTGCGCGAAGTCGCGCCCGAGGAACACTTCATGCCCGCCGCCGTAGTACACGGGGCCTATCGCGTCGCTCATGCCCAGCTTGGTAATCATGCTGCGCACCTGAGCGGTCGCGCCCTGCAGGTCGCCCACCGCGCCGCCGGTCACGTCGCCGAAAATCAGCATTTCCGCCGCGCGCCCGCCGAGCGCCATGGTGATTTCCTGCAGCATCTCTTCCTTGGTGTCGAACTGGCTCTCCTCGGAAGGCAGCAGCTGGGTGTGGCCGCCCGTGCCGCCGCGCGGCACAATGGTGACCATGTGAACGTCCGGGCATTTGGGCAGCAGCCAGCCCACGACCGCATGGCCCGCCTCGTGATAGGCGACCAGGCGCTTGTCCTTTTCGGTCACGCGGCGGCTCTTTTTCTCCGGGCCCATCTGCACGCGGGTAATGGCCTCTTCAATATGGCCTTCGCCGATGACCGGCTGTCCCTGGCGCGCGGCCAGAATGGCCGCCTCGTTCATCACGTTTTCCAAGTCGGCGCCGGTGAAAAACGGCGTGCGCCGCGCGATGACGCCCATATCCACGTCCGGGCCCAGCGGCTTGCCGCGGCTGTGCACCTTCAGGATGGCTTCGCGTCCCGCCACGTCCGGATAGTTGACGGTAATCTGCCGGTCAAACCGGCCCGGACGCAGGAGCGCGGGGTCCAGAATGTCGCGGCGGTTGGTGGCCGCCAGAACGATAACGCCCTCGTTGTTGGAAAAGCCGTCCATTTCCACCAGGAGCTGGTTGAGCGTCTGCTCACGCTCGTCATGGCCTCCGCCCAGGCCGGCCCCGCGGTGGCGTCCGACCGCGTCGATTTCATCAATAAAGACGATGGAAGGGGTGTGTTTTTTCGCCTGGTCGAAAAGATCTCTGACGCGGCTGGCGCCCACGCCCACGAACATCTCCACAAAGTCGGAACCCGAAATGGAGAAGAAGGGTGCGCCGGCTTCCCCGGCCACCGCCTTGGCCAGCAAGGTCTTACCGGTGCCT
>DVFI01000025.1 GCA_018713305.1 Candidatus Avichristensenella intestinipullorum
GCTTCGGCCCTCCAAGCCTCCCCAAAGGGGTTTTCGGCGGAAGCGGCTTGCAGCCGCTCCTCGCGGCGTACACGCCGCCGCTGCGGATGAGATAGGAAGGGGCTGCCGCCCCTTCCTGCATCCCCGCAGAAGTGTTCTCAATTTGTCGATACGCTGAACGGACGGCGCTGCCGTCCGTCTTTTTATGATGGGCGCCGTCCTTCAGCGGCCCGCGGGCGCGCCCATCGCCTCCCGAATGGCGGCGCGGGCCAATACCTCCGTGGGGTTCAGCGTCTCATACCCCGCCAGGTCGTATCGGGCAAACGCCAGCGGCAGCTCCGTGCAGCCCAGAATCAGCGTCTGCGCGCCCTGCGCCGTCAGCGCGTCGAGCGCCCTGCGCAGCGCGCGGGTATCGAAGGCCGCCCGGCCCGCCTTGACGCCCTCGTAGATGACGCGCATCACCTCCCGCTGTCCCGCCTCGTCCGGCGTCAGCAGCGTCACGCCGGCCGGCTCGAAAACGCGATGGTATACCCCGCTCTGGCACGTTCCGTCCGTCGCCAGCAGCCCGGCCCGGCGCACGCCGCGGCGGCGCGCCTCCTCCAGCGTTTCGCGAATCATGTGCAGCATGGGAACGCCCAGAAAGGGCTGCAGGGCGTCGTAGAAGAAATGCGCGGTATTGCATGGCATAATCAGAACATCCGCGCCCATCGCCTCCAGCCGCACCGCCGAACGCACCATCTGCGGCACCGGGCTTTCCCCGCCGTGAAGGATGGCCTGCGTCCGGTCCGGAATGGCCGTGTTGTTGTCAATCACCATGGGGATATGCTCCCGGTCGCTCGCCGCGTCCGTCCCTTCCACGATTCTTCGGAACAAATCCACCGTAGCCAGCGGCCCCATGCCGCCCAGAATGCCGATGGTTTTCATGCCTCAGCCCCCGCTTTCGCCAAGATTTCACAGCCCTTCCGCGCCGTCCCAGACCACACGGCGATAGTTGTCCGGGTCGGTGTCGCCCTCCGTGGAAAACAGCAGCACCACCGACGTTTCGTCCAGGCCGAGCGCCTCGCGCAGGCCCTCCGCACGGCCCGTCATCAGCGCGTACAGAAGCCCGAGCCCCGCCGCGCCGCTTTCTCCCGAAATGACCCGCCCGTCCTCTTCCAGGGGCGCTCCCAGCACGCGCATGCCCATCGCGCCGACCCAGTCCGGGCAGGCGGCAAAGGCAAACGCATGGTTTTTCAGCACGTCGAAGGCAATGGGATTGGGCACGCCGCAGGCAAGCCCGGCCATCATGGTGGCCAAATCGCCGCCCACGCTGCGCGGACGCCCGTCCCCGGCCCGGGCGCTCTCATACAGGCAGGCCGCCGCGGACGCTTCCACCACCGTCACGCGCGGCGGATTTTCCGGATACAGCCCGGCAAAATAGCCCTGCACCGCGCCGGGCATGGACCCCACGCCGGCCTGCAAAAAGATATGCGTGGGCCTGCGCCCCATCTGTTCGGCCGCCTCCGCCGCCATGGTGCCGTAGCCCTGCATGACCCACAGCGGCATCTGCTCATAGCCGGGCCAGGCCGTGTCCTGTACCAGCACGCCGCCCGGCGTCCTGGAGGCATGCTCGTCCGCCATGCGCACGCAGGCGTCGTAATTTACGTACTCTATGGTGACCTTTGCGCCCAGGGCGCGGATGTTCTGCATGCGGACGGGTTTTGTGCCGCGCGGCATAAAGACCACGGCCTTCTGTCCCAGCTCCCGGGCCGCCCATGCCACGCCGCGCCCGTGGTTGCCGTCGGTGGCGGTAAAAAACGTCGTCTGCCCCAGCGCCTCGCGCACCGCGTCCGAGAGCAGGGCCGCATGGCTCATCTGCGAGATATCCCGCCCGAGCGCCGCGGCGATATGGCGCGCGATGGCGTAGGAGCCGCCCAGCACCTTAAAGGCGTTCAGCCCGAAACGGCGGCTTTCGTCCTTGACATAGACGGCCCCCAGGCGCAGCCGCCGAGCCAGCGCGTCCAGGCGGACCAGCGGGGTCGGCGCGTACATGGGAAAGCTCCGGTGAAACGCGCGCGCCCGCTCCGCCTCCGCGGGCGAGAGCGCGGCCAGCCACCGGTCGTCCGTGGCGGGCATATGGTTGACTGTCCATTGGATGCTGTGCATGGTGCGTCCCTTTCTTCCTGTTGTAAAATCCGGTTCTATCATACCATAAATCGCCGCATCCGGCACACCCGCGGTGAAATTTGCGCACCCGGCAGGAGAACGCCTGCGCGTGGCGAAACAGTATCGTCAAGATGTATAGGTATACAAAGGAGGATTTGGACATGGCGGACATGTGGACCTTCAGCGAGCTGCCCTACGCCCGGCCTGATATGCAGGACGTCGCCGAACGTTTCCGGCAGGCGCTTTCGCGCTTTGAAAACGCCGCAGACTATGCGCAGGCCCGCGCGGCCTATCTTGAGCAGGAGGACATCCTTTCTGCGGTCTATACGGCCCGGACGCTGGCCTCCATCCGCAATACGCTGGACACCACGGACCCTTTTTATGACGGGGAGATGCAGTTTTTCCACCGCGAGATGGCCCAGTTTATGCCCCTGTCCAAGCAGGCCGTCGACGCGCTCCTGCGCACTCCCTTCCGCGCCTCGTTCGAGGCCGAATACGGCAAGCAGTTTTTCGTGCGCGCCGATTTGAACGCCCGCATCCAGGGCGAAGCCATCGTCGCCGACCGCGTCCGGGAAAGCGAGCTGGAAAACGAATACAAAAAGACGGTGGCGGCATGCCAGGTGGAGTTCCAGGGCGAGACGTGCAATTTCTACGGCCTGCTCAAGCATATGGAAAGCCCGGACCGCAGCGTGCGCCGCGCCGCGTTCCTGGCCTGGGCGTCGCAATACGAGGGCGTCTCGGCCAAGCTGGACGAAATTTACGACCAGCTGCTCGCCCTTCGGGTCGGCATGGCGGAAAAGCTGGGCCTGGAGAGCTACACGCAGATGGCCTACTTCAGCAAAGGGCGCGCCGAATACACCGCGCGCGAGGTCGCGGCGTTCCGGGAACAGGTTCGGGACGTCATCGTGCCCGCGGTGGCCCGCTGGCGCAAGGCGCAGGCGGCGCGCATCGGCGTGGACAAGCTGCGCTACTATGACGAAAGCTTCCTCTTCCCCCAGGGCAACGCCGACCCCATCGGCGGCCAGGAGGTTCTCGTGGAGGCGGCGGCGCAGATGTACGATGCGCTCAGCCCCGAAACGGGCGAATTCTTCCGTTTCATGCGCGAGCATCAGCTCTTTGACCTGACCACGCGGCCCGGCAAGCACCTGGGCGGGTACTGCACCTACCTGCGCGGCTACAACGCGCCGTTTATTTTCTCCAACTTCAACGGCACCGCCGCGGACGTAGGGGTGCTGACGCACGAAACGGGCCACGCCTTCGCCGGCTACACCGCCGCCCGCACCCAGCCCATCCCCGCGCTCTGCCACTCCACCAGCGAAATCAACGAAATCCATTCCATGGCCATGGAGCACTTCGCCTACCCGTGGATGGGCAAATTCTTCGGCGAAGAAAACGCGCAGCGCGCGACGTTCGCCCACCTGTGCGATGCTGTCTGCACCATTCCATACCTGGTCAGCGTCGATGCGTTCCAGCACCGCGTGTATGAAAAGCCGGACATGTCCGCGCAGGCGCGCTATGCGGTCTGGAAGGAAATCGAAGAGACGTTCCTGCCCTGGCGCGACTACGACGGGATGGCGTTTATGGAGCAGGGCGGCTTCTGGATGCAAAAACAGCACATCTTCCTCTACCCCTTCTACTATATCGACTACGCGCTGGCGCAGGTGTGCGCGTTTGAGCTGTACGGGCGCATGAAGACGGACCGCCGGCAGGCATGGGCGGATTATCTGAAGCTGTGCCAGGCGGGCGGAAGCCGCGGCTACTTCGATTTGCTCTCGCTGGCGAACCTGGGCAATCCCTTCCGGCCCGGCGCCGTGGCGCGCGCGGTCGGCCATGTGATTGAGGAAGTGGACGCCTGGCACGAGCGGCTGTAAGGCGGCGGGCCGAGGGGCGCTTCCCCGCCCGTCCGCGCCGGAAAGGAAAAAACGATGCAGGAATTCCTCGAACTGGCAACGCCCGCCGACGCCGAAGCGGTGCTGGCGCTCTACCGCCGGCAGATTGGCCGGCCGGGCTGCGCCTGGAACGAACACTACCCGGACGCCTCGTTCGTGCGCGCGGATTTGCAGCGGCGCGCGCTGCGCGTCGTGCGGGAGGGGGAGCGCCTGTTGGCGGCGGTGTCCCTGCTGGAGCAGGACGACGACGAACTGGAAGCGCTGGGCTGCTGGACCGTTTCGCCCGCCTGCGAGGCCGTGCGCCTGTGCGTGGCGCCGGATGCGCAGGGGCGCGGGATTGGCGGCCGGGTGATGCGCGCGCTGCTGGACGAAGCCGCGGCGCGCGGTTTTGCCGCGATGCGCCTGCTGTGCTCGACAGGCAACGCCGCGGCGCGGCGGCTGTACAAGCGGGAAGGCTTTGCGCGCCGCGGCCAGTGCCGTCTGTATGGCGAAGATTTCCTCTGCCTGGAGAAAAACCTCCCCCTATCAAATTGAAATATGCCGTCACTTCCTGTATACTACCGGTAGAATGTTGCCGCGGGGAACGCATACATGCCGCGGGCAAATCATGAAAGAAAGGTGGTAGCGGTAATGAAGAAGCTCCTGGCTCTGCTGATAGCGCTGGCCATGCTGTGGGCGGTCGTCCCGTCGCTGGCGGAAGACGGCGCGTCGGAAGAACCCGTCTCGGTCACCATCTTCCATACCAACGACACGCACGGACGCTACGACAGCGCGGAAGGCATGGGCTTTGCCATGATGGCCTCGTTTGTCAATGCCGAACGCGCCAACGGCGCCAACGTCCTGGTGCTGGATGCGGGCGATACGCTGCACGGCACGGTCTTTGCCAACATCGGCGAGGGGGAAAACATCGTAGAGGTCATGAACAGCATCGGGTATAGCGCGATGACGCCCGGCAACCATGATTTCAACTACGGCTATGACCGCCTCAAGGAATTGGAAGAGACCATGGATTTCCCGCTGTTGAACGCGAATATCCTCCTGGAGGACGGCTCGCACGCCTTTACCCCCTACACCATCCTGGAAATCGCGGGCAAGAAAATCGCCATCGTGGGCGCGGCCAACCCCACCATTCAGTCCAGCATCCATCCGGATTATATCCAGGGCCTGGTGTTCGAGGGCATCGAACCGGTGGCCGAAGCCGTGCAGGCCGTACGCGACGAGGCGGACGCCGTGATCATTCTCTGCCACTGGGGCTGCGACGCGGCGTACGACCCCAACAGCGTGGAAGCGCTCGCGTCCATTGAGGGCGTTTCGCTGGTCATCGACGGCCACAGCCATACCGCGCTGTACGACATTGTGCAGCACTCGCGCGAGGAGGACGCCCAGAGCGATCCGCCGCTGGTCACCTCCGCCGGCGAATACCTGCAATGGCTGGGCAAGGTGGTGCTCACCTTCGCCGAGGAGGGCCTGTACGTGCAGGCTTCTCTCATCCCCGACCCGGGCCTGTATGAGGACCACGACATCATCAACCTGCTGGAAACCCTGGAAAGCGAGCAGAGCGAGGAGATGGACCAGGTCGTCGGCTCCACCAGCGTGGAGCTGATAGGCGAGCGCGAAATCGTGCGCAGGTCCGAATCCAACTGGGGGAACCTGGTGTGCGATATCCTGCTGGACGCGACGGACGCGGACGTCGCCATCACCAACGGCGGCAGTATCCGGGCCACCATCCCGGCGGGCGATATCACCGCGCGCGACGTCAACACGGTCTTCCCCTTCGGCAATCTGGTCGTGCTCATGGAAGTGTCCGGCCAGGACCTTCTGGACTCGCTCGAAGGGGGCCTGAGCGTATATCCCGAGACCAACGGCGGTTTCCCGCAGGTGGGCGGGATGACCGTGCGCTTTGATCCCGCGGCCGAGCCCGGGGAGCGCATCGTCGAAGTGCTGGTCGGCGGCGAACCGCTCGACCCGGAGGCCACGTATAAGCTGGCGACCAACGACTACCTCGCCACCGGCCAGGACGGCTATACTCCCCTGGGAGAAGCCGAAGTGCTCTTCACCATGGGCGCGATGGATGAAGTGATTATCAATTACCTGAAGGAAAACAGCCCCGTCGCCCCCGAAGTGGAGGGGCGCATGGTGGCGATAGACGCGCAGGCCGAGGCGGAAGCCGAGCCGGAGGAAACCGAAGCGGAAACCGAGGCGGAGGAAACGACCGAACCCACTGCTGAGGACGAGTCGGAGGAAGCGGAAGACGACGCGGCGTAACGTCGTCAGGCCGCATCAAAAAAGGGGCTGTCAGGCCGGAGCATCCGGCCGCAGACCGCCGAAAACCCTTTTGGAGAGGCTTGGAGGGCCGAAGCCCTCCCAATGGAATCCGAACCCGGCGACATGCGCGCCGGGTTCGGATGTTTTGCGCAGCAAGGCTTTCGCGTATCGGCAAATGGAACGTACTTCTGCGGGGATGCAGGAAGGGGCGGCAGCCCCTTCCTGTCTCATCCGCAGCGGCGGCGTGTACGCCGCAAAGCCCGCGCGCCTTTCCGCCTTACAGCTTCGACGCGGCGGCCTCGTCCAGAATGACCGTGACGTTGGGATGGAACTGCAAAATGCTGGCGGGGACCTGCGGGACGACCGGGCCCTTGAGGACTTTGGCGGTAATGTCCGCCTTGTCCGCGCCGTTGACGACCAGCACAATGCCCCTGGCCTTCATAATGGTGCCTATCCCCATGGTCAGCGCGCGGCGCGGCACATCCTCGGCCGACGCGAAAAACCGCTTGTTGGCCTCGATGGTCTGTTCGGCCAGGTCAACGCAATGCGTCGCCAGCGGGAAGTGATCGGCCGGCTCGTTAAACCCGATGTGCCCGTCATGGCCCAGGCCCAGGAATTGCAGGTCAATGCCGCCCGCCGCCTCAATGGCCGCCTCATAGCGGGCGCATTCCGCGTCCACGTCCGCCGCGGCGCCGTCGGGCAGAAAATAGTTGCCCTGGGGAATGTTCACCTTGGAGAAAAGGTTTTCGTACATAAAGCGGAAGTAGCTCTGCTCCTGGTCGGGCTTCATGCCCACGTATTCGTCCAGGTTGAAGGACCGCACGGCGCCAAAGTCCAGCGCGCCGCGCTCGTACATGGCCGTCAGCGCCGCATAGGTCTCCAGCGGCGTCGAGCCGGTGGCAAGGCCCAGAACGCAGTCCGCCTTGCGCAGGATTTGCGCGGCAAACAATGCCGCCGCGGCCTCGCCCTGCGCGCGCTTTCCCTTACAAACAATGATTCTCATGCAAAACCCGCCTCCCTTGCATATTTCCCTTCTGTGTACAAAGCCCTGTCGGAACCCTTGTGCCGTTCAAACCGGCGGCGCGCCCGTCCTTCCTTTTATGAAAAGACAATATTTCCCACGGCACGCCCATACCAGCAGTATACCACCCTGCGGGAACGGAAGCAATGCGTCCCGCAGCGCTTTTTGCGGCGCAGGCGCGCATGCGTCCGCGCAGCGCTATGCCAGCGTGAGCGGCGCAAACAGCTCCGGACGGTGGAAATCCGGTTTGGGCACCACGGCCCTGTCATACGCGCGCCACATGCCGTAATGCGCCTTTTCGGTCCGGTCGCCGCACTTATAGAAATTGCCGCGCATGGTCAGCCCGGGCGTCAGCGTCACGCCGAAGCTCCGCGCAAGCAGGTCGGCGGGCAGGGTATACCGCACCGCCCACCAGCGCCCCTCGTGCCGGCTGACCGAAAGCCTGACGCCTTCCGGTATCGTCCGGAACACCGTGCGCCCATGCCGTCCTTCTCCCTCGCCCCAGTGCACCGCCGGGCGCGGGGTGCATTCGATGTTCCAGTACCATGCAGGCCGCTGCGGATTGGGCGCAAGAAAAAACTCCAGGCAGCTGTCCTGACAGGCGGGGCCGCCGCAGTCCGTCACCTCGGCGCGAATGCGCGGCTCGTCGGCATACAGCAGCACATGCAGCCCCCGCTCGTTCCAGCCCACGCGCGCCGCCGCCGGGGGCCGGTAGCCGTTTTCGTCCCAGGGAAACTTGTCGATAGGCGCCTCTTCCAATGCCGCCCAAGCGGCGGGCAGGGCGGCGGGATCAAACGCGCCGCACGGCGCCCAGAGTTCCGCCTCCGCCGGCAGGCGGCCCACGCGGTATCCTCCGTCCATATGACTTCCTCCCTTGCGTTGATACCTTCAGTATACGCGCGCGGGCACAAAAAGAAAAGAGGCTTTTCGCTCCGCCGAAACGCCGCGTCCCGGGGCGGGAGGAGGACGGCCGCCCGAAATGCGGGCAGCACAGCCCGCCGCGCGCCGTGCATGCGCCTTTTGCCCGCCGCCCGTCTGGATTCCCGGCCGCAAATCTGTTATACTGTTTGACGGCATACGAAATGTCCCGCAGCGGAAAGGAGAAGGGGTATGACGCTTCGACAGGAGGCGGACGCCATCATTCACGCGGCCCTGCGCGCCGCACAGCCGGACGCCGCCGTCCGGCGCGCGCTACGGGCCCTGCCCGACTGCCGCGGCCGGCTCCTGCTGGTCGCCGCAGGCAAAGCCGCCTGGCAGATGGCGGCCGCGGCGCAGGCGGCGCTGGGCGGCCGCATTGCGGACGGCGTGGTGATTACCAAATACGGCCATGCGCGGGGCGCGCTGGACGGCCTGCGCATCTTTGAAGGCGGCCATCCGGTGCCCGACGCGAACTGCTTTGCGGCGACCGACGCGGCCATGGCGCTGGCGCGCGGCGCAGGCCCGGAGGATATGGTGCTGTTTCTTCTATCCGGGGGCGGCTCGGCGCTGTTTGAAAAGCCGCTGCTCCCTCCGCAGGAGCTTGCGTCGCTGACCTCCGCCCTGCTGGCGTGCGGCGCGGACATCGTGGAAATCAACACCGTGCGCAAACGGCTTTCCGCCGTCAAGGGCGGCCGCTTTGCGCAGCTGTGCGCGCCGGCGCGGGTATTTTCGGTGATTCTCTCGGATGTGCTGGGCGACCCGCCGGACATGATTGCCTCCGGGCCCGCCTATCCGGACAGCTCCACCAGCGAGCAGGCCCAGGCCATAGCGGAAAAATACGCGCTGCCGCTTTCCGGGCAGGCGCGCGCGCTGCTGCGCGAGGAGACGCCCAAACGCTTGGAAAACGTGCAGACCCACATTGCCGGCAGCGTCCGCCAGCTGTGCAAAGCCGCCTGCGAGCAGTGCCGGGCGCTGGGCTATCGGCCCCTGGTGCTGACCGACAGCCTCCGCTGCCAGGCGCGCGAGGCGGGCAGCTTCCTAGCCTCCGTCGCCGCCTATCATCAGGACAGCGCGGAATCGCTCGCCGTCATCGCCGGCGGGGAAACGGTGGTGCGCGTCACCGGCACGGGCCTGGGCGGCCGCAACCAGGAGCTGGCGCTTGCCGCCGCGCCGGGCATTGCGGGCTTTCGGGACACGGCGTTGTTTTCCGTCGGCTCGGACGGCACGGACGGCCCCACCGACGCGGCGGGCGGGTATGTGGACGGGCGCACCGCCTCAGCGCTGCGCGCCTGCGGCCTGCGCGTGGACGACGTTCTGGCGGACAACGACGCCTACCATGCCCTGGAGGCCGTCGGCGGCCTCATCGTCACCGGCGCGACCGGCACCAACGTCAACGACCTGACCGTGCTGCTCATCCGCCGGTAAGCGCAGGCGTCGTCCGGCTATACAAACACCGCGTTGAGCACGCCCAGCAGCGCGCCCAGCAGCGCCCCCAGCCAGACGATGGCGCGCAGCTCCTTGCGGATGACCTGCAGAATCAGCGCCTCCAGCGCCGCCATGTCCAGCGCGTTGAGGCGCTCTTCGACGATTTTCCCAATCTCCAGCGATTTGAGCGCCTTTTCCAGGCCTGCGCGCAGCGCCGCCTGATATTGGCGCAGGAGGAAGGCGCGAACCTGCTCCTTCTGGCCTTCCAGGCGCGCGGCCAGCACGCGCACGGGCGTGTCCATGCCCTCACGGACGACCCCGTCGAGCATTTCGTCCACCATCCCCGGCGCGTGTTCGGCCAACATTTCCCGCAGGGTCTGCGAGAACTTTTCCTCCATTGCGGCGGTTCTCTTCTCGTCCCAGAACAGCGTCAGCAGGCCCGCGCTGGACGACGCCGCGCGCTTGCGGGCCTCGGCCACGGCAATCGCCGCCACCTTCCGTTCCACGCCGCTTTCCATCAGCTTTTCCATCAGGTACAGGTTGGCCGCGCGCCTGGCGCCGGCCTCAAAATCCGCCAGCGGCTGCTCGCCCACCATGCCTTCCAGCAGCACGCGCGGCGTGCGCTCCTCCCGCAGCAGCGCTTCCATGGTGGCGTCCGCCGCGTCGCCGAGCTTTTCCAGCATGGCCTCGGACAGCAGCGCCGCTTCCATCACCTCCGGGTTGAGCACCTCCCGGTCCAGCACGTCGCCGATGGCGTTTGCCAGCCGCGCGCGTTCCTTGGGAATCAGGCCCGGCGTAAAGGGCAGCCGCCGGCCGAACAGCCGCTTGGCCGCATGCGGCCGAAACAGCATCCGCACCGCAATGTCGTTGGTCACGTATCCTATCAGACCGCCCATCGCCGGACCCACGAGCCACTCCCACTGCATCAGAGCGCCTCCTTTTTCGCATACTGCCTGCGGCTATTGTGGCATCGCGCCGGATTTTTGTCAAGGCGGCAGGAAACGGCGCGGCCGCGGGCGAATAGACGCAAGAGCGAAAGGGGCGTCGGGAATGGATTTGTTTGAAATTATCGGCCCTGTCATGATAGGCCCTTCCAGCTCGCACACGGCGGGCGCGGCGCGCATCGGGCGCGTCGCCCGTCATCTGCTGGGCGAGCCGGTGGCCGACGCGCATATCGGCCTGCACGGTTCGTTTGCCAAGACCTACCGGGGCCACGGCACGGACCGCGCGGTCATCGGCGGATTGCTGGACATGGACGTGGACGATGTCCGCCTGCGCGACAGCCTGGAAATCGCCCGCGCGCAGAGGGTTACCTTTTCCTTCGCGCCGGTCGTCCTGCGCGATACGCATCCCAACACGCTCGTCATCGACGCGCGC
>DVFI01000026.1 GCA_018713305.1 Candidatus Avichristensenella intestinipullorum
CCGGGGAAACGTGCAGGGAAACCTTGCTGTGCAAGGCTTCCGAACCCGCCGCGCATGTCGCCGGGTTCGGATTGTATTTGGAGGGCTTCGGCCCTCCAAGCCTCCCCAAAGGGGCTTTTCGACGGTCTGAACGGACGGCCATGCCGTCCGTTTTGCTTTTCGGAGTTTTCCCTCGGATGCTGTCGGCCGCCGGGCGCGGCCCGCCCGGCTGTTGGCAAAAGAAAGCGCAGCGAGCTGTTCGACAGGCCGCAGCGGGCGCCCCCGGCGCGAAACGAAACGGCGTGCCGGGGGCTTTGGTATAACCGCGCCTTTTTCCGCATACTACATGTTTGCACGGAAAGGAGGGAGGCAATGGCTTTGCTGCAAGGGCTGCGGCCGCGCCTGAACCGCGCGCTTGCGTTGCGCGCCGTATCGCTGGTCTGCCTGCTGTCGCTGTGCGCCTGCTACTGCGCCATGACGCCGGGCGGTGACGTCATGGTGCTCTCGCGCACGCGGCAGCTGCCGGTGTATTCGGTGGAGCGCGACGACAAGGTGCTGGCCATCAGCTTCGACGCGGCCTGGGGCGGTTCGCAGACCCCTGCGCTGCTGGACATCCTGGATGAATACGGGGTAAAGACCACATTTTTCCTGGTGGGTATCTGGGTGGAGCGTTTCCCGGAACTGGTGCAGGAAATCATCGCGCGCGGGCATGAGATTGGCAACCATTCTACCAGCCATCCGGAGATGTCCAAACTTTCGGAGGAAAAAATCCGCGAGGAGCTCGCCGTCACCAGCGACCGCATCGAAGCGCTGACCGGCGTCCGTCCCACGCTCTTCCGCCCGCCTTACGGCGACTACAACGACCGCGTGGTCACGGTCAGCCGGGCGGAGGGGTACGAATGCGTGCAGTGGAGCGTCGACTCGCTGGATTGGAAGAACCGGGGCGTGGAGGAGCTCGTCCGCCAGGCCACCAGGAAGATTGCGCCGGGCGATATTGTGCTGTTTCATAACGATTCGCAGTTTATCGTGGAGGCGCTGCCCACCATCCTGAAAACTTATCAGGACGCGGGGTATACCATCGTGCCCGTGTCGGAAATCCTGCTGGAAGGGGAAACCGCCATCGACCATACCGGAAGACAGCATCCCGTGGTTTCCGAACAAACGCCAAAGCAGAGCGAGACGCCGGAGCAGATCTGAAAGCCCGAACAGAGGCAGACAAACAGGACGCAATGAAAGAGGATTGCCATGGAAAAACCAGTCAACGCGCTCAGCCTTACCGGAACGATTGCCCACATGCCGGAGTTTAGCCATGATGTCTTCGGAGAACCCTTTTATCAGCTGACCCTTGCCGTGCCGCGCCTGTCGGGCGTGCACGACATGTTGCCCGTAACCGCCAGCCAGCGCCTGCTGGATATGGTCTCGCCCGCGCAGGACATGCCGCTGCACCTGGAGGGGCAGGTGCGCTCCTATAACAAGATGATAGACGGCGTCGGGCGGCTGCTTATCACGGCTTTCGCCCAGCGGCTTGCCCCGCCGGAGGGGAACGAAAACCCCAATACCGTCCTCCTCTGCGGCGCGCTGTGCAAGCCGCCCGCCTACCGGACCACGCCCTTCGGCCGGGAAATTGCGGACCTGATGCTGGCGGTGAACCGCGCCTTCGGGAAAAGCGACTATATCCCCTGCATCGCCTGGGGGCGAAACGCGCGCTTCGCCGCCCAGCTGACGGTCGGCGACAGACTGATGATTGAAGGAAGGCTGCAAAGCCGTCCCTACCAGAAGCAGCTGCCCGACGGCACGGTGCTGGACAAAATCGCCTATGAAGTCAGCATCGGCCGCCTGGAGACGGAACGCCCCGAGGGAAGCCCGGCGGAAAACCGGTTTTCGACCGGGGAATGACGGAGACGGACGCCGTGGCGGCGCGTACCCCCGCCTGAAAAGGCCGCAGGCGCGCGGGAACGCCGTGTCAGGCCGGACTGCCGGCCAGGCCATGGCGAGGTTCCCGGGAAACCCGCAGACCGTCGACAAACCCCATTGGGGAGGCTTGGAGGGCCGAAGCCCTCCAACTGTAATCCGAACCCGGCGACATGTGCGGCGGGTTCGGAAGCCCTGCGCAGCAAGGTTTCCCTGCACGTTTCCCCGGCCGCGCCTCAGGCGCAGGGGAAACGTTTCCTGGCGACAAAGGCCCGCGAAGCCGGCCTTTTTCGACAAACTGAGGAAGGGGCTGGCTGCCCCTTCCTGCATCCCCGCAGAAGTGTGTGCAATTTGTCGATACGCTGACGGCCGTTCACGCCGTCCGTTTTGCGCGCCTGGAAACCCCATGTCCGCCGGCAGAGGCCCCCTGGCTTGCGGATTCGACCGGCCGCGTATGGGAAAACCGGAATGTCCGCTATCATGACATCCCAAAAGAGCCATTTCCCATGGACACGGAAAAAAGGGCGCGCCGGTTTTCAGGCGGCCGCATGCCGGGCTATATGCCGGCCAACCGCGCCAGCACTGCGGCCGCGCTGGCTGCCAGGGCCACCACAAGGAGGGGGCGTCCCAGCCATGCGGCCGCCAGCGCCGCTGCCAGGCCCAGCAGCGCGCTGGGCAGCGTGCCGGTGGCGTACAGGATATCCGGGAAGGTCAGCGCGCCCAGCACCGCGTAGGGCGCATAATAAAGAAACGAAAGCAGAAAGCGGCTTTTGATTTTGCGCCGCAGCACGGCCAGGGGCAGCATGCGGACAAGATAGGTGACGCCGGCCATCACGGCCAGGTACGAAAAAAAGCGGCCCCACTCCATTATGTATCCGCCTCCCGAATGGGATATTTCAGGGCGCACAGCGTGCAAACCGCCACCGCGGACAACACCACGGCGAACCCGCCGGAAATCTCCCGGAGGCCCGGCAGATAATACAGCGCGCAGCGCAGCGCGATGGCCAGCAGCACCGCCAGCCGGATGGGGCGCTGCGCCCGGGCGGGCGGAACAATAATGGCCAGAAACATTCCGTAAATCGCGATACCCAGCCCGTCCCGCAGCGGCCCGGGAAGCACCATGCCCGCCGCCGCGCCCATCAGGGTGCCCAGCGCCCAGCCCAGATACGGCAGGACGGCCAGACCGTACAGATAGGAACGGCCCACCGACCCGGTCTGCCCGGAGGCCACGGCGAATATCTCGTCCGTGTTAAAAAAGGACCAGGCCAGGCGGTGAGGGAGCGTCATGGAATCGTCCAGCTTCTGCGACAGGGACAGCGACATCAGCGCGTAGCGCAGGTTGATCACCCCCTGCGATACCGCCATTTCCACCAGCGTTCCGCCCGCAAACATGACGTTCACGCCGGCCATCTGGCCTGCGGACGTCAGGTTGCACATGGAGATGAGCACGGCCTGCAGAAGCGTAAGCCCTCCGCTCACCGCCAACAGGCCAAAGCCGATGGAGACGGAAAAATAGCCCAGGCCGATGGGCAGGCCGTCCCGAACGCCGCGATGAAAGCTCCGCATGGCTTACAGCGCGAAGTTGCCGTTTTCCAGCACGGCCACTTCCCGCCCCTCCGCCGTTACGCCCACCACGGACAGATCCGCCGTGCCGACCATAAAATCCTGGTGCGTTATCGAGGCGTTCAGCCCCGCCGCGCGCAGACCGTCCGCGTCCATTGTGTCCCCGCCTTCCACACAGGGATAGGCGTCGCCAAAGGCAAAATGACAGGACGCGTTTTCGTCAAAGAGCGTGTTGTAAAAGAGCAGCCCTGTCCTGGAAATGGGCGAGTCGTGGGGAACGAGCGCGACCTCGCCCAGGTACGACGCGCCTTCGTCCAGCGTGACGGCGTCGCGCAGCAGCGCTTCCTCCTGCGCGCTGCCTGCCTCGATGCCGACGATTTTGCCCGCCTCCAGCGTAAAGGCGAAGCGCTCGATGACCTGTCCGCGCAGGCAGAAGGGGCGGGAAGAGACCACGCGGCCCGATACGCCGTCCCGACGCGGCGCGGTGAATATTTCCTCGGTGGGCATGTTGGGCGCGAAGAGATAGCCGGCCTGGCACGTTTCCGCGCCGCCGGCCCAGAAGTGCCTGTCGGGCAGGGCGACCGTCAGGTTCGTGCCCAGCCCGTTGCGATAGCGGAGGCAGCGGAAGGCATGCGCGGTCAACGTCCTGCTGCGCGTTTGCATGCGCTCGATGTGCGCGCGCCAGGCATCCACCGCGCCGCCGTCGCCGCAAACCCGCACGGCCTGCAGTATCGCATCCCACAGCGCCCGCACGGCCGCTTCCCCGGGCAGGTCCGGAAAAACCTTCTTCGCCCATGCGGGCAGCGGCACCGCGCCGATGCACCACGCCACGGCGTTGGTGGTCTGCAGGCGGCGGTAGGGTTCCAGCGCCGTGCCGCGGGCCCGCGCCGCGCGCTGCATGCGCGACGGGTCCACGCCGCGCATGGCCTCCGGGTCGGACGCGTGCAGGTGCAAAAACGCCGCGCCTTCTTCCGCCAGCCCGTTCAGACGGGCGGCGGTCCAGGAATCCAGCCGGTCAAATACGCGGTCCTCGGCGCACAGGAAGCGCATGCGCGAAAGCGCGTCGTCGTTCCAGTCCAGCAGGACTTCGCCCGCGCCCGCGTCATAGAGCGCCTCCGCGCACAGCCGCGCAAACGGCGCGGCGTCCAGGGGCGCGCTGAGAAGCACCCGTTGTCCTTTCCGTACGTTTACGCCCACCCGGGCGAGCAGCTGCGCATACTCCCGTAACATAGCCTGCATGGTCTTCTCTCCTTTGCATGAAAGGGTGCGGACGGGTCAGAGCGCCGACACATAGGTGATGTCGGCGACGACGACCTCGGGCGGATTGTGGATGCGGAACGGGAAGCTGGAATTGCCCAGGCCCCGTGAGACGATCATGTAGCTGCCGTCCTGCTCGTACAGGCCCGTGGTGTACTCCGGGAACCAGCCCTGGCCCGGCGCATACAGCGCGATGTCCAGCAGCGGGATGCGGAACTGGCCGCCGTGCGTGTGGCCGCAGAAGGTCAGCGGGACGCCGTTCTCGGCGAAGATGCGCAGCTTGTCCGGGAAATGGCACAGCAGGATATCCACGGCCCCGTCGTCTTCCAGCTGCGGCAGGTATTCCGCCCGGTACAGGCCGCCGATGCGCAGCGAAAGGCCGCCCGCCTCGACGGTGACCACGTTGCCGTCCACAACCAGAACGCCGACGTCTTCCAGCGCCTCTACCAGCGCACGCAGGTCGGGCCGCTCCACCTCGTGATTGCCCAGCGAATACACCACCGGCGCAATCTTGCGCAGGCGGGCAAACAAATCCACGCATTCGTCAATGCCTTCAGTGCGCACGTCAATCATATCGCCGGTGGCCACAATCAGGTTCGGATACTTGGACGCGATGAGCGCCACCAGTTCGCTGTTGTCCTCGCCGTACACGGCGCGGTGCAGGTCGGACACCTGCGCGATGCGCACGGCGCCGGTCTGTCCGCTGCGGGACTGGAGCGTCAGCGCCACATGCGAGGATTCCAGAAAGAGGCTGCGCACATAGCCGGTGACAAAGTATACGGCCAGCGCCGCCAGAAGCAGAAGCGCCAGCGCGCGGACAGGATGCCTGCGCCTTGTTGTTTCCGTCATATCGTTTCCTCCAGTTGCATATCAAGCCGCGCCATCAGGCGCCGCACGTGCGCGCGCGCATAGCGCTCCTGCGCCTGTACTTCCTGCGCGGGCATGGGCAAATCGCCCATGAGCGAAAGGAACTGGCTGACCTTCAGCCCCAGCGCCTCCTGCATGTCCGCGTCCGAGCCGCGCGGGCTGACCAGATAGTAGCACAGCAGCGAGTCCTTCTGCCCGATGCGGTGCGCCCGGTCCTCCGCCTGGCTGTGCACGGCGGGCGACCAGTCCAGCTCGCCGAACACCACGCAGGTGGCGCGCTGCAGGTTCAGCCCGGCCGCCGAGCGCAGCGACACGCAGCACAAATCCGTGCGGCCCTGCATAAACGCGCCGGCGGCCGCGTCCTTCTGCGCGTCGCTCTCCCGCCCGGTGATGAACACGGGAGAGAAGGCGCGCAGCTCGCGCGCGTAAGCGTCCATGACCGCGTGGTGGTGCGCGAAGAGCAGCACCTTTTCTCCGCCCTCCAGCAGCGCGCGCACGAACGCGGCGACATAGGCCGCCTTGGCAAGCCCGGTCGCCTGCCGCTCCTGCTGGGACACCTGCTCCTCCAGCAGCGCGCGCTTGGAGGGCGTCAGCGTTTCGTCGCGCCGCAGCATGCGGAGCTTTTCCAACACCTCGCGCGTCAGGCGGTCGTAGAGCGCGTCGTCCGCGTCGATTTCCTGCACCAGGCGGCGTTTGGGCGGCAGCTCCGGCAATACGTCCGCCTTGGTGCGCCGGAGCATCATCCCCTCGCGCCGCAGGTGCTCGCCCAGCACGTCGGGCTTGAGCACCACGCCCCGGCCGTATCCGTCGCACCATTCGCGCGAAAAGCTTTCCCAGCTGCCCAGAAAATGAAAGTCCAGAATGTTGATGACATTCCAAATCTCGCCGCCCCGGTTGTAGATGGGCGTTCCGGACAGGCCGACCACGCGCTCGCAGGCGCTGGACAGGAGGCTGGCCGCGCTGTATTTTTCCGTGCCCGCGCGCCGCAGCTCCTGAATCTCGTCAAAAATCAGCGCGCGAAAGCCCTGCCCGGGCAGCGTTTCCTTCCAGCCGCGCAAAAGCAGGTAATGGATGACGTACACATCCGCCTCGGGCAGGGGATAAGGGGTCAGCCCCCGGATGACATGCACCCGCACCCCGTCCGGCAGGCGCAAAAACCGTTCCAGCTCCCGCTGCCAGTTCCGCACCAGGTGCGGCGGCACCACCAGCAGCGCCGGCAGACAGCGCGTGGCGGCCAGCAGCGCAATGGCCTGCACGGTCTTGCCCAGCCCCATCTCGTCCGCCAGCAGCGCCCGCTCGTTGGCCAGGAGATACGCCAAACCTCTGCGCTGAAAGCGCATGAGCGAGCCGTCAAAGTATGCGGGCGGCGGCGCGGCCTCCTCGGGCATCCGGGCGGCCTGCGCGCGATGCTCCGCCCAGGCGCGCGCGCCTTCGAGCGCTTCCTCCCAGCGGTCGCGGTCGCGCTCGGCAATGTCCAGCGGATAGCGGAGCATCAGCCAGTTCAGGTCCGCGATGATGCGCCGGTGCGCGGCAAAGCGCGCCTCGCCCCGCCCATGGCCGTCGCAGCCCGGAAACAGGCGCTTGGCCAGCTCGGTCACGCACGGCTCGCCCCGGATGGTCCAGCATTTGGCGCGGCGATTGTAGGAAAGCGTGCCGTAGGTATGCCCCTCTGCGGGCACGTCGCGCAGGTAGGCGGGAATGCTCACAGCGCCACCCCCCACAGCCGCGACAGGCTCACCGTGTAGAGCGGTTTTCCCCCGGCATGCGCCGGCAGGCGCGGAACCCGCTCGGCAACCAGCACCAGCGAGGACACGCGCGGGCTGGCCGCGTAGGCCTGCAGCTGCCGCAGCACGCGCGCGAACGGCGGCCGTCCCCGCTTGACCTCCACCCCCACGCTGCCGCACAGGAAATCAATGCGCCGTCTCGGCCCCAGAGGGGCCTCGTGCAGAACCGTAAGCCCTGCGGCGTCGAGCGCTTCGGCCACCAGGCGGTGCAGGTCGTATTCGTTTGTCGTTCGGGGCGCGCGCAGCGCGCAGAGCGCGGCCAGAACGCATTCGGTTTCCGTCATGGGGCTATTGTAGCACGAAACGGGCGGATGCGCCACGCCCCGCGCGATGGAATATTTCATGAATTTTGCCCCCGGGCGTTGCATTTCTGTAACATGATGCTATAATGGGCATATTCCTTTTGTTCGCCGGGCGTCCGCCGGGCCTTCGGGCGCTGCGGCGCGCCGCGGCGCACGCCTGTCCGGAGAGAACCTTCAAAGGAGCCAATGCCGATGTCGACCGTCACCATTGAGAAGGTAACCAAGTCCTTTGGGGAGCATGTGGTGCTGCGCGAGTTTACGGAGAAGTTTGAAGACCAGGAATTCGTGACGCTGCTGGGGCCGTCCGGATGCGGCAAGACCACCATGCTGCGCATCATCGCGGGATTTGAAACGCCCACAAGCGGCGAAGTGTATATTGGCAACCAGCTGGTCAGCGGGGGAAAGACGTTTGTGCCGCCGGAAAGGCGAAGCATCGGCATGGTGTTTCAGTCCTATGCGGTCTGGCCGCATATGAACGTATACGATAACGTGGCCTATCCGCTCAAAATCAGAAAAATCAACCGCACCGACATCAAAAACAAGGTGGACCGCGCGCTGGAGATTGTGCATTTGAGCCAGTATGCCCAGCGGTATCCCAACCAGATGTCCGGCGGCCAGCAGCAGCGCGTCGCGCTGGCGCGCGCAATGGTCGCCGCGCCGCGACTGCTGCTGCTGGACGAGCCGCTGAGCAACCTGGACGCCAAACTGCGCGAAAGCATGCGCTTTGAAATCAAGGAAATCCAGGAAGCCCTGGGCATCACCGTCGTCTATGTGACCCATGACCAGACCGAGGCCATGGCCATGAGCGACCGCATTTGCATCATCAACCGCGGCGTCGTGCAGCAGGTCGGCACGCCGCGGGAAATCTACAGCGCCCCGGTCAATCCCTTCGTGGCGGATTTCGTCGGCAAAATAGACTTCCTGCGCGGACGCGCGGAGGACGGCGCCGTCATGCTCGAAGGCGCGGAACAGAAGCTTCCCTATCATGGCCCGCTCCGCGGCAAAATCATCGTGGCCATCCGCCCGGAAAACATCCGCTTTGTCCCGGAAGGACAGGGCGTGCTCCGGGGCACGCTCGCAAGCCATTTCTTTCTGGGAGACGTCAACGATTGCCGCGTGGATATCGGAGGCGGCGCTGTGCTGCGCATGATTGCCGACCCGCTGACCTTCGGCACGGTGCGCATAGGCGACGCCGTGTCGCTGGACGTGCGCGACTTTCTGACCTTCCCGGACGACGGGCATGAGGACGCGCTGAAAATCCTCACCTGACGCGCCGCGCAGGCGCGGCGGGCGCGGCCTTGCCGGAGGGGCGAAGGCGGCGCTCCGTTCAAGAAAGACGCAGGGCGCGCGTTTTCGCCCTGCGTGTACACAGCGTGATTTGCTTTCGCTCCCGGGCGGAGACGCGTTTTTCCCGCGCCGCCCGGTTTATTGCGCGACCGGCCGGGCCGCGTCCTCGCCCAGCCTGTTGACGAGGCTTTCGTAAGCGCCCTGCATGTTCTGGTAGATGCTCTCGGTCATGTTTTCCGGCCGGGAGGAAGCGCCCGCCGGCACGACCCGGAACCGGTACGCGCCCGCCTCGTCTCGCCAGCGCATAATCCAGGTGGGCATATACCAGGCGTCGCTGATGCGCGCGCACTGATTCGCCTCGTCCCATTCGAACGTCAGCGAGAGCATCAGGCCCGTAATATCCCGGGTTTCCCGGGAATCGTCGATGAGGAAATTGCCCAGCGAATAGGCGATGAACACCTCGCGGACATAGCCGTCCGCGCTCACTACGCTCTTGCGCTCCAGCGCATGCACGCTTGTCGGCCCCACGCCCAGAATGACGTTCGCGCCCGAGCGCGCCAGCGCGTCTGCCGTCTGCCGCGTGGCGTCGGACGGCGCGGTGTCCGAGCGGCTGCCCCAGTACACCAGAACGACGACCACGTCCGCGCCTTGCTCCCGGATTTGGGCAATGTCCGACTGCACGGTCTGCACGTCCAGCATGCGCACCGCCGCGGCGATTTCCGCCTCGGAGGCGGCGGCCTGCCCGGCGCTGCTGAGAGAATCAACATAGGAAACAAAGCCCAAACAGAGGCCGCCGGCCTCGACCAGTGTCGGCTCCCGCAGCGCGCCGACGCCGGTTATCTGCGCGCCGGTCAGCGCGGCTACCGTGGCGCTCATGCCCGCGACGCCGCCGTCCAGCAGGCGATCCGTGCCCAGGTTGGCCAAGTCCACCCCGGCCGCCGACAGCGAGCGGGCCAGGGCCGAAGGCGCAAGATAATTGCCGAAGTTTTCCTCGCCCAGCCCCGTGCGCAGCGTGACCAGGGAAACATCCGCGCCGGAAAGCGTGGAAGCGACCGGGGAAAAGATATCGTCATAGCGGTAAGCGCCCGCGGCGTCCAGGCCGCTTTCGCGCAGCTGCGAGCCCAGGGCAATCTGCCCGGCCGCCAGCAGCGTAACGGGTTGACGGGGCGTGGCGGTGGGCGTCGGAGACGCGGTGGGGGATTGCATGGGCGCGTCGGTCGCGGACGCCGGAGCGGGCAGGGACGGCTGCGGGCTTTCGCCCGCGTCGGAGACCGGCACGCCCGCCATCTCGCGCAGCGGCTCGGAAAGAAGGGCGGAATCCAGGCGGATATAGGCCGCGTCGCCGGAGATGCGCAAATAGACGACGCCCGCCGCCAGCAGGGTGCACAGCGAAAAGACGAGCATGAAAACGGTTCCCGCCGAAATGCCCCGCTTCTTTGCCCGCGCCATGTTCGCACCCCCTCGCCAGTCTTATGTATAGAACGGATTACGGCTTGCTGGGCATCCCGCTGTCGTATCCGGCGTTGCCGGTGACCAGCGCCAGGGCCTCCGCGGAGCACTCCCCGTCAAAATACGCGCTCAGCGCGTGCAGCAGCTCCGCAGCGCGCCGCACGCCCCGGTCGAACAGGGTCGCCAGGTCTTCGCTGCGCTCGCGCTCGGGGTCATACGGGCTGCGCCAGGCATGGTGCGCGGTGTTTTCGATATCCCCGTGCAGGGGAAAGCGCGGCGCCATCTGCGAGGTAACCAGACAGGGCTTGCCGATGATGCGCTCCAGCACCCAGACCAGCGCGTATTTCCCGCCCAGCGGGCTGTGCGTCAGACGGTTGACGCGCGCGGCGTCCGCAAAGGCGCGCAGCACCATGCCGCGCTCGAATGGGTAATCCGGAAACACCCATTCCATTGCGCCCGTCCACAAATCGGCGATGGTTTCCCAGTGGGGCCGGCTTTCCTCCAGGCCCGGCATCACCACCGGCGTGCCCCGATGGCCCGCCCGGCGATAATACAGCGCGTCCCAGCGCTTTTCCAGGCGCATATGAAGGGCGCTGGAATACCGGCCGTGCCGGTCCAGGCTCTGCGAATACACATAGGGGTGCACGGTCGAGTCCAGCGCATAGTGGGTAAAAAAGCCCATTGTAAACGCCCGTTCGACCGCCGTGCCGCGCTTTGCGCGGTCGGCCAGCGCGCCGAGAAAGGCGCCGGTGCGGTGCTGGTGGATGAGCGCGCCCACTTTGCTGGGCCGGCTGGACAGGCGCAGGGGAAACATGCCCAGCACAAAGAGCGGGTCGGGTCCCTGCGCGCCCAGGCACAGCGCGTCGCCTTCCACCGGCGTGATGCCCGCCATTCCGCAGGCGCGCTCCGCGCAGAGCTGGTGCAAATATCCGGAAGGCATCAGGACTTCACCACGCCTTTTTTCAACAGAATATTGGCATACTGCGCGCTTTCGCCGGTCTGCACCACGCAATATGCCTCGCGCGCCAGCGCGTAAAAGCGGAAACGCTCCACCCGGTCTATTGCGGCTCCGGGCTCATGCGCCTGAACGATGCGGGCATACTCGTCCCAAATGGGCGTTTCCACCGAATCGCCCGGCACCACCTCCATCAGCGTTACCGGCGCGTCCACATAGGTATCCAGCGGAAAAAAACGGAGCATGGCGTCGAGCAGCTCGCACGCGCCGTGGCCGTCCAGCCGCACCACGCGCCTGCCAAGCGCCGCACCGGGAAAGTTGCCGTCGGCGATGACGATGGTGTCGCCATGCCCCATCTCCATCATGACCTTCAGCAGCTCGGGGGAAAGGATGGACGGGATGTTTTTGAGCATGAAAACCCTCCTGTCATTTGCTGTCTACATGCTTCGACATGCAAAGGCGATTTCCTGCCGCCGCGCATACTCTCGCCGCGTGCGGTCATCCTATCTGCGAGACCATACGAAACGGGGTGTGCAAATGACCTTTGGCATGATAGCGCTGCTGGTGATGTCGCTGCTGGTGATCTTTGGCGTGGGACAGCGCGTACTGGACAGGCTGCGCATCAACGACAGAACGGCGCTGGCCGGCATGGCGGCCATTTTCATCGGCGGTCTGATTCCGGCCATCCCGGTGGGCAACGTGGAAATCGGCCTGGGCGGCTGCGTGGTGCCGGTGGCGCTGTGCATATGGGTGCTGGTGCGCGCCGGCACCTGGATGGAGCGGGCGCGGGCGCTGTTCGGCGCGCTGCTGACCGCGGCGGCGGTGTGGCTGCTGAGCCTGTGGATGCCGGCCGAGCCGGAAAACATCGTTCTGGACCCCAACTATGCCTACGGGCTGGCAGCGGGCGTGATAGCCTACCTGCTGGGGCGCTCGCGGCGCGCGGCGTTTGTGTGCGCGGTGCTGGGCGTGCTGCTGGCGGACGTGCTGGTGGGGGTGTACAACGCCTCGCGCGGCGTGGATACCGTGCTGCGCCTGGGCACGGGCGGCGCGCTGGACGCGGTGGTCATCTCCGGGCTGATCGCGGTGCTGCTGACGGAGTTTATGGGCGAGGCGATAGAGCGGCTGGTGCGGGGCCGCCGGAAGGAGGAAGCGCAATGAAAAAGCTGACAGCGGCGCTGTTGGGGCTTTTGCTGCTGTGGCCGGCCACCGCGCGCGCGGACGGCTGGGCCGAGGACGGCTGCTATACGGTATACCGGGAGGACGGCACGGTGCTTTTCACGTTTGCCGGAGAGGTCGCCCAGGGCGACGAGTATATCAGCGCGGACAACCAGCGCTATGTCATCCGGAGCGTACAGGAGCAGGCGCGCACGGCGCAGGCCGTCTGGGACGGCGAACAGGCCATGCCGGACATCAGCTGGCTGGACGCGCCCGCGGCCGTGGTTGTCTCCGCACAGGGCGAACAGAGCGACCGGCTCATTGCGCTCTACGCCACGCACAGCGACGAAAGCTATGAGCCCACCGACGGCACCGCCAGCGCCGACGACGGCGACGGCGGCATTTACGATGTGTGCGATACGCTCAAGGCCGCGCTGGAGGCGCAGGGCGTTCGTGTCATCCTGGACGAAACGTCGCATGTCCCCCACGACGCGGGCGCATACCGCCGCTCGCGCCAGACCGCCATTGAGCTTTTGAAGCAGGGCCCGGACGCGCTCATCGACGTGCACCGCGACGGCATCCCGGACCCGGAGGAATATGAGGTGGAAATCGACGGCGAGGACGCCAGCAAGGTGCGCCTGCTGGTGGGGCGTTCGAACCAGAACGCGGATGCGAACAAGGAATTCGCGCTGGAGCTCAAGGCGGTGGCGGACAGCCGCTATCCGGAGCTTATCAAGGACATCTTCATCGGCAAGGGCAGCTATAACCAGGACCTGGCCTCCAACGCCATCCTGCTGGAGTTTGGCACGCATACGCTGGAAAAGGAGCGGGCGGAAGCGTCCGCGGAGCTGATGGGCGGCGTGATTGCGGATACGCTGTACGGAGGCGTCAGCGGAGCGGCCTCGGGCGGCGAGGAGACGCAGGGCGAGGCCAACGTCGGCGCCGTGCGGGGCATCGTGTGGCTCCTGGTGCTGGTGGCGGCGGCCATCGCGGTTTTTGCGCTGCTGCAGACGGGCAGGGGACGCGCGGCCTGGGAGCGCATCAAGCGCGGGACGAGCGAGCTGACCGCAGGATGGCTGGGCAAGCGAAACAAGGAATAAAGCCAGCTTGTCGAAAAAGGCCGGCGCTGCCGGCCTTTTCCGCCAGGACACGTTTCCCCTGCGCCCTGGGGCGCGGCCGGGGAAACGTGCAGGGAAACCTTGCTGCGCAAGGCTTCCGAACCCGCCGCACATGTCGCCGGGTTCGGATTGTATTTGGAGGGCTTCGGCCCTCCAAGCCTCCCCAAAGGGGTTCCTCGACGGTCTGCCACGCGCAGTATAGCGCGTGCGGACATCATCTGTCAAGGTCTGACAGAAAGATTGGCCGAAACATCCGTTCCGCACAGAATCAGGCGTTGCGCTTTGGGCTGTTTTCTGCGATAATAGCGGCACGGAGGCGAGGCTATGACAAGCTTATGGGTACGGGAAATACGGCGGCATCGCATCGTGCGCAGCGAGACCGCGCCGCTGGCGGACGACGCAAGTCTTCTGGACGTGCTGGGCGCGCTGTGCGCCCGGATGGACGTTCCGCGCCCTCTGTTCCTGGCCAAGCATGCGCGCGAGTGGGCGCAGTTTGGGCAGACGTTTTTTTCGCCCGACCATTTTGTGGAATCCGTATCGTTTGACCGGCTGGAAATCGAGCGCATCGACCCGGACGCCAAAAAAGCGCGGTCCAGCGACCCGCGCAACGGATGACGGACGCATACTCCTTTTTCACATGGGCATACTACGGCCAGACTTTGAAAAGGAGTTGATTTTCAACATGGATCGCGTTTCGCTTTTGCTGGTTATCATCGGCGCCATCAACTGGGGCCTGATCGCGTTGTTTCAGTTTGACCTGGTGGCCTATCTGTTTGGCGGGCAGGCGGCGCTGGTCAGCCGCATCATCTACGGCATCGTGGGCCTGGCCGGCCTTTGGTGCATTTCCCTGCTGTTCCGCGACCGGGAGCACGTCAAGGAATAAGGGGCGCTCCGGACGAGCATTCCCCATTTCGCAAAACTTTTCTCCGGGCCGGGATCGCCGTCTTGTTTCGCGGCGCGCCCGGCCTTTGCGCATGTGCGCGGCGGCCCGCGCTCACTCCTCTTCCAGCAGCGGCGTCACCCTGCCGATATGGCAGCACAGCAGCCGGTGCAGCGGCCGCGTCAGGCAGACATAGAGCAGCCGCGCGTCCAGCGCGTCGTCCGGGAACGACGTCTCGCTCACGTCCGCCATCAGCACGCAGTCAAACTCCAGCCCCTTGACCAGAGACGCTGGAATCACCAGCACGCCGCCCTCATAGCGGGTATCCCCGTCGTGCACCAGCCTGGCATGCAGCGAGGCAGGCAGCGCCTTGGCGATGGCCGCGCAGGCTTTGGCGTCCCGGTCGATGATGGCCACGGTATGCCATCCCTCCGCGCGCAGGCGCTCCGCCTGCCGGGCCAGAAACTCGTTCCGGGCGCGAACGCCTGCGCAGGCGTGCAGGGACGGCTCTTCTCCGTGCCTGAGCACGGGCCGCGCCAGTTGCTGGCCGGGGACCGGCCGCTTTCGGGCCACCCGGGAGGCAAAGAGCATGATTTCCATCGTGCTGCGATAGCTGGTGCGCAGCGGATGCAGCGTCACGCGCCCGTCAAAGACCGGCCCCGTAATCTCCTCCCAGGCCTCGATGCCCTCCCAGGCATGCACGCCCTGCATCAAATCCCCTACGATGGTAAAGGAGGTATTGCCCGTCAACTCCCGCAGCAGCCAGAATTGCAGCGGCGAAAAATCCTGCGCCTCGTCGATGACCGTATGCCGGATGTCGCGGCGCGGCAGCCCGAAGATGCGCTGCGCCATCAGCAGCAGCGGCGCCAAATCCTCCGCCGCCACCCGCTTTTTTTCCAGCATCTCCCGCTTTCTCCCGCACAGCGCATCCCACAGCGGGCGCTCCTCCTGCGAAATCGGCGGGTTCCACGCGTCGGAAAAGAATTCCCCGTACTGCGCCAGCAAGTCCAGCCTGGGCCAGCGCGCCATGGTTTCCTTCTCGAACGCCTTGCCGCGCTCGGCGAGTTCCTCCAGGCGCTTGTCCCGGCTGTCGTACAGCCGAATCATGCGGGCCCTGCGTTCCGGCCCGTCAGGCATGGAAGCCATGATTTGATCGGCCCGCCGCTCGCACTCGGTCTGATACCAGTCCGCCGCCTGCGCCTGCGCGGCCTTTCTCTTTTTCAAAAGATATTTGGGCATTTCCCGCACCCTGCGCTCAAAGGGAAACATGGCCAGTTCGTCCAGGAAAATGCGCCGGAGCTGTTCGTTCGTATACAGCACCGCCGCGCCAAAGGTCACGTCGCCTTCGGGCACCAGGCGCTGCTCCAGGCCCTCCAGATAGCGCAGCAGCAAATCCCGCATCCGCAGCGACCCGCAAAAGCGCAGCAGCGCCCCCTCGTGTGCGCGCTCCTCAGGGGTCCCGGCGAGCATACGGGCCAGCCTGTCCTCCGCCACCACGCGGGGCATCCGCTTGCCCAGCAGGCTCTCCGCATACCGGCGGAACGTGGTCTGGACCACCTGTTCGACGCCCAGGTCCGGCAGCGTGGCGGAGATGTAGTCCAGAAAGAGCGGGTTGGGCGCGAGAATCATCATCTGCGCCGGAGCGATGCGGCCCCGGTAGGCATAGAGCAGGTAGGCGATGCGGTGCAGCGCGATGGTGGTCTTGCCGGAGCCCGCCACGCCCTGCACAATCAGGGGCTGAAACGCCCTGTGCCGGATGACCACATTCTGCTCGGCCTGAATGGTGGACACCACGTCGCGCAGCCGGTCTCCCCGCGCCTCGCCCAGCACGCCCATCAGATAGGCGTCCTGCGCGGCCACGTCGGTATCAAAAATGGTCTCCAGCTTGCCATCCGAGACGCCCAGCTGGCGCTTGAGGGAAAGCGTTCCGGCAATTTCTCCGTCCGGCGCGCGATACCGCACGGGGCCGATTTGTCCCGCATAATAGAGGTTCGCCACCGGCGCGCGCCAGTCCACAACGACCGGCTCCATGCTCTCCGTGCGCATGACGCCCCATTTTCCGATGTAGTAGGTGTGCATGCGGCCTTCGCGCTCCGGCGTAAAGTCCACGCGGGTAAAGTAGGTCCGCTTCTCGGCCAGGCGCAGCTGATGCAGCGTCTGCGCCTTGATGCGCCAGAGGGCCTCGTCCACCTCCGGGTCTTCGGAGAAGTGCCCCGCTTCCAGCTCGCGCTGCGCGCGTTCCGTCTCCTCGCGCACGGTCTGAAGCGTCTCCTCCAGATGCGCCCGTTCCTCCTCCCATGCGGGATGCCGCGCCTGTGTGTCCATACGCCTCCTTTCGGCCCCTCCGGGGCTCCTTGTCCGGGATGTTGAGAAAAGCGCCGCGCGGCGGGCGAAAAGGCTTGCCGCGCTTGCTGCGCCGCCGGGGCGTGCCTGCCCGGGGCGCGCGCTGGAACGCTCCAAAAAAGAGGGGCCGCCCCGGTAGGAAGGGAGCGGCCATGCCGCGCCCTTCGCCGAAACAGCCTCTTGCTGCGCGCTGTTTTCAGCCGATGACGGCCTTAATCCTCCGCACGCCGGCGGAGGAGGATTCCTCCTTCTGAATCCGGAACTGCCCCAGCTCGCCCGTTCGCGCCGCGTGCGGGCCGCCGCAGATTTCCTTGGAAAACTCGCCCATGGTATACACCTTCACGCGCTCGCCGTACTTGCTTTCAAACAGGCCGATGGCGCCCTCCGCCTTGGCCTCGTCCACCGTCATCTCGCGGCAGTCCACCGGGGCGTCGGCCGCAATGGCCTCGTTGACGAGCCGCTGGACTTCGGCAATCTCCTCGGGGGTCATCTTGCGCCCGAAGGAAAAGTCAAAGCGCAGGCGTTCG
Organism: Candidatus Avichristensenella intestinipullorum; assembly: GCA_018713305.1. Classification (GTDB taxonomy): domain Bacteria; phylum Bacillota; class Clostridia; order Christensenellales; family Aristaeellaceae; genus Avichristensenella; species Avichristensenella intestinipullorum. The sequence continues at coordinate 17,378 of DVFI01000026.1, forward strand.
GCGGTGATGTTGGAGCCCTTCTGGGCCACGTCCGGCCCCAGCACCTTGCGCAGCGCCGCATGCAGCAGGTGCGTGGCGGTGTGCAGGCGCGCGGTCTGTTCGCCGGTGTCCGCCAGGCCGCCCTTGAAGCGCTGCTCCGCGCCGGCGTGCGACTTGAGCTGGTGCTCGCGGAACCGCTCGGCAAAGCCGTCCACGTCCACGGGCAGCCCATGCTCGCGCGCCAGCTCGACGGTCATCTCAATCGGGAAGCCATAGGTGTCGTAGAGCTTGAAGGCGCGCTTGCTGTCGATGAGGCGCGGCAGGTTGTACTTCTGGATGGACTGCAGGATTTTTTCGAATTCCCGCTCGCCCTGCCTGAGCGTGCGGGCGAAGCGCTGTTCCTCCAGCACCAGCTGCTCGCGGATGTGCGCGGCGTTCTCGCGCAGCTCGGGGTAGACGTCGCCGTACTGGTCGATGATGACCTGAGCCACCTCCGCGGTAAACCCGTCGGGCGCGCCCAGCTGCATGCCGAAGCGCACCGCGCGGCGGATGAGGCGGCGCAGCACATACCCCTGGTCCACATTGGCCGGGGTGACGCCGCGCGGGTCGCCGATGATGAAGGTCGCCGTGCGCATATGGTCGGCAACAATCCGGAACGCGCGGGCGGTTTCCGCCTCGGGGTCATACGTTTTCCCGGTCAGCTCGCCGATGCGCGCCAGCACGCCGGAAAACAGCTCCGTTTCATAGACGCTCTTCTTGCCGGTCAGCACGCACAGCGTGCGCTCCAGCCCCATGCCCGTATCCACGTTGGGATGCTGCAGCGGCTGCAGGCCCTCGGCCGTGCCGTTGTACTGCATGAACACGTCGTTCCATATTTCCAGATACCGTCCGCAGCCGCAGGCCGGCGAGCAGTCCGGGCCGCAGGGCGGCTTGTCGGTGATGACGAACATCTCCGTATCCGGGCCGCAGGGGCCCAGGCCGCTGGGCAGGCCCCACCAGTTGTTTTCCTTGGGCAGGAAGAAAATCCGCTCTTCCGGCACGCCCACGCTGCGCCAGAGCTGATAGCTTTCCTCGTCGCGCGGCGCGTTCTCATCGCCTGCGAAAACGGAAAAGGCCAGCCGTTCCGCCGGAATGCCCAGGTATTCCGGGGACGTCAAAAACTCCCAGGACCAGGGAATCATCTCTTTTTTGAAATAGTCGCCCAGCGACCAGTTGCCCAGCATCTCAAAGAAGGTCAGATGCGAAGCGTCGCCCACCTCGTCGATATCGCCGGTCCGGATACATTTCTGCACATCCGTCAGCCGCTTGCCCGCCGGATGCGCCGCGCCCAGCAGATAAGGCACCAGCGGGTGCATGCCCGCGGTGGTAAACAGCACGGTCGGATCGTTTTCCGGAATAATCGAGGCGCTGGGAATGACGGCGTGGCCATGTTTCTCAAAGAATTTCAGGAACATGCTGCGCAGGCCGGCAGCGGTGATTTCTTTCACGGTATCCACTCCTTTGCGAAGAGACATTATCGCATGCCGCGCCCCGTTTTGTCAATCCAAAGCTTCAAATTCCGCGCGCGGCGGCCGACGCTTTTTTTGCGCCGCCCATTGCCAAATCGCGTGGCTGTGGTATACTGATGCCTGACAGAGTAGGGCTTTTGCGTCAAGTGCCGCCGGACGGGGAGTTGCCGCGCGGACGAAAGCGCGCACGCGCTGCGGTTCAAGGCCCGCATCCCGCTGTCGCATATTGGCGTCCTCCGATATGCGGCGAAGCTGTGTAGAAGGAGGGTTTTTTATGTCCGTATCTTCCCCCCTGCCGTGCGGCGGCTACTGGCTTTCCGCCGGTCGCGCGCTGCGCGACGTGCGCATGATCACCTTTGCCGCGCTGATGGTGGCGCTGCGCGTGGTGCTGCGCGCGGCTTCCATCCCCATCACCGAGAGCCTGTACGTTTCCGTCTCGTTCCTGCCCAGCGCCCTGGGCGCCGTGGTGTGCGGCCCGTACCTGGCGCTTTTGTCCGGCGCGGCCAGCGATGTGCTGGGCTACCTGGCAGCCCCGCGCGGCGGGCCGTTTTATCCGCTCTTTACGCTGGTGTCCATGCTGGAATGCCTGCTGTACGCGCTGTTCCTCTTCCGCGCGCCTCTGCGCGTCTGGCGTGCCGCCGCGGCGAAGCTGTCCGTAAACGTGGTGTGCAACATCCTGCTGACGCCGGTGCTGCTGTCCTGGATGTACGGCCAGGCGATTCGGGTCTATCTGGCGACGCGCGTGGTCAAGAACCTGCTGCTGTTCCCGCTGGAAGCGGCGCTGCTGTATCTGCTCCTTCGCGCCGCGCTGCCCGCGCTCGCCCGCCTGGGGTTCCGGGGCCGGTAGCCTCCGCTAGTCCGCGTCGAGGATTTTGACCTCGACTTCAAACGTCAGATACTCGCCCTCCGGGATTTTTTCATCCGCCCGGATGGACAGCAGGTTCGGGATGCGGTAGACCGTAACGGATACCGTATCCCCGATTTCGTGCGCGCGAATGGCGGACTGCACCTGCGCGCTGGTGGTGACGCGCTCGCCGTCCACTTCGAGGATGAGGTCGTCCGCCCGAATGCCCGCCGCCTCGGCCGGGCCGCCCGCCTCCACGCTGCGCACCCAGACGCTGCACGGCAGCATATCCTCCGTCGGCTCCATGGACGGGCTGTTGAGCTCCACCATTTCCAGGCCAATGCGCGGATACAGCACCCGGCCGTAGGCGACCAGGTCGGAAGCGATGGTCTTGACGCTGTTGATGGGGATGGCAAAGCCGATGCCCTCGATGGCCGCGTAGCCGAAATAGCCGTTGTTGGACAGCTTCATGGACGTCACGCCCACCAGCTCGCCCGCAATGTTGAACAGGCCGCCGCCGCTGTTGCCGGAATTGATGGCGGCGTTCGTCTGAATCATGTCGGTGGAGCCGCTGCCCACGCCGCCCTGAACGGAATCCGCCATGTCGCGCCCCAACCCGCTGATTACGCCCACGGTCAGCGTGTTGGCAAACTGCTGCCCCAGCGGGTTGCCGATGACCAGCGCCCAGTCGCCAACCGACAGCGCGTCGGAATCGCCCAGCACCGCGGCGGTCAGGCGCGCGTCCTCCACCCGCAGCACCGCCACGTCGCTGGCCGCGTCGCCCGCCACATATTCCGCCGGGTATTTCTCCTCGCCGCTGATGACATAAATGCCGTCGGCGCCTTCGACCACATGGTAATTCGTCAGCACATAACCGGCCTCGTCAATCACCACGCCGGAGCCGACAAAGGAGGTGGTGGTCAGAATCCGGCCCTGGAAAACATCGGTCTTCAGCGTAATCTCAATGCCCACCACCGACGGGCTGACCTGTTCATACACCGCCTTGAACGGGCTGTCCAAATCCGCGGCGGTCGCTCCGCCCTCGGCCAGCGCCAGCGCCGGAGGCGCGCTCTGCGCGTCCTGCGCCAGAGCGCCGGCGGCGAAGAACATCACGGCGGTCAGGGCAAGGGCCGTCCATCCGGCCCAGTATTTGCGAAACAGCATCGTGACATCTCCTTTCGGCGCGTATTATCCCCGGTCGAGCGTAAATTCAAACCGCGCGCCTTCGCCCTGTGTGGAGAAAGCGCGAATGCTGTGGCCATGCTGCTCAATGATGCTTTTGACAATGGCCAGCCCCAGCCCGGTTCCCTTGCCGGTGGTATGCGCCTTGTCCACCTTGTAGAAGCGCTCGAACACAAAGGGAAGATCGGCCTCCGGGATGCCCGGGCCCGTATCGGAGACGCTGATGTGGACGCCGTCGGAGGCCGTTTTGGTCTTGAGGGTAATGCAGCCGTGTTCGCCCCCGTATTTGATGGCGTTATCCAGAAGGTTGACCAGCACCTGTTCAATGCGGTCCGCGTCCGCGTTGACATAGCAGGTCTCGTGCTCAAAATCCATCTGCACGTCGATGCTGCGCTCGGTCAGCACGCTTTCCTGGCGTACCAGCACGCGGCAGATCATCTCGTTGATATCAAAGCGGGTCTTGGACAGCGGGGTCTTCCCGTTTTCAATGTGGGAAAGGTCCAGCAGGGTGGTGATGAGCTTATTGAGCCTGCGCGTTTCATCCAGGACGATGTTGAGATAATGCTCCCGCTCTCCTTCCGGCACGGTGCCGTCCAGGATGCCGTTGATGAATCCCTGCATGCTCGTCAGCGGCGAGCGCAGCTCATGGGAAACGTTGGCGACGAAATCGCGGCGCGTCTGCTCCAGACGTTCCAGGTCGTCCGCCATGCTGTTGAACGATTCCGCCAGCCGTCCCACCTCGTCCTGGCCCGTCACCTCCACGCGCTGCTTGAAATCCCCGTGCGAGAAGCGTTCCGCGGCGACGGCCATCTGCCGCAGCGGCCGGGTCATATAGCTGGACGCCAGCAGGATGAGAAACGCTCCGATGCTCATGGCCATCAGCACCGCGCGCAGGGTCTCCGCCAGGATTTCCCGATAGCTGGTCTCGATGCTCTGTTCGTTTGTGTGGATAAACACCGCGCCCAGCACCAGGCCGTCCTGGATATAGGGCACGCCCACGATAAAAATCGGGTTGCCGGTAGTGGCGGACACCAGCGGGGCGCGTATTTCCCGCCCCTGCAGCACCTCGTTGAGCAGCGTGAGCGCAGCGGCCAGCGTCAGCTCATCGTCCTCCTGCTGCGTATCGCTGATGGGAATTACGTTGCGGTAACGGTCCACGATGAGCAGGCTCGCGCCAAAGTCCTCCATGATTTCCTGGCTCTTCCACAGCAGATACCTGTCGGTCTGCGCGGAGCCGAACACGCTGCGCTGTCCTGCCAGAAACGCCACGTCACGCGCCTGCATGGTCAGTTCGTCCAGGCGCGCGTCAATCTTATCGTCGCGAATGCGCTGATACAGCAGGAAGGAAAGCCCTCCCATCGCCATGAGCAGCACGGCCAGGAACACCGCCATCAGCCGGCCATAGAGCGTGCGGAACATGGGTCATTTCACCTCGAATTTATAGCCGACGCTCCAGACCGTCTTAATCTGCCAGCCGTATTTTTCGCAGTCCACCAGCTTTTCGCGCAGGCGCTTGATATGCACGTCCACCGTGCGCGAATCGCCGAAGAAGTTAAAGCCCCAGACCTGCTCGAGCAGCTGCTGGCGGGTGAACACCTGGTTGGCGTGGCTGGCCAGAAAATACAGCACCTCCAGCTCCTTGGGCGGCATCTCGATTTCCTGGCCCGCGTAGACCACGCTGTAACGGCTGATGTTGACGGTCAGCCCCGGGAAGGAAACCTCCTTGGCGGGGGTGTCGCCGGTCTGGTAGCGCCGGGCGACCGCCTTGATGCGCGCGACCATTTCCTTGGGTTCAAAGGGCTTGGTGATGTAGTCGTCCGCGCCCAGCTCCAGGCCCAGCACCTTGTCAAAGGTCTCGCCCTTGGCGGTCAACATGATGATGGGGATGTTGGAGGTGCGCCGCACTTCGCGGCAGACCTCCCAGCCGTCCATGCCCGGCAGCATGATGTCCAGCAGCATCAAATGCGGAGGATTCTTGCGGAACATCTCCAGCGCCGTATCGCCGCGGTCGGCGGTCTGCACGTCATAGCCTTCCTTTTCCAGATACAGTCGAACCAGCTGCGTGATGTTCGGGTCGTCGTCTACCAGCAGAATGGTCATCTTCCCTTTCATCCTGTTTTCCCCCTTTCGCTCAGCGGAGCGTGACCACCGTCACGCCGTCCTCGCCCTCTCCATAACGGCCCGCGCGGAACGCCTTGACGTGCGGATGGCGGCGCAGGTGTTCCTGAATGCCGCTGCGCAGCGTGCCCGTGCCCTTGCCGTGAATGAGGGACACCTCGCCCAGGGACGCGAGCACCGCATCGTCCAGATACTTGTCCACCGCCTCAATGGCTTCTTCCAGGTTCATGCCGCGCAGGTCGCAGTCCAGCCGCACCGTGCGCGTGGTCATATCGATATCCGTGCGCGTGGCGGCTTTTTTCGTCTGCGCGCCGGCCTCCCGCTTCAGCTGGCTGACATGGACCTTGAGCTTGAGGATGCCGGCCTGGACCTGCAGCTCTCCCCGCGCGTCCGGCGCGGTCAGCACGGTGCCCTTGGTGCCCAGGTGCGGAATCATCACGCTTTCTCCGGGTTTCAGGTCCTTGGGCGGCGCCTGCACCGTATCCACCGGCGCGGCCAGCGCGTCCGCCAGCTCGCTTGCGGTCATGTCCATGCGCTTTTTCGCCGCCAGTATCTCATGCTCGCGCAGCCCGTCGCCCTTTTTCATCCGCCGCAAATCGGCGATGACGGCCTCGCTTTCCCGGCGCGCGTTTTCCACGATGCGCCGCGCCTCCTCGCGCGCCTTGAGCAAAAAGCGTTCCCGCTCCTTCTCCAGTTTCTCGCGCTCGTGCTGCGCCTCCTGCTGGGCGCGCACCATGTCCTCGCGCGCTTCCTCGGCCAGCCGGCGCTCGCGCTCGGCAATCTGGCGATGGTACTCGGCGTTTGCGATGACGTCCTCGAAGCGGATTTGGTCGCGCGAGAGCATCTGCCGGGCTTCCCCGATGATTTCCTCGGGCAGGCCCAGCCGCCGCGAGATTTCAAAGGCGTTGGACTTGCCCGGAATGCCGATGGAAAGCCGGTAGGTGGGCCGCAGGGTCTCCACGTCAAACTCCACCGATGCGTTTTCCACGCCCTGCGTGGTCAGCGCGAACGCCTTCAGCTCCGCGTAATGCGTGGTGGCCAGCGTGCGGACCTTCTGGCGCAGCAGGCGGGTCAGAACCGCCTGCGCCAGGGCCGCGCCCTCGGTCGGATCGGTGCCCGCGCCCAGTTCGTCAAAGAGCGCGAGCGAGCGGGGCGTCACCCCCGCCATGACCGAAACGATGTTGGTCATGTGCGAGGAGAACGTGGACAGCGACTGCTCGATGGACTGCTCGTCGCCGATATCGGCAAAGACGTTGTCGAACACGGAAAGCTCCGTGCCCAAATCCGCCGGCACGTGCAGGCCCGCCTGGGCCATGAGCGTAAAGAGGCCCACGGTTTTCAGCGTGACCGTCTTGCCGCCGGTGTTGGGGCCGGTAATGACCAGCGTGGTAAATTCCCGGCCCATCCACAAATCGCTGGGGACGACGCGCTCCGCGTCAATGAGCGGATGGCGTCCCCGCACGATGCGGATGTAGCCCTGGTCGTTGAGCTTGGGGGATACGCCGTGCATCCGGCGCGAGAGCAGCCCCTTGGCAAAGAGGAAGTCCAGGCGGCTGAGCACTTCCAGGTTATGCGCGAGCATGGGCGCCTCCGGCGTGATGCGCGCGGAAAGGGCCTGCAGGATGCGCTCAATCTCCGCCTTTTCCTTGGCCGTCCACTGCTTTAAGTCGTTGCCTATCTCCACCACGGCCATCGGCTCGACGAACAGCGTCGCGCCCGACGCGCTCTGGTCATGAATCAGGCCGGGCACCGCCGCGCGGCTTTCCTGGCGCACCGGGATGACGTAGCGGCCGTTGCGAATGGTAATCAGCGCCTCCTGCAGGTGCTTTTGCATGGCGGGGCTGTGGATGATGCTGTTGAGCTTTTCGCGCACGCGGTCGTTGCACTGGCGGATATGCCTTCGGATGGCGTACAGCTCGGGGCTGGCGTGGTCGGAGATTTCATCCTCGCTGAGGATGGCCGACGCGATATCTTCCTCCAGGCGGCGAAACGTCGAAAGCTCGGACGCCAGCGCGGTGATGCGCGGCGTGTTTTCCCGCTCGGTCACCAGCGTTTCGCGGGCCGCGCGGGCGGCGCGCATGCAGGAGGCCACATCCAGCAGGGCGCGCGGGGACAGCGTCGCCCCGATGGCGGCCAGCTTCAGCGAAGGCCGGACGTCCTCGAAGGCGACGAGCGGGTGCTGCGGCAGATAGGTCAGAAGCACCAACGCTTCCTCCGTCTCTTCCTGCGCGATGCGAACCGCCTCCAGTTCGTCCAAAGGCGTCAGCGCCGCGCAGACGGCCGCGCCCATCTCGGACACGGCCAGACCGCACAGCATATCGCGTATCTTGGTAAACTCCAGCACGCGAAGGGTTCTGTCTTCCATGGAAATCCCCCGACTTTAAGGTTCCGTTGTTTCTTCCGCCTTGTCCGCCGCCTTGTCCTCGGCCTTTTTGGCCTTGCGGCTGACGGACGGCACCTTGGCTTCCAGCAATTCGCGGCGCAGGCGGGTGTTTTCGTCCTGCGCTTTGATGAGGTCATCCGCGATATTCAGCGCGGTGAGCACGGCCACCATGGGCTGGGGCAGGCGCGTGGCCAGGGTCAGCTCCTCCATTTTTCTGTCCACATACACCGCCACCCGCCGGATATGCTCCTCGGATTCCACGCCCACCATGGTATAATCCCGTCCGCCGATGTGGACGGTCGTCTTTGTCTTTTCCATAGCGCTCCCTCACATCCGTTTACAGCTTGCTGACCGGATACTCTTCTCCAAAGGTTTCCACCCGAATGCTGCGGATGGCCTGCGGCTCGCGCGGACGGTCGTTGGGGCCCGTCGGGGCGTTGACCACCCGGTCGGCCGCCTCCATTCCCTCCAGCACGCGCCCAAAGGCGGCATAGCTGCCGTCCAGATGCGGCGCAGCCTCCACCATGATGAAAAACTGCGAGCCCGCCGAATCCGGATGCATGGAGCGGGCCATGGACAGCACGCCGCGCTCGTGCCGCAGCGGGTTGGCGACGCCGTTGCGGGCGAACTCGCCCTTGATGCGCCAGCCCGGACCGCCCATGCCCGTGCCGTTCGGGTCTCCGCCCTGAATCATGAAGCCGGGGATGACGCGGTGGAAAATCAGCCCGTCGTAAAAGCCGTCGTTGGCCAGAGCAATCCAGTTTGCGCACGAGACGGGCGCATGCTCGGGGTACAGCTCGCCCTTGAGCACGCTGCCGTCCTGCAGAACCATCGTAAACACAGGATGCTTCATGTGCAGTATACCTCCTTATTGTGAACAATCTGGTATTCGATTTGTAAACAGCATTTCCTTCTTTTGGAATCCGGCTTATTCTCCGCCCAGCAGCCGCTCGATGTCATGCGCCACCTCGCCCTCCGCCAGGCGCCATCCCGTCTTCATCGTCCGCGCATACATCTCCGTCAACGCCTCGGCCACGGCCCGCCGCGCCGCGTGCCAGGCCGCCGGCAGGTGCTCCAGCGTCGTCACCTGCGCGCTGCAGTAGGGCGTCAGCGACCAGCCGCGCCGGCCGAACGCCTCGCACAGCGTCGGCGCGTCTGGCAGAAAGCCCAGCGCATCCGCCTCCGCGCAGGGCCTGCGCGCCACATGGCGCGCGCCCTCCACGCGCCAGCGCCGCGGGGAAAGCCCGTCCAGCACCAGCCGGACGCCCAGCTCACGGCACGTCGGCAGCAGGCATCCTTCCACCATGCGCCCGTCCCAGCGCGCGTCCGGCCCGACGTACAGGCTCCGCGCGGCCAGCGCGCGCCCGCGCGACGCTATCAGCGCGCACAGCGTGTCCCGGTCCGACGCGCCGCGCGATGCCAGTTCCGTCCAGCAATCCTCCAGGGCAAACAGGGGCGTGACGTCCAACATGGCGTGCAGGCGCTCGTCCAGCTCCGACAGCTCGGGCGCGTCGTCCTCGAACAGGCCCACCCGCACCGCAAGCGACGAAACCCCGGCCGCGTCCAGCCCGTCGGACACGCGCGAATATTCATGCAGCGCCTTCCACTGCGCGCGCAGCGCGTCAAGATTGCGCACGGCGGGGTTCAGCCCCCATTGTTTCATGGCCGCCAGCGCGCGCTGCGCGTCCGCACCAATGGGCGAATGCTCCAGAAACAGCGCGTGATACACGCCCTGCGCGTCGGGGGATTCCGGCAGATACCTTCCGGCCAGCCGCAGCAGGGCCTCGTCCGTCAGCAGCGCGTCCGGCCCGGTCTGCCGCGGCGCCACCAGGTTCCGCCACGGGATGCCCGAGCACACATCCACGGCGGCCGTATGGCGCACACAGGCGCGCACCAGCCGCTTGAGCTCTTCGCGATTGGCGATCATTCGTACTCCCTCCACAGCCGCTCCTTGCGCGCAATCATTTCCTCCACGCGGTCGATGTAGTGCCCCACGTCGCCCACGTTGGGCGCGCGCTCGATGCGCGCCTCCCGGGGGAAAACGCGCTTGGAAATCGCGCCTGCGCCGCAGGCGAGGATGGAGGTCGTCTCCTCCATGATGTCGATGTTGTACAGGCATTCCCGGCCCGGGCGCGCATACGCCACGTTTTCCAGGTTGCCCGCCACGTACTTCTGCCGGTAAAGATAATAGGGGCGCATGCCCAGCGCGCGCGCCGCCTCCGCGCCCGCCTCGACCATCGCCTCGGCCACGGGGGCGGGCGAGGGCTCGAAGCCGAACTCGTTCAGGCGCGAGCCATGCTTGCGCGCCAGCGTGTGCACGGTCAGGCTGTCCGGCTCCAGCGCCGCTACGCGCGCAAGCGTCCGTGCAAAATCCGCCTCCGTTTCCCCCGGCAGCGCCGCGATCACGTCCATGTTGATGTTTTCAAAGCCCAGCGCACGCGCGCGGAGAAACGCGCGCCGCGTATCCTCGGCGGTATGCGCGCGGCCGATGACGCGCAGGGTGGCGTCGTTCATGGTTTGCGGGTTGACGCTGATGCGCGTAACGGGCGCGGCGCGCAGCGCGCGCAGCTTCGCCTCGTCCAGCGTATCCGGCCTGCCGGCCTCCACCGTCCATTCGCGCGCGTCCGGGAACAGCGCCTCCAGGCGCGCCAGCAGGGCGGCCAGACTGCCGGCATCCAGCGCCGTGGGCGTGCCCCCGCCCACATACAGCGCGCGCAGCCGCAGCCCCGCGCGCCGAATCAGCGCCGCGACGGCCTCCGCCTCGTGAAACAGCGCCGCCAGATACGGCGCGACGCGCCGGCCCTTGCCGATGGCCTCCGCAAAAAAAGAGCAGTACGCGCAGCGCGTCGTGCAAAACGGGATGCCGACGTATACGTCCACGGCCTCCTCCGGCACGGTCACTAGCCCGCGCTGGGTTTCCACCGTCTCGCGCAGCAACGCCGCGCGGCTTGGGCGCACGTCAAAAACGCGCGCCAGCGCCGCCTCGGCCTGCGCGGGCGTGTCGCCGCGCGAGAGGCGCTCGTAAAACAGGCGCGTGGGCCGGATGCCCGTCAGGCTGCCCCAGGGCGGGTGCATGCCGGTTATCCGGCGCAGCAGCGCGTAGCAGCTCTGTTTCATGCCGCGCTTGCGCCGCCGCTTCTGCTCCCACTTGTCGCCCGCTATACGCGTATGCCAGCGGAAGCGCTCGCCCTCCATGCAAAAGCAGTCCTCCGCCCAGCCGTCCGCCTCGCGGTGCAGGTGCAGCAGCTCGCACGCCTCCTGCGGCGCGGGCACGACCTGCGCGTCCGGCCAGAATACATGCACCACCTCGGCAATATCGGAAAAATGCGCCGCAAGCGGCGTATACAGCCCAATCCTCATGGCAGCCCGTACACGCGGCGTTCCCGGCCGATGGTCGTGGACGGTCCGTGCCCGGGATGGACGCGGACGCCTTCCTCCAGGGCCAGCAGGCGACGCAGCGAGCGCATCAGCGCCTGTTCATCGCCTCCCGGCAGGTCCGTGCGCCCGTATCCGCGGCAAAAGAGCGTATCGCCGGTAAACAGGTCGTCCCCGCACCGCAGGCAGATGCCGCCGGGCGTATGCCCCGGCGTATGCAGCACGGAAAACGGCACGCCCGCCAGCAGGAGGTCGCCTTCCTCCAGCAGCAGGTCCGCCTCGCCCTGGCTCGGCGCGCCGCCGAACATGACCGACAGGCTCAGGTTGGGATGGGTCAGCATGGCCGCATCCGCGGCATGGATGGCCACCGGCACGTCCGGCCCCCGCAGCGACGCGACCGCGCCGATATGGTCGACATGTCCGTGCGTCAGCACAATAGCGGCCAGCCGTCTGCCTTCCAGCGCCAGCCGGATGGCCTCCGGCTCTGCGCCGGGGTCAATGACCAACGCGTCCGGCCGTTCCGGCTGAAAGACCACATATGCGTTTGCCTGCATTTCCCCCACGGGAACGCAACGAAATTCCATTGGACACCACCCCTCTAAAACGTCTTTCTGCTGTCCAACAGGATGGTTACCGGCCCGTCGTTGACCAGCATGACATCCATATGCGCCTGGAAGACGCCGGTTTCCACCCGCAGGCCCGCCGCGCGCAGCGCGCCGCAGAACGCCTCGTACAGCGGCACGGCCGTTTCGGGCCTGGCCGCGGCGGAAAAGCTGGGCCGCCGCCCATGGCGCGCGTCTCCGCAGAGCGTAAACTGCGACACGGCCAGCACCGCGCCGCCCACATCGCGCACCGACAGGTTCATCTTGCCGTTTTCGTCCTCAAACACGCGAAGGCCGGACACCTTCTCCGCGCAATAGCGGACGTCCGCCTCCGTATCGCCGTCCTGTACGCCCACCAGAACCAGGAATCCCCTTTCGACCTCGCCGGTCACTTTTCCTTCTACCGTTACGCTGGCATGGGACACCCGCTGCACCACGCATCGCATCCGTTGCTTCCTCCCGCCATATTCATGCTTCGTATCCGTATATCATGTGGAAAGCCGAAATACCTCGATGATGTCCGCGCGCTTTTGCAGGGAGCGAATCATTTTATCCAGCTGCGCGCGGCTCTGCGTCTGCACCTGCAGGGTGATGGTAGCCGTCCCGTCCTTGTGCGCCTTGGCGGTGACGGACTCAATGGGGGCGTCCATGCTGGCGATGAGAACGGCCAGGTCGCCCAGCAGCCCCTCATGATAATAGGCGACAATGCGGATGCCCGCGGAAAACTTGGACTCCGCCGCGGAATTCCAGCTCACCTCGACCATGCGCTCCGGCTCGGCGTGAATCATGTTGATGCAGTCCGCCTTGTGCACGGTAACGCCCCGCCCGCGCGTGATATAGCCGATGATTTCATCGCCCGGCACCGGATTGCAGCAGCGCGCGAAGCGCACCAGCATGCCCGGCTCGCCCGCCAGGAACACGCCGTGGCTGGAGGCCAGCTTCTGCCGTTTCTCGTTTTCCTCCTCGGTGTGCTGCACCGGGGTGGACGCGGGCTGCGGCGCGGGCGCGGGCCGCTCGCGCCTGCGATGCTCTTCCAGCAGGCGCGCGCATACGCTGGCGGCGCTGAGCGCGCCGAAGCCCACGGCGGAATAGATATCGTCCAGGTCCAGAAAAGCGTATTTGCGCAGCAGCGGCTCTACGTATTCCGGCTTGGCCAGGGTGGGCCAGGGCACGGCGTTTCGCTGCGCCTCGCGCTCGAGCATGGTCCGGCCGAGCTCGATGTTTTCCGACTTGAGCTCCTTTTTGAACCACTGGCGGATTTTCGTCTTGGCCTGCGAGGTCTTGACGATGTTCATCCAGTCGCGGCTGGGGCCCTTGGACGCGGACGAGGTCAGGATTTCGACAAAATCGCCGGTCTGCAGCTCGGTATCCAGCGTCACGATGCGGCCGTTTGCCTTGGCGCCCACGCATTTGTTGCCGATGGCGCTGTGGATGCGGTAGGCGAAATCCAGCGGGGTTGCGCCCTTGGGCAGGTTGATGATGTCTCCCTTGGGGGTAAAGACGAAGACCTCGTCGGCGAACAGGTCCACCTTGAGCAGGTCGATAAACTCGCGCGCGTCCTTGGTATCGCTCTGCCAGTCCAGGATTTGCCGGAGCCAGTACAGCTTTTCGTCCAGCTCGCCCCCGGCCTGCTTTCCCTCTTTATAGCGCCAGTGCGCCGCGATGCCGTATTCGGCCAGGCGGTGCATCTCATGGGTGCGAATCTGCACCTCGAAAGGCTGGCCGTTCTGGCCGACGACCGTGGTATGCAGCGACTGGTACATGTTGGCCTTGGGCGTGGAGATATAGTCCTTAAACCGGTTGGGCACCTGACGCCAGAGGGTATGCACCAGGCCCAGCACCGCGTAACAGTCGGGGATGGTATCGACGATGACGCGCAGGGCGATGAGGTCGTAAATCTGGTCGAAGGGGATGTTCTGCAGCACCATTTTCCGGTAGATGCTGTAAAAATGCTTGGGTCTGCCGTCGATATCGAAGGAGATGCCCATATCCTGGATGTGGCGCCGGAGTTCGTCCACGACCACCTGGAGCGACCGTTCCCGCTCCTTGCGCTTCATGCCGACCTTCTTGGCCAAATCGTGGTATTCCTCCGGGTGCAGGTACATAAACGACAGGTCTTCCAGCTGCGACTTGATGGCGTACACGCCCAGGCGGTGCGCCAGGGGCGCATAGATGTCCAGCGTTTCGCGGGCAATGGCGGCCTGCCGGTCCGCCGGCTGGAATTTCAGGGTGCGCATGTTGTGCAGACGGTCGGCCAGCTTGATGAGCACCACGCGGATGTCCTTGGACATGGCCAGAATCATCTTGCGCAGGCTTTCGGCCTGCTGCTCCTCGCGCGAGGTGAAGTCCAGGCGCGTCAGCTTGGTCACGCCGTCCACCAGCTGCGCCACTTCCGGGCCGAAGTTCTGCTGAATCACCTCCAGCGTGCACCCTTCGCAGTCCTCCACACAGTCGTGCAGCAGGCCCGCCGCGATGGTCGCGCCGTCCATCATCAGTTCCGCCAGCGTGGACGCGACGGCGGCCGGGTGGACAAAATACGGCTCGCCCGACTTTCTCTTCTGGTCCTTATGCGCCTCCTGCGCGAAATGCCAGGCGCGCTCGACCAGCTCGGCGTTGTCGCCGGTATGAAACCGCTCCATGCACTTTTTGAGCTCTTCCAGCGTCATTATCCTGGCCTTATCGCTCATGCGTACTCCTCCTCGGCTTTCTCTGCACGGGCGCGAACCGCGCGCAGCGCGGCGCTCTCTTCCAGCCGGCATTTCACCGCCGGCAACATCAGCACGCGAAACGGCGCGGGTTGGTAGTCAATCAGGGACAATTCCGCAAACGCCGTCAGCCCCAGCCGGACGGCGGCCGGGCGCAGGCCGCAGGCGCGCGACAGCGCGGCCTCGGACGACAATACGCCCGCGCGCAGCGCGCGATAGAGCGCGCGCAGGGCATTATCATCCGGCAGCCAGGCGGCCAGCGCCGCGGGAACGCGCGCATCGTCCAGCGCATATGCGTGCGCAAAGCCCTCCTGTGCGCCGGGCTGCGGCATGGCGCAGAGGGTGTGGAAGCGCCGCGGGTCCTGCGGGCGGCCGAAGCAGTAGTCCACCCGGTCCGCCAGGCCCAGCCGCTCCAGCCACGCGCACGCCCGGCGCGCGCCCTCCAGCGTGCGCACGGTCAGCAGGGTTCCCTGCCACCCCTCCCGCAGCCGCGCCGCCGCCTCGTCCGGCGGGGGCGCCGCCGCGTCCATCGGCCGGCCGTCCAGCACCGCCTCCAGCAGCGCCAGGTCGAACGCGTCCGCGCGCGCCAGGCAGTCGGCGGCAAAGGCGTCGCGCGGGCTGTGCGGCAGCAGGCGTTCCACCTCGCACTGCGCGCTCCTGCGCCCCATCCATTCGTTGACGGACGGGGAAAACAGAACGTCCACGCGCTCCGGCAGCCGGCTCCGCGCCTCGCCCTGGCCAAAGGCGATGCCGTCCAGGGCGGTTCCCGCCTGCGCCAGGCGAAGCCTGAGATGTTTTCCCTCGCTGCCCACGGCGCGCGCTTCCAGCACGCGGGCGTCCGTCAGGCGAAACACGGGCGCGGGATTGCCAAAGCCCGTGGGGGCCAGGCGGTCCAGCTGCTCGATGAGCGGCACGGTGATTTCGTCCAGGGACGCTTCCAAATCATATGCCGCGGCGGGCACGAACGCCTCCGGTTCGGCCACGGCCTCCACCGCCTCGCTCAGCCGCCGCCGAAAGGCCGGAACGTTCTCCGTCTTCAGGGTCACCCCGGCGGCCTGCGCATGGCCGCCGAAGCGCTCGAACAGGTCGGCGCACCGGCTGAGCGCCTGGAAGATATTGACCCCGGGGATGGAGCGCGCCGAGCCCGTGCACATCCCGTCCTGTTCCGTCAGCACCACCGCCGGCCAGGCGAAGCGCTCCGCCAGCCGGGAGGCGGCCAGCCCCACCACGCCCGGATTCCATGCCCGGCCCACGACCACCAGCGCGCGCTCGGACAGAAAATCGACGTTCTCGCGCACCCAGATTTCCGCCTGCTGGACAATCTGCGCCTCCAGGCGCTGCCGCTCGGCATTTTGGGCGTTGAGGTCCTCGGCGACGCGGCGCGCCAGCGCCTCGTCCTGCGTCAGGAGCATTTCGACGCTCCGCCCCGCCTCGGCCAGGCGGCCGCCCGCGTTGATGCGCGGGGCCAGCTGGAAGCCCAGGTGCCCGGCGGTGACGGTTTTGTCCGCCAGCCCCGCCGCCTCTATCAGCGCGCGCAGGCCCGCCCGGCGCGTCCGGTTGAGCTGCCTGAGGCCATGGGCGACGATAATCCTATTTTCTCCCAGCAGCGGCACCATATCCGCCACCGTGGCCAGCGCCGCCAGCTCCAGCAGCGGCTCCGCCGCCTCCCGCCCGAACAGCGCCCAGACCAGCTTCCACGCCACGCCCGCGCCGCACAGGCGGCGGAACGGATAGGCGCCCAGCAGCGGATTGACCACGGCGGCCGCGTCGGGCAGTCGGTCGGCCGGTTCGTGGTGGTCGGTGATAACCAGGGTCATGCCGCGTTTGGCGGCGGCCTCGGCCGGGGCAAACGCATTGATGCCGCAGTCCACGCTGATCAGCAGGGCGTACCGCGCCGCCAGGCGCTCCACCGCCTCCACGTTGAGGCCGTAGCCTTCCCGGTGGCGCGAGGGCGTGTACACGTCCGCATGGGCACCGTGGCTGCGCAGGGCCTCGACCAGCAGCGCCGAAGCGCACACGCCGTCCACGTCGTAGTCCCCATAGACCACCATCGGGCGGTTCTTCGCCATCGCCTCCCGCACGGCCAGCACCGCCTGCGCCATGCCGTGCATGCGCAGCGGGTCGTGCAAATCGTCCAGCGAGGGATGCAGAAAGGCCTGCGCCTCCGCCTGCGTGCGCACGCCGCGCGCCCAGAGCAGGCGCGCCAGGGGGAGCGGCAGCCCCGCCTCCAGCAGCGCATCGGGCCTGACATCCTCCAGCCGCCGAATCAACCGCAGCAAGCGCGCACCCCCTTTTTCGCTTCGTTCTCCATAATAATGAAACCAAGAGCCCTTCCGTGCGGAAAGGCTCTTGGCATCGGTCGTTCAGGCCATATTTTTCAGCAGGGAAATATAGCGCGGACGCATACCGTGCTGGCACATCCTATGCTTCATGGTTCGACACAACGGCATACGCACCTTCCGACCTCCTTGGGAATAATTCTTAAGGATATATTATACACACGCCTTTTGCAAGCGTCAAGATTCGACGCGGAAAATTGAAAGAATTCCTGCGTGAAAGGCGCGTTCCGGAGGCGGGCGCTTCCCCGCACGCCGCTGTATATATTGAATTTTTCTCACTGATTTTGCATAATATATTATATAAAACAGAAAAAACTCGTCTGTCCCCTGCTTTTTCGGGCGACATGCTCCGTCCGTCGCCCGTGCGTGCGCGCCGCAGCGGGCAGCCGGCCGGGCCCGATGGAAGCAGCGTTCCCGGTTTCATTGCCGGGCGGGGCGGCGGCCCGCCGGCCCACGGCATGCGCGCCTTCCCCGGACGCTTCGGATGCGCCGCCCCTGGCATGGCGCGCTCCCTGCGGGTGTGAAAGCCCGGCGGAGAATCCGTCGAACGCCATGGCAGACATTGACATATATCCAGTAAATATGATATGTTGTTTGTTGCGTCACTTCACAGCATCGATGCCTCGTTTCGCTTCTCTGACCCGAAAAGGAGGGCTCTGCTTGTACCTTATCCAGGCCGAAGGATTGCGCAAGGTATACCGAATACGACAACGCGACGGAAACTGGCTGAAGAGTATGTTTTCCTCACGACGCATGACCGTGGAAGCGCTTCGCAGCGTGTCGTTCTCCATCCGGGAGGGGGAGCTGATAGGATATATCGGCCCCAACGGCGCAGGCAAGTCAACCACGGTCAAACTTCTCTCCGGCATCCTCACGCCCGACGGCGGGACATGCAGCGTGCTGGGGTTGACGCCCTGGTCGCAAAGGCGGCAGCTCGCGGGGAAAATCGGCGTGGTGTTTGGGCAGCGGAGCCAGTTGTGGTGGGATTTGCCGGTGGACGATTCCTTTCGTCTGCTGCGCGACATTTACCGGGTGAAGGAGCCGGACTTCCGCCGGGTCCGGGACGAGCTGTGCGATCGGCTGTCTCTGGGCGCGCTGCTGCAAACGCCCGTCCGGCAGCTGAGCCTGGGCCAGCGGATGCGGTGCGAGCTGGCGGCGGCGCTTCTGCACAGCCCCGCGCTGGTGTTCCTGGACGAACCGACCATCGGCCTGGACGCCGCCTCCAAGCTTGCGGTGCGCGAGTTTATCCGCGACCGGAACCGGCATGCCGGTATGACCGTCATCCTGACCACGCACGATATGGACGACATCGAAGCGCTGTGCTCGCGCGTCATGCTCATCGGCCATGGCAGGATTCTGCTGGACGGTCCGGTGCGCGCGCTGGCGGGCGAGAACGCCGAGCGGTGCATCACCGCCGTCCTGGAGCGGCCGCTGGACGAGACGAGCCTGCCCCCGGGCGTCCGGGTGCAGCGGCAGTCCCCGCAGGAGTGGACGCTTCGTCTGGACCCGCGCCGGACGCCCGTCGCGCAGATTGTCTCGCTGCTCCACGAACAATGCGGCCTTGTGGACATGATGGTGCAAAATCCCCCCATTGACGAAATCGTCGCGGCGCGCTATGCGCAGCTGGAGCGGGAAGCGGAGGTGGGCGGATGAAAGCCTACTGGGCCTTATTCCGGGCGCGGTTCCGCACGCTTTTGCAGTATCGCGCCGCCGCGGCCGCCGGTTTTGCCACGCAGGTGGTCTTTGGCCTGGTCAACCTCTGCATCCTGCGCGCCTTTTACCGCTACGCAGGCGCGTCGCAGCCGATGACGCTTTCGCAGGCGGCCAGCTATATATGGCTGGGCCAGGCGCTTTTGGGCATGCAGCCCGGCTGGAGCATGGACTCGGAAACCGCCAACGCCGTGCGCAGCGGCGCGGTGGCGTACGACCTGACGCGGCCGCTGGATATGTACGCGCACTGGTACGTCCGCGCCCTGGCGCTGCGCATCGCGCCCACGCTGCTCAAATCGGTGCCCATGTTCCTGTTTGCCTCCCTGCTGCTCCCGGAAGGCTATGCGCTCGTCTGGCCGCCGCTTCCGTCGCTGCTGGCCTGGATGGCCGCGCTGGCGGGGGCGCTTGCGCTTTCCTGCTCCATCACGCTGCTGATGCAGGCGACGCTCTTTTGGACCGTGGCCGGGGACGGCGTTGCGCGCATACTGCCCAGCATCATTTTTCTGCTCTCCGGCATGGTCATCCCCCTGCCGCTGTTTCCCGACTGGGCGCAGCCCTTTCTGCGCATCCAGCCGTTTTACGGCCTGTCCGGTGCGGTGTCGATGCTGTTTTGTCAGATACTGCCTGCCCGGGAAGCGGGGCAGGTCATCGCGCTGCAATGGGGCTGGACGGCGGCGTTTGTGCTGGGCGGCCGTTGGCTGATGGGACGGGGGCTGAGGCGGCTGAACGTCGCGGGAGGATAAGGAAATGAACGGATTGCGGCTATACGGCAGGATGCTGGCCGTCGCCATGCGCAGCCAGCTTCAGTACCGCGCCAGTTTTCTGCTGACCACGCTGGGCAATTTCATCAGCGCGTTCGCGGACTTCCTGGGCATCTGGGCATTTTTTGACCGTTTTGGCGGCCTGCAGGGCTGGACGCTGGCGGAAACAGCCATCTTTTACGGCATAGGCAACGTCTCCTTTGCGCTCAGCGAGATGTTTGCGCGCGAATTCGATGTGTTCGGCAGCCATGTGCGGACGGGCTCGTTCGACCGCATGCTGCTGCGGCCGCGCTCCACCGTGCTGCAGATGATGGGCGCGCAGTGCCAAATCATGCGCATAGGCCGGCTGATACAGGGCGCCGGCGTGCTGGCGGCGGGCGTGTGGCTGCTCCGCCCGGCCTGGGGCGTGCAGCACTGGCTGCTGCTGCTTGCCTCTATCATCGGCGGCACGGCGCTGTTCTTTGGGCTGATCATCATGCAGGCGACCTGCTGCTTCTGGACGGTCGAATCGCTGGAGATATGGAACTGCGTGACCGACGGCGGGCGGACGGTGGCGCAGTACCCGCTGGACATTTATGAAAAACCGCTGCGCCATTTCTTTACCTATCTGGTGCCGCTTGCCTGCATGAGCTACTGGCCGGGGGCGTACCTGCTGGGGCGCGGGTATGTGCCGGCCTGGGTGAGTTTTCTGGCGCCGTGCGCGGGGATATTGATATTTTTGCTGTCCATATGGGTGTGGAATTGCGGCATTCGGCACTATCGCTCCTGTGGGAGTTGATTTTTGCATGATTTTCGTCTATGATGGTCATAATCCGCATACGCTACTTCAAAGGAGGAGTACCATGAAGCAGTTCCGTGTGGCCGTTGTCGGCGCCACAGGCATGGTGGGACAGCGCTTTTTGA
This sequence comes from Candidatus Avichristensenella intestinipullorum, assembly GCA_018713305.1. Lineage (GTDB taxonomy): Bacteria > Bacillota > Clostridia > Christensenellales > Aristaeellaceae > Avichristensenella > Avichristensenella intestinipullorum. The sequence goes on from DVFI01000026.1 coordinate 37,787, forward strand.
CGCTGCTCGACGGGCATCCCTGGTTTGATGTCGCCGCCGTCGCGGCTTCGCCCCGTTCGGCAGGCCAGCCCTACGGGCAGGCGGTGGCCGGCCGTTGGATGATGGACCGCCTGATTCCCCAGCGCGTACTGGGCATGACGGTGCTGGACGCTTCCGACGTCAAGCGCGTCAGCGCCGAGGTGGATTTTGTCTTCTGCGCGGTGGATATGAACAAGGACGAAATCCGCGCGTTGGAGGAGGCCTATGCCAAGGCCGAAACGCCGGTGGTGTCCAACAACTCCGCCAACCGGCACATTCCCGACGTGCCCATGCTCATTCCCGAAATCAACCCCGAGCATGCCGAAATCATCACGCTCCAGCGCCGCCGGCTGGGCACGCGCTCGGGCTTTATCGCCGTCAAGCCCAACTGCTCCATCCAGAGCTACGTCCCCGTCCTGCATCCGCTGCGCGGCTTCGGCCTCAAGGAAGTATCGGTATGCACATACCAGGCGGTGTCCGGCGCGGGAAAGCGGTTGGCCGACTGGCCGGAGATGGAGGACAACGTGATTCCCTACATCGGCGGCGAAGAGGTCAAGAGCGAACGCGAGCCGCTGAAAGTCTGGGGAGAGCTGACGGGCGAGGGGATTATCTCCGCGCAGACCCCCGTCATCGCCGCCCAGTGCCTGCGCGTGCCGGTCAGCGACGGCCATATTGCGGCCGTGTCGGTTCGCTTTGACAAGAAGCCCTCGGGCCAGGAAATCCTTGAGGCGTGGCGGAATTGGGAAACCGTGCCCCAGCAGCTGGGCCTGCCCAGCGCGCCCACCCCGTTCCTGCGCTATTTTGAGGAGGCCGACCGCCCCCAGCCGCGGCTGGACAAAAACGAAGGGCGGGGCATGGCGGTCACCGTGGGCCGCCTGCGCGAGGATCCCATTTTCGACTGGCGCTTTGTGGCGCTCTCGCATAATACCCTGCGCGGCGCGGCGGGCGGCGGCGTTTTGACGGCCGAGCTGCTGTGCAAGCAGGGCTGGATAAAGCACAAATAACATTTTGATAAAGGGGGAATCCCATGGACTCCGGACGCTTGCTCTACAAAGGAAGCGGCTGCGCGATGGTGACGCCCTTTACAAAAGAGAACACGGTGGATTGCGCCGCACTGCGAAAGCAGGCGGCGTTTCAATTGGAGAACGGCACGGATGCGCTCATCGTCTGCGGCACCACGGGCGAGGCGTCTACCATGGACGCGCGCGAGCAGGCGGAGGCCGTCGGCATGGTGGTCGAGGCTGCGGACGGACGCGTGCCGGTCATCGCAGGCGTCGGCGGCAACGACACGGCCCGGGCCATCCGGACCTGCCGACAGGCGCGCTCGCTCGGGGCGGACGCGGTGCTGGCGGTTACGCCCTACTACAACAAGACCACGCAGGCCGGTCTGGTCGCGCACTTCACCGCGCTGGCGGAAGCGTCGGAGCTTCCCGTCCTGCTGTACAACGTGCCCTCCCGCACGGGGCTGAATCTGCTGCCCGCCACCGCGGAGGAACTGGCCGCGCACGAAAACATCGTGGGCCTGAAGGAGGCGTGCGGCGACATCGCGCAGGCGGCGGAGACCATCCGCCGGTGCGGGCCGCGCCTGCCGGTGTACTCCGGCAGCGACGAGCTGACGCTCCCCATGCTGTCCGTCGGCGGCGCGGGCGTCGTCTCCGTGGCAGCCAACCTGGTTCCCCGGCGCATGCACCGGCTGTGCGCGCTGTATTTTGACGGCGACACGGAACAGGCACGCCGGGAGCAGCTGGCGCTGCTCCCGCTGATTTCGGCGCTGTTTTGCGAAGTCAATCCCATTCCGGTCAAGACGGCCATGGCATGGCTGGGCTGGTGCGAAGGCCGTCTGCGCCTGCCCCTGGTGCCCATGCGGCCGGAAAATAAGGCGCGGCTGATAAGCTGCCTGCAGGAAGCGGGGCTGGTGCCATGATTCTTGCCGCGTTGGCCGGAGCGTCGGGCCGGATGGGCATGGCGGTGCAGTCGCTTCTGCCCGCGACGCCGGATATTTCGCTGTGCGCGCGCATTGATCCGGCGTTGGGGACTTCCTTTGCCGGATGCGCCGCCCGGCCCGACGTCGTCATCGACTTTTCCACGCCCAGGGCGTTGGAGGAAGAGCTTGCGTTTTGCGTGCGGAAAGGCGCGGCGCTGGTGCTGGCCACCACCGGCCATCCGCCGCAGGCCCGCGCGATGCTGGAGGAAGCCGCCGCCCACATTGCCGTCTTTCACAGCGCCAACCTGTCCTATGGCGCGTATGTGCTGGGCAGGCTGGCGGCGCAGGCGCGCCGAATGCTGGGGGACGGGTACGACGCGGCCATTGTGGAGCGCCACCATCGCGGCAAACGGGACGCGCCCAGCGGCACGGCGCAGCAGCTGGCGCAGGCCATGGGGATGTCCGGGATGCCCACGCTCTCCGTGCGCGGCGGCGGGCTGGTGGGCGTGCACGAAGTGGGCTTTTACGGCCCCATGGATACGCTGACGCTCAAGCACGACGCGCTGGACCGCCGCCTTTTCGCGCGCGGCGCGCTGGAGGCGGCCCGCTGGCTCGTTGCCTGCGCGCCCGGCCTGTACGGCATGGAGGATTGGCTGTCGACCTGCGATGCGCGCTGAAAATACCGCAGCGTCGGCTATTGGCCGGAAACGCTCCGGGCCTGCGGGCTTACGCCCCCGGGCGCCGGAGCGTTCTTCAGGAAAAGGCCGACTTCCGTGGCCCGACGGTCACGCCGGCGCGTTGATGTCGGCGAACACGGCGCCAAGGGGCGTTTCAAAGCCAAGGCTTTGATACATTTTCTCGTCGCAGGGAGCGCTGCAGACGGTCAGACTTGCCAGGCCCTGCTCGCGGCTCCACGCCTGCGCGGCCCGGGCCAGCTTCCGGGCAATGCCTTGTTTGCGGAACGCCGGCTCGACATAGAAGTCCTCGAAAATGCCCGTGTCCGTGCAGGCAAAGGTGGAGAAGCATTTGACCACGCTGCACATGCCGACTGCCCGATAGCCGCGCCTGGCCAGGAAGAACGTAATCCGTCCGTCCCGAACGGCGGCTGCAAGCCGTTCCTGTTTTTCTTTCGTCAGCGGCGATTCCCCGATTTCCTGCAAATACCCGTTCTCCAGCTTTTTCAGCTGCCAATCCTCTGCATCGGTGAGCGCTTCGACCGTATAGGGGACATGCTCCGTCGGGGGCAGAATCATCAGCGGTTCGCCCCATTCGTCCGCGCCGTTGGCGACAAAGCCGACCCGTTCCCAGAAACGCCGTCGCCGCGGATGGCTGCCGCAGTTCAGTTCCGCATACTGCGCGCCGTTCCTTTTCGCCCAGTCCAGCAGCGCTCCGGCGCACTCCGTACCCGTGCCGCCGCCCCGAAACGCCGGGAAAACGCAGAACTCCATAATGAAGCACTTGCCGTCCTCCGAGGTGAAAATCACCGGCAGGGCGAAGCCGATGTCCTGCCCGGCCCGATGAAAGAACAGGTAGAAGCCGCGGTCTTGCGGCCTGTCGTGAACGCTCTGCACCTGCGCCCGGTACTGCGTATCGTCGAGGAAGTATGCTGCCTCGTTGTCCTCCGGGTCCGGGAAAATGTCTCGCCTGTGATAGGCGTGAAGCTGCTCCCAAAAGAGCGCGACATCGGCTTTCGTGACCGCTTCACGGATGGCAATTTCGTCTTTCATGCCGTTTCCTCCAAAGAAGGATGGGAAGAATGGGAGGGATGGGAAGCGTGAACCCTCCCTGCGCGATTTGTCTTCATCTTCCCCCATCCTTTCCGGGTGAAATCTGTATGCGCGCGCCCAAATCGATGCGGATGCCTTATCACATGCCGCAGGGCTTCCGTTCTTTTGTGGTCATCTCCTCCGCCGCGCACTGTCCCTGCAGGCGCTCGAGGATTGGCGCGATGTATTTCCTGTCGGAAATGTCGTAGGAAGAAGAAACCATCTTCAGCATTTCCTGTTCCGCCTCGGTCTTGTCCTTTTTCGCCCCCAGCGCTTTGGTGAACATTTTCATCATCAGCCTGGAAGGAAGCGGCATGCTCTCATAGCGGAACCCGCCCGGGCAGTAAAACGCCTCCACCCCTTCCATGTCCGGCGTTTGAAAGTTTTTCTCCAGAAACTGCCGGATTTCCGGGTTGTTGGCCGGGCTTGCGCCGACGCAGAAAACCATCAGCTTTTTGTCCGGCCACTGGCTCACATGGCTTCGAAACCAGCCGAGCTTGCTCAGGCTGCCGGCGCACGCCCAGCTGCCGAACACAATGGCTTCGTATGTTCCGTGAAAGCCCGCGGGATGTTTGCGCAGGATGTTTGCGCGGCCTGTCCGCCGCGGCTTATCGCACCTTATGATACGTCCTCGTCTCCGGCTCGCGCTCAAAGCCCGCGCCGACGACGGTCTCCTCCAGCGTATCGCCCACAAAGCGCAGGCGGGCATGGCGCGTGAACGGGGCGTCCGGCACGCGCAGCACCGTCTCCAGCGCGCCGTCACGCCACCCGTAGGCCGCCAGACAGCCCGTCTCGGCGCCCCGATAGCGTATACTGCCCTGCAACAGCGTGCCCGGGCCGAAGCGCATATCCTGCACGCCGCCTTCCTCCTCCGCCGTCAGGCGCAGCACGCCGCCTTCCAGCGCCACCTCCAGCGCGTGCCCCCGTCCGTCCTCATACCGTCCGACGACGCGCTGCGGAGGCCGTTCGCCGCATTCGGGCACGGGACAGGTCAGCGCCGCCGTCCGCTCGCGCAGGCGCTCCTGCTCCGCCTCGTCCCCGCCCGGCATGCCGATGGCCGACAGCAGCGTGCCGCGCAGCAGGTCCACCTCCGCGCCCATGTCCAGAAGGCCCGCCGTCACGGCAAGGACCGCATCCCGCTCCGGCTCTATCCAGCAGAGCTGGCCGTACATGCCGTCCCCCCGGTAGGCGCCGTCCCGGCAGCGCCAGAACTGATAGCCATATCCCTGTTCCCAGTCCGGGTGCGCGCCCCGGCCGCTGTTGTCGATTTTCCGGCTCGTCGCCATATCCACCCAGCCTTCCGGCAGCACGCGCGTTCCGCCCCATACGCCGTCGCGCAGCAGAAGCTGGCCGAACTTCGCCACGTCCAGCGTGGACAGGTGCAGGCCCCAGCCGCCGCAGCTGACGCCCTGCGGGCTTTCGTCCCAGCGCGGCGTTTCGATGCCCAGCGGCGCGAACAGGCGCGGCGTCAGATACGCCAGCACGGTCATCCCGGTACGGCGCTGCACGGCCTGCGAGCAGAGGAACGTCCCCATGCTGTTATACTGAAAATGCGTGCCGGGCGTATGCTCCACCGGGAAGGACAGCACCCGCTTCGCCCAGTCGGGCTGCTCGGGGTCAATGCCGTCGGAAGCTGCCGAAAGGCCCGAGCCCATGCACAGCAGGTCGTGAATCGTCACGGCCTTCAGCAGGGCCGAAGCGCCGTCCGGCGCTTTGTCGGGCAGGATATCGCAGATGCGTTCGTCATAGGCCATCAAGCCCTCCGCCACGGCAAAGCCGACCGCCGCGGAGGTGAAAGACTTGCTGAGCGAAAAGAGCACGTGCGGCGTGCGCACATCATAAGGGCTGACGGACATTTCCCAGGCAATTTGTCCGTGGCGCAGCAGCACGACGCTGTGCAATTCCAGGGAGGACGCGGCCAGTGCGTCCAAAAAGCGGTTCAGCCCCGCAGACGATACGCCGACCGTCTCCGGCGAGGCGGCATATTTCAACATTTCGCATCCCTCCGTCGCATCCAAATGTATTCATCCTAGCACGGCGGTCCGCGGCTGTCAACTTTTGCGCCCGTTGCCGAGGCGCAGCGTCCCTCGCCGTGGCACGCACCCTGTTGCGCGGCGCAGGAAACGCCCCGCAGGGCCGGCGGGGGCCCGCCGGGCGCTTTCAGACGGATGCATGCGCTCCTCTCCACCGGTCGCTCCCGTCGTCCCGTATTTTTTCTGTCCCCCTCCACTCCGGGCGTTTTTCTTCCCGCTTTTTTGCTCCTGCTCTCATACCGCGGCTTCGGAGGCAAGAGTTTTTTTCCCAGAAATTGAAGGAAAAGGGAATGTGTTTCGTATTATAGGCAGAACATGCCGGGTCTGGAGGTGAAACGCGTGAGGAAACGCGCGGCCATATGGCTGCTTGCGCTGGCATTGCTGTCGTCCGGACAGGCGCTGGCGCAGGCCATGGAAACGGACGAGGCAGGCTTTGCGCAGTGCTGTCGTCTGCTGAACTGGTATCCCGGTGAAGCATGGACGCTGGACGGCTATCAGCTGGCGGACATGAACGGAGACGGCGTGACCGACCTGGTCGCCGTGCTGCGCGGACAGGACGGCGTTTCACGCCGGCTTGTCACCGCCATCAGCACCCCGGAAGGCTATTCGCTCCATGAGAACGACAGGGCGCTGCCGCCCGAATCCCCCCAGAGCCCCGCCTCCGAGATTGACGCGCAGAACGGCGCGCTCGTGCTGCGCACGCGCGCCACGGGGGACACGACGCGGGAGAGCACCTATACGTTTGTGCAAAACGGCGACGCCCTTGTGCTGGGCGCCATGGAGACCGTCTCCTGGCAGGAAGCGTCCGGCGAGGCGGCGCGCGAGTGCTTCGACTTTTCGGCCGGCAGCTACCTGCAGCAGTCCGGCCTGCGCAACGGCTCGGGGTTTTCCGTCTCCGAAACCACGGCCGAATATACGTTCCTTCCCGAAACCCTGGCGTTCGACGCCTTCGACATCGCTTCCTTCCCGACGACCTGGGATGATTTTGCCGGAGACGCCGCCGTACAGCCGGCGCAGCCCACGGGCACGGCCGCTGCGGCGGAATCGGACGAACTGGCGCAGGACGCGCCCGTCGTCTGTCCGGCATGCGGGGAATCCTTCGGGGATGCGTCCGCCTTCGCGGCGCATGTGTGCGTGGTCTACCCGCAGACGGGCCGGATGTATTGCGACGTTTGCGGCGGATGGTACGAAGAAGGCGAGGCGTTCCGCATGCACGGCTGCCAGAGCCAGGACGCTGCGCCCACGCCCACGCCGGCCGTGGCCAACACCGCAGACGCCGAAACCGCCGGGCAGCAGATTCTCTGCGAGGTCTGCGGCCAGACCTTCCCGGAAGGCGAGGCGTTCCGTTCCCATGTCTGCGTCTCCCGTCCCCCGGACGGGCTGGTCTATTGCGACGTATGCGGCCGCTACTTTGAAGAAGGCGCCGCGTTTCGCGACCATCTCTGCGCGCCGTAGTCGCCCATGCCGCGCCCGCCGGAACGGGCGGTGAGATAAGGATTTTTTGAGGGACGACATACCGTCGTCCCTCTCTGTTTTCTTAACACACCCCGCCTCGGGCGCGCATATTTTTCGCAGCGCCGGGCACGCATTCCCGAAACATGCACAAAACGGACGGCATGCCGTCCGTTTCGACCGTCGACAAAGACTTGTCGGCGGTCTTTCGCTGCAAGGCTGTTTCTCAGCCTTGCAGCGGAGGGAACATCATGTTCCTGTGCGCGAAGCGCACGGCCGGAACATGATAGCGGAAGCGGCTTGCAGCCGCTCCTCGCGGCGTACACGCCGCCGCTGCGGATGGCACAGGAAGGGGCTTGCCGCCCCTTCCTGCATCCCCGCAAAAGTGTTCTTCATTTGTCGATACGCTGAGGCACCGCCGGGTTCGGATTTCATTTGGAGGGCTTCGGCCCTCCAAGCCTCCCCCAATGGGTTTTTCAACGGTCTGAAACGGACGGGATAACCGTCCGTTCCGCATTGGGGGCCGCCGAGGCCGGCACTGCCGGCCGTCCGAAGCCCGCCTGCGCGGGCTTTTTCCGCGTTTTACAGCCCGTATTCCTTGCGATACCGCTCCAATTCGGAGGGGGAGCAGAGCACGAAATGCTCCGGCTCGATTTCGACCATGGAGGGTTGTTCCTGCGAATAGTCATGGTCGCGGTGGGGGTCATAGTCCACGCGCTTGCGCTTGCGCTCCGTAATGGGGTTGGGTTCCGGAATGGCGGAGAGCAGCGCGCGGGTATAGGGGTGCAGGGGCTTTTTGTACAAATCGTCGCCGCGTGCCATTTCCACCATGCGCCCGTAGTACATCACGCCGATGCGGTCGGAGAAGTACTTGACGACCGACAGGTTGTGCGCGATGAACAGGATGGTCAGGCCCATTTCCTCCTTCAGGTCGTTGAGCAGGTTGATGACCTGCGCCTGGATGGAGACATCCAGCGCGGAGACCGGCTCGTCGGCGATGATCATCTTGGGCTTGATAATCATGGCGCGCGCGATGCCGATGCGCTGGCGCTGGCCGCCGGAAAACTCGTGCGGGTAGCGCGTCGCGTGTTCGTCGGTCAGCCCGACCTTCTCCAGCATTTCGCGCACGCGGCGGCGCACTTCCGCCTTGTCCTTCATGCCGCGCACCCGGAGGCCTTCGCCGACGATTTCTTCGATGGTCATCCTGGGATTGAGCGACTCGATGGGGTCCTGGAATATCATGGCGATATTGTCGGTCAGGTATTTGCGCAGCTCGCGCGTCATGGGACCGGCCACGTTCCGCCCCTCAAAGAACACTTCGCCGGAGGTGGGGTTATACAGGCGGATGATGGTGCGTCCGGTCGTCGTCTTGCCGCAGCCGGATTCGCCCACCAGGCCGAACGTTTCCGCGGGCTTGACGCCGAAGCTGACGTCGTCGACCGCCTTGACGGTCAGTTTGTTCCTTCCCCGGCCGGAAGTGAAATACTGGCAGAGGTTTTTGACCTCCAGAATATACTTCTCGTCAGCCATCGAGCGCTTCACTTCCTTTCATTCGGTCGATTCTCGCCTGGAGCACATCGGGAAGCGGTACCTTGGGCGCCTTGGGATGCAGGAGCCAGGTCGCCGCGCGATGGGTCGGAGAAAGCTGGAAATAAGGGGGTTCGCGCTCGAAGTCAATTTTCATGGCATACCTGTTGCGCGCCGCGAACGCGTCGCCCTTGGGCGGGAAAATCATGTTCGGCGGCGTTCCGGGGATGGCCATCAGCCGTTCTTTGGTCTGCAGGTCGGGCATCGAGCTCAGCAGCGCCCAGGTATAGGGGTGCGCCGGCTGGAAGAATACCTCTTCGCTCGTGCCGCACTCGACAATCTTGCCCGCATACATGACGTTGACGCGGTCCGCCATATTGGCCACGACGCCCAGGTCATGGGTAATGAAAATTACGGACAGGTGCCGCGCTTCCTTGATTTTGTTGATGAGCTCCAGAATCTTCGCCTGCACCGTGACGTCCAGGGCGGTGGTGGGCTCGTCGCAGATGAGGATTTCCGGGTCGCCCGCCAGCGCGATGGCAATCACGATGCGCTGGCGCATGCCGCCGGAAAACTGGAACGGATACTGGTTGAAGCGGCGCTCCGCTTCGGGGATGCCGACCGCCCGCATCAGCCCCAGCGCCTGGTTTTTCGCATCTTCCCTGTTGATTTTCTTGGTCAGGTGCAGCACCTCGGTAATCTGCTTGCCGATTTTCATAATCGGATTCAGAGCCGAAAGCGGGTCCTGGAAAATCAGGCCGATGCGCTTGCCGCGGATTTTATGGAAATCGTCTTCCGTGACCTTGGTCAAATCCATGCCGCCGTACTGAATGCTCCCGCTTTCAATGATGGCGTTGCCCGGCAGGATGCCCATGATGGCCTTGATGCTGACGGACTTGCCCGAGCCGGACTCGCCCACGATGGCAACCGTTTCGCCGCGCTTGAGGTCGAAGCTGACCCCGCGCACCGCGCGCACCATGCCGCCGTAGACCTTAAAGGAGATACGAAGGTCGTCCACCTTCAGGATGGTGTCGTTGGGATGAATGGCCATGTTACTCCTCCTCTCCGCGCCTGGTCGGGTCAAGAGCGTCTCTTAAGCCGTTGGCGAACAGGTTGAAGGCTATCATCAGCACCGAAATCAGAATGGCCGGGAACAGCGTCTGGTACGGATACTGGAGCAGCACGTCCTGTCCATCGGAAAGCAGAACGCCAATGGAGGGCTCCGGCGGCTTGATGCCCAGGCCGATGTACGCCAGGAACGATTCGGAGAAAATCGCGCCGGGGATGGCAATCATCGCGCGGGTAATCAGCGGGCCCACGGTATTGGGCAGGATATGGCGGAATATCAGCTTGATGTCCGGCGTGCCCAGCGTGCGGGCGGCCAATACGTACTCGCGCCCCTTAAAGCGGTAGAACTGCGCGCGAATCAATCGCGCCGTGCCAATCCAGCCCGTGACGGTCAGCGCCAGAATAATGGAAAACATGCCCGAACCGAACAGAATCATAAACAGGATGGTCACCACGATATATGGCAAACCGTCCAGGACCTCGGCCAGGTGGGTCATCACCATGTCCACCTTGCCGCCGTAATAGCCCGCTACGGAGCCATAGATTACGCCGATAATGACGTTGGTCACCACCGACAGGAGCGCAATCAGCAGCGAAATGCGCGCGCCCTGGAAGAGCCGGGTCATCAGGTCGCGGCCCAGGTAGTCCGTGCCGAACCAGTGATACTCGCCCTCCGGCACGCCCGCGTACAGGTAGGCGTCGATTTTCACGTCCACCACCGGCACGCCGTTGGCCTCATACTCCCGGATGATTTCCAGCACGCATCCTTCGGGGAAGCGGTTGGTATCCTCCAGGCTGCTTTTTTTCCGGTTGGTCAACACGCGCGTGCCGTCGGCAATGCCCAAATCCTCCAGGAACGGAATCTTGGGCGGCAGGTTTTTCTGCCGGACCGACTGCTCCGTGTAGGTATATCCGGTAATGCTGGGCACCAGAAGCGAGAGGATCACAATCGCCATGATAATCCAGAACGAGACGACCGATATCTTGCTCTTTCTCAGACGAAAGAGCGCATCCTTGAAGAAGCCCACGGGCTTGGTCTTGAACTTCTCGTCCTTAATCTCCCCCGCCTGCACCATTTCAAAATCGGAATCCGGAAGATTGAGAAGTTCCTCGGGCAGGCCATGGTTCTTATCAACCATTATTTTCCACCTCCGATTCTGATGCGCGGGTCAATGAAACCGTAGGAGATATCCACGATGAGGATGGTGCACAGCGAAATCGTCGAATAGAAAATCAGCAGCGCCACCGTCAGGAAATGGTCGCCGGCCAGAATGGAATCAATCAGCAGACCGCCCATGCCGGGCACCGCGAACATTTTTTCCACCACCAGCGAGCCGCCCATAATGCCCGTAATCATCGGGATGATGGTATTGGCGATGGGCACCAGGGAGTTCCTGAACGCATGCCTGACCGTCGCCTGCGCGCGGGTCAGGCCCTTGGTGCGCGCCAGCAGCAGGTACTCCGAGGAAAGCGTCTCAATCAGCTCGCCGCGCAGGTATCGCGCAATGGTCGCTATCGGATTGAGCGCCAGGGCGATAATGGGCAGGGTCAGCGAGTGCAGCGTGCCGAAAAAGGAAGTGGCCGTGGAATCATATAGCGTGGGAAAAATCGGCCATCGGAACGTAAAACAGTATTGCAGCAACGAGGCGAACACAAAGGACGGCACGGAGATGCAGATGACAATCAGGAAAGAAATGATGTTGTCCGCCGCCTTGTTGCGTCTCAGCGCCGCAATCGTGCCAAAGATCACGCCCAATGGCAGAGATATCAGCAAAGAGAGGAAGTTCAGCTGTACCGTAGGCGGAATGCGGGAGGAGAGGATTTCAAACACGTCCATCCGCGGCCGAACCTTGACCGACGTGCCAAACTCACCCTCCAGAATAATGCCCTCCAGAAAGTAATAGTACTGCAACAGCATGGGCTTATCCAGATGCATCTCCGACATCAGCAGCTTCTGAATATCCGGAGGGATATTCGGATTTTCAAAGATGCTCATCGGCATCAGACGGATGATCCAGAATGACAGCGTCATAATCAGGAACAGCGTCAGCAACATCGCGCCGATTCGTCTGAGGATGTACTTGAACAATGAGAACCCTCCCATCTTTTCCGGGAGAAGCAGGTCGGAACCATTCGTCCCAGCAAGATTTTTTTCTTCGTCGAAAAAGCCTGCCTTTGGCTTTGTTTCCCGCCGGAGCACGCCGCCTGTCGGCACTGCGCGCCTTCCGGCCGCCTCGGCGGGCCGGAGAGCCTTGCCCGGCAAGGCCGGAGTATTGACAAAGCCCCGTCGAACCCCCATAAAATCAAAACAGACGGCCTGTGGCGTCAGTTTTGCGCGCGTTTCGGGCGCAAACGCCTGCGTGTTTGCCCGAAACACGCCTTCCTGCGCCGGACGCCGCCCAAAGCATCCGCAAAGGCCCGGACGGCCGGCTCCTCCCCGCCTGCTCAGCATGCTGCGGCGGTTTGGATTCCGGCCCCACCGCACACGTCGCTGGGGCCGGAGGGAAGCCGGAGGGTCCTATGGCCCTTCCGGCCTCCCGCAGGGGCTTCTGACGGGCTGGGATGTGCCGCACCGGGGCGGCACATTCCTCCTGTCATGGCGCCCGTCGTTCGTCTTATTCCTCTGCGATGTCGCCGTACATGGTGCCCCAGCCGAGGACCGGGATGTAGGTCTCTACCGCCAGGTCCAGACGGTCGGAGAACAGCTGGTAGTTGACGTTCTGGATGACCGGGATATGGATAACGTTCTCCAGGTAGATTTCCTCCAGCTTCTTGGTCTCCTCCAGCATACGGGTGTAGTCGCTGCGGACCTCGCTGGTCTCGCACAGCGCATACTGCTCCTCGAACTCTTCCACGAAGAAGTTGTTCGGATGGCTGCCGTAGGTGCTCAGGTAGTAGTAGAAGCAGGTGTAGGGGTAGGTGTAGGAGGCCGTGCGGGTCCAGTCGTTCGGGCTCAGGTCCCACTTGTCGTCGCCGGTGGCCTTAAAGTCGGTGGCGCTCATGCCCGCGTAGGTAACGATTTCGAGCTGGAGCTTGCCCTCGAAGATGACCGGGAACTGCTCCATGAGGTACTCGGCGGTCGCCTTCCAGGAAGTGTCGCTCTCGTCAATGGCGAAGATGACGGTGACCACATCGTCCTCGCCAAGGCCGCACTCTTCAAACGCCTGGGCCAGATAGTCGCGCGCCAAATCGGGGTTGTAGCCGTAGGGGCCCCAGCTTTCGACCATCGCCTCGACCGCCTTGCCCTGCTCGGACTCGCGGTAGGTCAGGTGGCTCTCGCTCTGGATGCCCGCCATTTCGCTGACATAGACGCCGCTGGGCTTGAGATAGCCGAACAGGTCGCGCGCGATGACCTCGCGGTCAATGGCGTGATAGAGCGCCTTGCGGTAGGCAACGCTGCCGCTGATGGGGTTGTTGGGGTTCTTGCAGTTGATGTCGATGTGGAACACGCTCAGGCTCGGATAGGAGACCATACGCGGGTCGTCGATGTAGGTCTCAATGGTGTTGGAATCGGGGGTCAGGTCATCCAGCAGGCCCTGCTCCCACAGCTCCACGCGCGCGTTCATCTCGGGGATGATGCGCACTTCGACGCGGTCATAGTGGAACAAATCGGCGAGCCAGTGGTCGGGGTTCTTCTCGTAGACCTGGATGTTGTCATACTCCCAGGTGACCAGCTTGTAGGGGCCGCAGCCCATCCAGTTGTCCATGGTGGTGCCGTAGGTGGTCTCGGTGCGCTCTTCGTTCATGCCGGCCTCGTAGTACGGCTCATACACCGGGAAGGTGGAGCGGTCGGTGAACTGCGCGCAGACGTCAACCTGGTTGTTGGCGTCAACCGTGGTGATTTGGATGGTGTAATCGTCTACCTTCTTGATGCCGACATCTTCCCACGCCACGGTGTTCGAGGTGCCCTGCATGTAGTATTCCACCGCGTTGACGATGGTCACACTGTTGTTGGCGACGAAGTCGGCCATCTGGTTGGCCATGATGGGATCCAGGAGCATCTTCCAGGAATAGATGATGGTGTCGGCGTTGATGGGCGTGCCGTCATGCCAGCAGGCTTCCTCGCGGATTTTAATCTGCCAGTTGTAATCGTCAATCTGCACGGGCAGGCCGTCCGCCAGATCGCCGATGTACTCAAAGCCCTTGCCGTCAGCCGTCGGATAGGTGCGATACAGAGGGGAAGAGCAGTAGTTGTGCGTCGTCTGCAGCGAAATTTCCACCGAGTCATGACCGTTCAGAATCGGGCAGTCCGCAGTCAGATAGGTGCGGTAGACCTTTCCTTCCCCCTCCGCCGCGGCGGGAGCGGTCATGGCGACCAGCGTCGTCATCAGGAACAACGTGGTCAGAACCAGGGCAGCCAGTCTTCTCTTCTTCATCTTTCCATCTCCTTATTTTATTCTGTAAAATGATTCGGACATACTCGCCCACCGTCCGAATCAAGATACACTGAGGGGTGGATACGGTAACCTCCTTTGCGGGGCGGACGCCCCTATTCCTTTGGGATATCGGAATGCCGCTGTCCCTGCCCTGCGCCGACAGGGGGCCGTCTCACAGGACGGGAAGGCTCGCAAGCAGAGAAAGAATGAAAAAACCGGCCGCCAGCACCATGAGCATCGGCACGTCCGTGTGGCGGCGGCGCGACCGCACATACTCCAGATATCCGTCCCGCATCCGCTGGGAAGAGTCCTGTTTTCCCCGGATAAGCCGGACCAGGCATTTTGTGCCCCAAATCAGGCTGGCGAACATGTCCATATTGCCGATGGTATGAATCAGGCCCCAAATCAAGTACACCATCGCCACGGTAAACAAAAGGTCGGACAAAAACACCAGGCCCCATACGCCGCGGTAGAGCTGGCGTATGATGAAAAGCACCACACCGACGACCAGAAGCACCACGGCGGTTTTCCAATGTTTCCGAAAAGACGCCACGAGGGTCACCGGGCCATTCACCTCTGTCGGATATCTCAAATACATAATGATTCCCCGGTAATTTAGGCAAATTATACATGTATCCGCCGCAAACGTCAATAGTCACAACCGATAGAATCAATAGAATTATTTTACAAAAAATGCATAAATCCCCTGTCTGGTTCGATAATATTATAGGAAAATGGATGAATATACAGAAAAATCTTCAGATGCGTCGAATTCTTCGCAAAGATTTAATACTTGACGGCAGCCCCCGCATTTCCCCTTGCCATGCGCGGCGCGCAGGGCTACAATAAGGGCGGCGTTCGTCCGCGCGTCCGTCTGCCATGCGGGCGCGGCGTTCGCCCGCGCGCAGGCCGCGCCTTGCAGGCCCTGCCGCCGCGCGAACATGCCGGATCCTTCCGCCGCGCGGCGTTCCGGCCAAAGGAGGCGTTCCCATGCGTTGGCACATGCTTGCGGACACCCGGCGCAACACCCACTGGGAAGACAAGCCCAACGAGGACTTCTGCTGGTTTGACGCGGAGGCGGGGGCGGCCCTGGTGCTCGACGGCGTCACGCGCGACCGCGAGGCGGGCCGCTACCCGAACCCCAGCCCCGCGCGCCTGGCCAGCGAGGCCTTTGCCGCCGCCGCGCGCGCGGCGCTGCGCTCCTCCGCCGCCATGCCGCCGGACGAGCGGCTGGCGCGGGCGGCGCGCGAGGGCAATCAAGCGGTGGCGGCCATGAACCGGGCGTTCGCCGGCGATTTCCTGCCGGGTACGGTGGGCATACTGGCGCTTTTGTGCGACAGGCGGCTGCACTATATCTGCCTGGGCGACGCCAACGGCATCCTGTTTTCCGCCGGGGCGGCGCTGCGCTTTACCCACTCGCAGACCGACGCCGTGCATCGCCGCCGCGGCGAATGGAGCGCCCATCAGATTCGCACGCAGATTTGCAACCATCCCGACCATCCCTGCGGCTACGGCGTCTGGAACGGGCAGGACAGCGCGCGGCATTTTCTCTGCTGGGGCAGCCTTCCCCTGCGCCCCGGCGACATGCTGCTGCTGTGCACCGACGGGCTGGACCCGTTCCTGCGCGCCGCGGGCGAGGCTTCTCTGGCCGGCCTGAGCCCCGAGGCGCTCCTGGCCCGCGCCATGGCCTACACGGAGGGCGCCTGGATGGACGACCGCACGGCCGTGGTCACCCGCGCCGAAGCCTGAGCCCGCCCGGCCTGTCGCCGGGTTCGGATGGCAGGGGGGGAGCCTTCGGCCCGCCCGGCCTTCCCCCATGGGGGTGACGGTCTGCGCGCGCCGGGCGACCCGATGCGCCCTTTCCCGTTTTTTCCCCTTCCCTTTTGGATGGCTTCATGCTATGATGCAGTCGTGCTCTCCTGTTCCCCAGAAAATCCGGCGAAAGGAAACAGCCATGAAACGATGGATGATTCTGCTCCTGCTGGTCTGCCTGACCATGGGCCTGACCGGCTGCGCGGGCGAGGCGGCGACGTATGAGAAATACACCATGTCCTTTTTTCATACGTTCGATACCCTGGTACAAATCATCGGCTATGCCGAGAACATGGACGTCTTTACGGAGGTCACCGGGCGCGCTCAGGCGGAGTTCGAACGGCTGCATCGCATCTTCGACGCCTATGCGCCCTACGACGGCGTCAACAACCTCTACACGGTCAACCGGGACGCCGCCGGGGGGCCGGTTCCGGCCGAGCCGGAGCTGATAGACCTGCTGCTGTTCTGCCGCGACCGGCAGGCGCAGGCGGGCGATCTGGTCAACGTCGCCATGGGCAGCGTGTTGTCCATCTGGCACGACTATCGCACCCAGGGAGAAGGCGACCCGGAAAACGCCGAGCTTCCGCCCATGGCGCTGCTGGAAGAGGCGGCGCAGCACATCGACTTTGACGACGTCGTCATCGACGAGGAGGCCGGCACCGTCTATTTTGCCGACCCGGAGCTCTCCCTGGACGTGGGGGCGGTGGCCAAAGGGTATGCGACGGAGCTGGTCGCGCAGATGCTGTTGGCTTCCGAAATGCCCTCCTTTATCATCGGCGCGGGCGGCAACATCCGCGCGGGCGACCCGCCCCTGGACGGAAGGCTGCGCTGGGGCATCAGCGTGCAAAGCCCGGACGAGCCGGTCTTCGGCGACAATGCGTCGCTGGACGTGCTGTATTTTGCCAACGCTTCCGCGGTCACCAGCGGCGATTATCAGCGCTATTACATCGTGGACGGCCAGCGCTATCACCACATCATTTCCCCCGAAACGCTCATGCCCGCCGACTTTCTGCGCGCCGTCACCGTGGTCACCGAGGATTCCGGCTGGGCCGATTTTCTTTCGACCACCCTGTTTTTGATGCCTTACGAGGAAGGCCGTGCGCTGGTGGATTCCCTGGAGGGCGTCGAAGCGCTGTGGGTGCTGCCGGACGGAACCATAGAAATGAGCGACGGCATGAAGACGATGGCCCGGTCGCAAGGGGCCAGCTCCCGCTGACGCGCCGGCGCCGGGCGCGCCCCGCCATCAAAGCGCAAGCGGCAGGCCGTCCGTTCTCCCCGTGCGGGAGGCGGGACGGCCTGCCGCTTTGCAGACCGGTCCGGGGCGGCGGAGACTTTGCCGCCGCCCCGTTTTCGCGGCCGGGCGGGCGCGCGTTCAGCCGTCGAACAGGTGGCAGGCGACCCGGCGTCCGTCCGGCATCACGCGCGGCGCCGGCGCCTCTTCCGAGCAGATTTTCATGCATTGCGCGCAGCGGTCGTGGAACGCGCAGCCCTTGGGCGGATTCGCCGGGCTGGGCACGTCGCCCTCCAGGTGGATGCGCGTCTTGGGCTCCGACGGGTCGCGGCGGGGAATAGCGGACAGCAGGGCCTGGGTATACGGATGCATCGGATGGCAGTAGACGGCTTCCGTATCGCCGCTTTCGACAATTCTGCCCAGGTACATCACGGCCACGCGCGTGCTGATATGGCGCACGACGTTCAGGTCATGGGAAATGAACAGGTAGGACAGCTTCAGCTCCTGCTGCAGCTGCATCAGCAGGTTCAGCACCTGCGCCTGGATGGATACGTCCAGCGCCGAGACCGGCTCGTCCGCCACGACGAAGCGCGGGCCGGTAATCAGCGCGCGGGCGATGCTGATGCGCTGGCGCTGACCGCCGGAAAACTGGTGCGGATAGCGGTCGAGCTGGTCGCGGGAAAAGCCGACCGCGTCGGCAATCCAGTGCACGCGCTCGTCTATCTCCTTCTGGGGCTGCGTAAAATGGGTGCGCAGCGGTTCCTCCAGCAGCTTGCGCATGGTCATGCGCGGATTGAGGGAGGCATAGGGGTCCTGGAAGATCAGCTGCATATCGCGCCGCTTTTTCCGCATGGCCTCCGCGTCCAGCGCGCAAAGGTCCTGCCCGTCAAAGCGCACCTGGCCCGCCGTAGGCTCGATAAGGCGCAGGATGGAGCGGCCCGTGGTCGATTTTCCGCAGCCGGACTCCCCCACCAACGCGAACGTCTCCTGCTCGCCGATGGTCAGCGATACGTCCTCCACCGCGTGCACATACCCGACGGTCTTTCGTATCACGCCGCCTTTGATGGGAAAATAGGTTTTCAGCCCCTGAACGTCCAACAGTTCCTGGCTCATGCCGTTCCCTCCTTCTGCGCCGGATGCAGCCAGCAGCGGCACGTATGGCCCGGCGCGATGACCGCCAGCGGCGGCGCCTCTTTCCGGCAGCGCTCCTGACAATACTCGCATCGCTCGGCGAAGCGGCAGCCCGCGCTGAAATTGCCGGCCGTGGGCACGGTGCCCCGGATGGCATAGAGCGTCTTCTGCGCGCCGCCCAGCGAGGTCACCGAGCGGAGCAGGCCCGCCGTATAGGGATGGGCCGCCTCGTGGAAGATGGCGTCCACCGACGCCTGTTCAATCACCTGTCCGGCATAGAACACGGCGACCTCCTCGCACGTTTCGGCAATGACGCCCAGGTCGTGCGTAATCATGATGACCGAAGTGTCGTAGCTTTCGCGAAGGTCGTTCATCAGGTCGAGAATCTGGGCCTGGATGGTCACGTCCAGCGCGGTCGTCGGTTCGTCCGCGATGAGCAGGCGCGGGTTGTTAATCAGCGCGATGGCAATCATCACGCGCTGCAGCATGCCGCCGGAAAGGTGGTGCGGGTAATCCTTGAGGATTTCCGCCGCGCGCGGTATCTTGACCTTGCGCAGCATCTCCAGCGCCGCCTCGTGCATCTGCGCGCGGGTCATGTCGGTATGAAAGCGCAGCGTCTCGTTAATCTGGTCTTCAATGGTATACATCGGGTCCAGCGCGGTCATCGGCTCCTGAAAAATCATTGAGATTTCCTTGCCGCGGATTTTGCGCATCTCGGCGCGGGACAGGCTCGTCAGCTCCGATTCCGTGCCGTCCTCGCGCAGAAAGCGCAGGGAGCTTCCCTCGCCGACCGACAGCGGAAAGGACAGAAGGCCCATGAGCGTGGAGCAGGTGATGCTCTTGCCGCAGCCGGACTCGCCCACCACGCCGAAATTCTGTTTTTTGTCGATATCGATGTCCACGCCCTCGACGAGCTTGACCGGCGGCAGCTTTTTGCCCCTGAAAAGGTCGATGGAGAGGTTGCGCATTTCCAGCAGATGTTTCACACGGACACCCCCTCACACTTTCAACTTGGGGTCGAGCACATCGCGCAGCGCATCGCCCAGGATGTTAAAGACCAGAATGGTCACCACAATAAACAGCAGCGGGAACAACGCGACCCAGGGCGCGCGCGCCATATCCGCGCGCGCTTCGGACAACATGGAGCCCCAGGAAGGGCTGGGCGGCTGGATGCCCATGCCCAGGAAGCTGAGCGTCGCCTCGGTCAGAATCGCGCCGGACAGCGCCAGCGTTACCTGCACCGTAAACGGCGCCACGACATTCGGCGAGATATGGCGCACGAGGATGGGCCAGGTTTTCACGCCCACGCTCTTGGCGTTTTTGACGTATTCCAGGCCCTTGGCCGAAATGACCGCCGCGCGCACCGTCCGGCAAAACACGGGAATATTGACAATGCCGATGGCCACCATCGTAGGGCCGATGCCCTTGCCCAGCACGGCGGAGATGAATATGGCCAGCAGAATGGACGGAAAGGCGAACAGCACGTCCATCACGCACATGATGACCCGGTCCACGACGCCTTCAAAATAGCCCGCCGCCAGCCCCAGCAGGTAGCCGAACACCGCGCCGATGCCCACCGCGATGACGCCCACCTGGATGGACACCTGCGCGCCGTAGAGCACGCGGCTGAAGATGTCCCGGCCGAACTTGTCCGTGCCGAAGAGATGTTCGCCCGACGGGGACTGAAAGCGCATGCCAATCTGGTCGTAGGGATAGGGCGCAATCAGCGGCGCGCAGACGGCCATTGCCAGCAGCAGGAACACGCCCACCATGCCAATTTTGCCCATGGGGTCTGCCCATAGCTTCCGCAGGGTTTCTACAAAGCTTTTCATGCGGCGCATTCCTCCATCAGTCGTAAGAGATACGCGGGTCAATATAGGCGTAGAGCAAATCGACCACCAGGTTGACCAGCACATACACAAAGGCGATGAACAGCACGCACCCCTGCACCACCGGGAAGTCGCGGTTGTTGATGCCCGTCAGGGTCATCTGGCCCAGGCCGGGCAGCGAAAAAATCTGTTCCACCACCACCGCGCCGCCCAGGAGCGAACCCATCTGCATGCCGATGAGCGTGACGATGGGAATCAGCGCGTTGCGCAGCGCATGCTTGAAGATGGCCACGCGCTCGCTGGCGCCCTTGGCGCGCACGGTCTTGATGAAGTCCTGACGGAGCACCTCCAGCACGGACGAGCGCGTCATGCGCATGACCGAGCCGGCCATGCTCGTGCCCAGAATCAGCGACGGCAGGAGCATCATTTCCAGGTTTTTCAGCGGGTCTTCAAAAAAGCTCACATAGTTCAGGGGTGGATAGTAGTTCAGCGTCAGCGAAAGAATGAGGATAATCAGGATGGACAGCGCAAACCCCGGCACCGACACGCCCAGCAGGGCCACCACGCGCACCACGCGGTCCACCATTGTATTGCGCTTGACCGCCGCCAGCATGCCCAGCGGCAGCGCAATAATCCAGGACACCACCGCCGCCAGAATCGTCAGCTCCGCCGTCACCTTAAACCGGGTCAGAATCTCCGGCAGAATCTCGGCGCCCGAGCGGAAGGACTGGCCAAAGTCACCGCGCAGCACGCCGCCCATCCATTTGAGATACTGCGTGACCACCGGCTGGTCCAGCCCATAGCGGGCGTTCACCTGCGCGATGAGCTCGGGCGTGGCGTCAATGCCCAGCATGCCCGAAGCAAACCCGCCGGGAATCAGGCGCAGCACCGCGAAAATGGCAATGCTGATGCCCAGCAGCACGGGAATCAGCTGCAGAAGGCGGCGAAGGATATAATTTCGCATGTAATCACGCTCCCATTGCGGCCAAAGCGGAACGGGGCGTCGAAAGGGCCGCGGGTGTCCGGCGTTTTCGACGGCCCGTCCCTGTGGAAAAGAGAGGCGGCGGCGGAAAACGCCGCCTCCTCCGACTGTCGACAAAATCCCGGGGAGAAGTCCTGCGCCCTCCCAACGGACGGCGTGTGCGTCGGTTTCGCGCATGATTTCAGCGCCCACGCCTGCGTTGGCGGAAAAGCGCGCCGGCCCCGCCCCGCGAAACGGCGCAGCGTTGCAGCGGCCCGGGCGGCGGCGTTTCCCGCCGCCCCGGGCCGTCAGGGTTACCGCTCGAAGTACGCCGCGTTGAAGTCGCTCGCGTTGGCCGCATAGGGCTCATAGCCCTTGAGCGCGGCGTTGGCGAAGAGATACTCCATGGGGCTGGCAAAGAACAGGTTCGGGCTTTCGTCAATGATAATCTGCTGCGCCTCCAGGTAGTACGCTTCGCGCTGGGCCTCGTCCGTGGTGCTCACGGCCAGCTGGCACAGCTCATCCACGCGCTCGTTGGAATAGCCCCAGACATTGGCGTTGCCGGTGGTGGAGAAGAAGAAGCTGACCGCACGGTTCGGGTCGGTGCCGGAGCCGTTCTGGCCGCACATGGAATCAAAGCCGGCCTCGGGCGTATCCATCTTGCCCCAGATATCCACATATTCGCCGGACTCGAGGTTGGAGATTTCCACGTCGATATAGATTTCCTTCAGCTGCTGCTGCAGGACCACCGCGGTGTCGCGGATGGAGTCGAGCAGGCCCGCGGCCATGCTCAGGGACAGGCGGTTGGACTCGCTGTAGCCGGCCTCCTCCATGAGGGCGCGGGCGGCTTCGACGTCATACTGATACAGCGGGGACTCGTTCACGGCGTCCCACACCCAGTGGCCCATGTTCGGGGCGACGAAGGTGGACACGGCGGCCTCGCCGTTGTACACATAGTCGATAATCATCTGGCGATCCACCGCCATGCTCATGGCCTGGCGCACGCGCTTGTCCTGGAGCTTTTCGTTGGAGAGGTTGAAGCCCAGGTAGGTATAGTTGTTGGACAGATAGGAGATCACCTGGATGTTCTCGTCGCCTTCGACGTCCGCCAGGTTCATCGCGGACAGCGAGCACAGGTCGATGTCGCCGGTGCGCAGGGCCGCCAGGCGGGCGCTTTCATCGGCGAGCAGGTAGTAGGTAATCCCGTCCAGCACGGGCGCGCCTTCCTCCCAGTACTCCTCGTTCTTGACCAGCGTGATGTGGTTGTCCACCACGGACTCGGAGTACTTGAAGGGGCCGGTGCCGCACATGGTGTCAATGGCGGAGAGGCTGCCGTCGTTGGCCTCGACGACCTCGCGGCAGACCACGGAGCCGTAGGAGGAGGTCAGGTTGGACATGAACGCAGCGTTGGGGGCGCTGAGCACAAACTTGACGGTGTAGGTATCGGTCGCTTCAATGGAGGCAATGCCGCCATAGTAGCTGGCGCTGGAGCCCAGCGCGCCGATGTCGCCCGCCTCCGTCTGGCCCAGAATGCGCTGGAAGCTGTAAACCACGTCGTCCGCGGTCATCTCGCGGCCGTTGTGGAACTTGACGCCCTGGCGCAGATGGAAGATATAGGTCACATCGTCGGGGGTCTCCCAGCTCTCCGCCAGGATGCCCTTATAGGTCATGTCCGGGTTGAAGGCGATGAGGGACTCGTAGACCTGGCCGAACACACGGGTCGCCGCGATGGCGGAAATGGTGTGCGGGTCAAAGCCGGCCGGCCAGGTGTCCGTGCCGTAGCGGAGCACCTGTCCGCCTTCGCTCTCGGCCATGGCGCCGAAGCCGAGCGACAGGCACATTCCGAGCGCCAGAAGGACGGCCAGGAATTTGCGTGAGCGTTTCATGATACTACCTCTCTTCGTATGAAATTTTGTATTGCACAGGGTCGCCCCCTGCTTATACCGTCTCCGGCGGCACGCGCCCCAGCAGCGCGTAATGCACCGCGCGGCGGAATTCCTGCGTGTTGCCCGGCGTTCCTTCCCGGCGGAAAAACTTGTTGGTCAGCAGCACCGCGCCGATGTTGTGCGCGCGGCTGAAATACAGGCTGGTTCCGGTAAACCCGGTATGCCCGCACCCGTCCGGGAACACGTTGCTCCTGTCAAAGCCCAGCCCGCGGCCGTATACGTTGGTGTCCATGGCGCGCAGGAAGGCGGGCTTGTCCGTGCGCATGTAATACTGGCACAGCCGCGTCAGGGCGCGGGAAGTGGCGAACACGCCCGCCAGCCCGCTGACGCCCTTCCAATAATAGTAGGTATTGCCGTCGTTGCACGTCCCGCAGACCGGCACGCCGTCCTCCCGCCAGCCGTCGAAGGACAGGCCGCGCTCCGCGCACATGCGCTTTTCGATTTGATTTCCGTAACAGCTGGGCGCGCACAGCGAGGCGTCGACAGGACCGTAGGCAATTTCGTCCACGCCCATGCCCGCGCGCAGATAGGTTTGCAGCCCTTCGCGCAGCGAAAGGCCCGAAATGCGGGAAAACAAAAGGCCCAGGAGCATGAAGTTGATGTCGCTGTAGGCCATGCCCTGCTCGACGGGCGTGGTGGACAGCACGCGCTCCAGCACGGTGAAAAAGTCCCGGCCGTCCGTATAGAACGGGAACCAGGGCACAATGCCCGAGGTATGCGTCATCAGGCGTTCGACCGTCGTCTCTGCCAGGCGCCGCCGCGTGACCTCGCCCGCCTCCGGAAAATACGGCAGCACCGGGCTCTCGGGGGAAAGCCGCCCCTCGTCCATGAGGCAAAGCAGCATGGTTGTGCAGATGATTTTGCTGACCGAGGCCAGGTCGAACCATGTGTCCGGCGATACGTCGCCCACCGCGCGATGGTACAGGGTTTTCTCGCGGTCAAACACCTGGCAGACGGCGGAGGGATAATATCCGCGCTGGCGGTAGGTTTCCAGAAGGCTATCCATTTCGGCAAAATCCATACGTTCCACCTCGATGCACATCCCTGTTTTCATTGTAGCACACGCGAAACACAGTTTCAAGATATTTGGCCTGTCTGTGAAATTCTATTTTCCCTGCAGCCCCCGGATGAGCTCGCGCGTGCTCAGCAGGCATTCCTCGGCGCGCTCCGGATGGCAGCGGGCGTAGCCCAGGTACAGCAGGTCCAGAATCAGCTGTCCGGACACGCGCGAGGTCATCGCGCCCACGCGCAGCTCGCTTTCCTCGCTGGGCACATAGAGCGGGAAATCCGCCAGCCTGGACAGCGCATTGCGGTTTGCCTGCGTAATGGCAATCACCTTCGCGCCATGGTCGCGCGCGGCCTGGGCCGCCAGCACGGTTTCGCGCGTGCGCCCCGAATAGCTGATGGCAATCGCCACATCCTGCGGCCCCAGCAGCGACGCGGTGGCCAGGTTCGTATGGGCGTCGGCGTGGTAGAAAACCGGCATGCCCACGCGCGAGCCTTTATACAGGAAGTCCATCGCCAGCAGGCCGGACGCGCCCACGCCATACAGGCGCACGCTCCGGCCCTCCCCCAGCGCCCCGACGGCGCCGGAAAGGACGTCGGCGTTGACCATCCGATAGGTCAGGGCAATGTTGCGCTGGTGAATGCTTTCCGCTTTTTGAATAATGGTGGACAAATCGTCGCTTTCCCGAATGGCGCTTTGAAAAGCATCCGGCGCGGGCAGCGCGGATTCGCGCGCCAGGTCCAGCTTCAGCGCGGTAAACCCCTGGAAGCCCAGGCGCTTGGAAAACCGCACCACCGCCGCCGGCGAGGAGCCGCAGGCCTGCGCGAACTGCTTGGCGTTCATGTGCATCACGCTCTGGGGGTTCGCCAGGACATATTCGGCCAGACGCCGCTCGGTATCGGACAGGCTGGCCAGACAGGCGTTAATGAACAGCGTACAGCTCACGGACACGCCCCCTTTGTTTCATCATAGCAAACCTCCGGGGAAAAGTCCAGCCTTGATGAAACACTATTTCATATACGGAAAATATTTCTCTGAAATGGAATTGACAGACGGAAGGGAATGCGATACGCTTTGCATGGCGGCAATAAGCATGGGACGGGAGCTGAGGCGCAGGATGGATACGTATCTGGCAGGGCTGTCCACGGAAAGCGTAAGCGAGGCCACGCGCGATATCGATTTGTGTACCACCGGGGAAATGGTCGCGCTGATGAACCGGCAGGACGCGCAGGTCGCGCAGGCCGTGGGCGCGCAAAGCGCGCGCATCGCGCAGGCCATCGACCTCATCTACGCCTGCCTCCGGCGCGGCGGACGGCTGATTTATCTGGGCGCGGGCACCTCCGGCCGCCTGGGCGTGCTGGACGCTTCCGAATGCCCGCCCACCTTCGGCGTCGAGCCGGAAAAGGTGCAGGGGTATATCGCCGGGGGCGACCGGGCGCTGCGCCAGGCCGTGGAGGGCTGCGAGGACGATGAAGCCGAGGGCGAGGCGCTGGTGGACGGCCTGGCCGTCGGCCCGGACGACG
Source organism: Candidatus Avichristensenella intestinipullorum (assembly GCA_018713305.1). Classification (GTDB taxonomy): domain Bacteria; phylum Bacillota; class Clostridia; order Christensenellales; family Aristaeellaceae; genus Avichristensenella; species Avichristensenella intestinipullorum. Next base: position 63,390 of record DVFI01000026.1, read on the forward strand.
CGGTCGTCGGCATCACCGCCAGCGGCAGCGCGCCGTATGTGCTGGCGGCGCTGCGCCGGGCCAGGGCGCGCGGAAGCGTTACCATCGGCCTGTGCACCAACGCGCATTCGCTTCTGGAGTCCCTGTGCGACGTGACCATCGCGCCGGAGGTCGGCCCGGAGGTCATCTCCGGTTCGACGCGGCTGAAATCCGGCACGGCGCAGAAAATGGTGCTGAACATGCTGAGCACCTGTACCATGGTCAAGCTCGGCAAGGTATACGGCAACCTCATGGTGGACTTGCGCGCCAGCAACAAAAAGCTCATCGACCGCGCGCGCAGGCTTGTCGTCTATGCGACCGGCGCGTCCGATGCCGAAGCCGCGCAGGCGCTGGAAGCCGCGCGGGGGCATGCCAAGCTGGCCATTTTGATGATTACAAGCGGCTGGGACGCCGCGCGGGCCGAGCGCCTGCTGAACCGGTGCGAAGGTCGTCTGCGCGACGCCATCCGGGCCGCAAAGGAGGAAACGCATGTTTGAGTCGCTGCAACAAAAGCCCGTCTGCCGCGTGGTGGGCATGATGTCCGGCACCTCCGTGGACGGCGTGGACGCGGCGGTCGTGGAAATCGGCCGCAAGGACGGCGCGCCCTGCGTCAAGCTGCTCGCCTTTGAAAACAAGCCCTACCCCGAGGCCATGCGCAGGCAGATTTTCGCCCTGTTCCGGCCGGAAAGCTCCACCGTGGACAAAATCGGCTACATGAACTTTCTCCTGGGCGAACACTACAGCCGCGCGGCGCTGTCCGCGATAGAAAAAGCCGGCCTGAAGCCGGAGGATATCGACCTGATAGGCTCCCACGGCCAGACCATCTGGCACGAGCCCGCCCTGCAGCAGCAGGATGGGCTGCCGCCCCTTCGCTATACCGTGCAAATCGGCGAAGGCTCCGTCATCGCCTCGCGCACGGGCATTCCGACCGTCTCCGATTTCCGCGTGGGGGACATGGCGGTGGGCGGCCAGGGCGCGCCGCTGGTGCCGTTTTCGGAATACCTGCTCTACCGGCGCGCGGATGCGTCCCTTCTCCTGCAGAATATCGGCGGCATCGGCAACATGACCGTGCTGCCGGCCGGCGCGGCCGCCGAGGACGTGTTCGCCTTTGACACCGGCCCCGGCAACATGATTATCGACGCGGTGGTCTCGGCCGTCACGGGCGGGGAAAAGACGTTTGACGAGGGCGGCGCGATGGCCGCGCAGGGACAGGTCAACCCCGAACTGCTGGCCTGGCTGTCCCGGGACGCCTACTACGCGCAGCAGCCGCCCAAGACGACCGGGCGCGAGCGCTTCGGCACCCAGTATGTCGAGGGCATTCTCGCCTGGCGTCGGGAACATCCGATGTCGGACGCGGACCTGGTGGCCACGGTGACGGATTTGACCGCGTGGTCCATCGCCGACGCCTATGAGCGCTTCGTCCTGCCGGTCTGCACGGCCGGCGAGCTGATTGTGGGCGGCGGCGGCGGATATAACCGGACGCTGCTTGCCCTGCTGCAGCGCCGGCTTTCGCCGCACGGCATCCGGGTGCGCACGCAGGAGGATTTGGGCTTCAGCAGCGACGCCAAGGAAGCGATTGCCTTTGCGCTGATGGCCCTGTGCTGCGCGCGCGGCGAGGTCAATACGCTGCCCGGCGTGACGGGCGCCGAGCGCGCCTGCGTGATGGGCAAAATCTCCCTGCCCCCGCGGTAACGCGACGGGCCGGCGCGCCTTCGGCTTGGCCGGGCGGCTTCGTTCATCCGCGCGCGTTGCCCGCACAAACACACGCATGGTTGTCCGGCCGCGCGCCGTAAGAACGCATGGCTTATCACAACATCGGCTGCCCGTGACGAACTGGGCAGCCGATGTTGTTTTGCCCGCGCGCGTCAGCCGACCGTCTCCAGCCCGCAGACGATGAGCCGCTGCCCTTCCACGCGAAACTTGACGTCCAGCCCCGCAAACGGCACGCCGTACACGCGCCGCGCGTCCTCCTGCAGATAGCCCGGCCTCGGGTCCTGCGCCAGCACGGACAGCAGCGCCTCCCGCTTGTCCGCCGGCACCTGCGCCAGCAGCGCCGGTGGGAAGACCACCTCCAGCGCATGCGCCCGCGTCGTTTTCGTATAGCCTTCCGTCGCGTCCGCAATGCAGTCCGTCAGGGGCACATACGGCTTGATGTCGTACACCGGCGTGCCGTCGAGCATGTCCACGCCCGCCACGTACAGCACAGGCCCGTCCTGCGGTTCCAGGGCTACCCGCTCCAGGCGCACCGCCGACAGCCCGATGGGATTGGGCCGAAACGGCGAACGGCTGGCAAACACGCCGACCCGCTCGTTTCCGCCCAGGCGGGGCGGCCGCACCGTCGCGTGCCAGCCCTCCCGGCGGGCCCGGGAAAACTCCCACAGCAGCCAGATATGCGAAAACTCCTCCAGCCGGCGCACGGCCTCCGGGCTGCGAAACGCCGGCTCAAACACGACCTTTCCCCGCAGCGCGGCCGCCAGCCCGCTCTGGCGCGGAACGCCGAACTTATCCGAAAAATCCGTACGGATACGCGCGATGATGTGCATGTCGTTCTCCTCCGCCCGGTCCCGGGCGTTCCGCCTCCGCCCCGTATCAGCCCCGCGCCGCCGCGTCTGCGCCCGGGCGCGCAGGCCGTTCCATCAGCCCGTACATCATAATGCCCGCAGCGACGGCCGCGTTGAGCGACTCGGCCCGTCCGCGCATCGGCAGGGCCACGCGCAGCGTCGCCAGCGCCCGCACGGCGTCGCACACGCCCCTGCCCTCGCTGCCGACCACCAGCACAAGCGGGCCGTCCAGCGCCCGGACCGCGGGATAGAACGGCTCGCCGCCCAGCTCGCCGACAATCACCGCATAGCCCTTCTCCCGAAGCGTTTCCAGCGCCGCCGCCAGCGACCCGCGCCGGATCGGCAGCCGGTATATGCTGCCCATGGTGGCCCGCACGGTCTTGGGCGCAAACGCGTCCGCGCACGACTCCGACAGCAGCGCGCCGCCGAAGCCCGCGGCCTCCGCGGTGCGCAGCATCGTGCCCACGTTGCCCGGGTCTTGCACGCCGTCCAGCGCCAGCAGCGCCGCCGGCGGCTCCGCCAGCGCCAGCGGCGCCGGCATGCGCACCGACGCCACGATGCCCTGCGGGGTCTGCGTCTGGCAGGCCGACGCCACAATGTGCGCCGGCGCCAGCAGCACGTCCCCGCAGGCCGCCAGCAGCGTCGAAAACTCCCCGGCGCGCGCCTCGTCGCACAGAACCGTCTCCACCTGCGCGTCCCGCAGGGCTTCGGCGCACAGCTTGACCCCTTCGGCCAGGAACAGCCCGCGCTGCGCGCGCGCCTTCGCCTGTCCCAGCTCGCGAAGGGCCCGCACGGCCGGATTTTGCGTTGAGGTAACGATTTTCATGCGGTTCCCCCCGTCCTGTCTTCCTCGGCGACGCCTGCCTGCGGCCGCGCTTTCTGCCGGGAATCCGCCGCCTGCCGGCGCGCCCCGACGGCGCGTTTTCTGCCGAACAGAGAAAAAAGCCCGCGAACGAGCTTTTTTCATGCGCTTTGTTGGGTTATGCGTTCTTGGCCACTTCGACCAGCTGGGCGAAGCCGTTCGCATCGTTGACCGCCATATCGGCGAGCATCTTGCGGTTGACGTTCACGCCCGCCTTCTTCAGGCCGTTGATGAACGTGGAGTAGCTCAGGCCGCTCATGCGGGCGGCGGCGTTGATGCGGGTAATCCACAGGCGGCGGAAATCGCGCTTGCGCAGACGGCGTCCGATGTACGCATAGCGCAAAGAGCGCATGACCTGTTCGTTGGCGGCGCGATACTGCTTGCTCTTGGCGCCCCAATATCCCTTGGCCAGCTTCAATACCTTGCGGCGCTTTTTATGGGCGTTGACAGCCCTCTTAATCCTTGCCATCGTCTATCCTTCCTTTCGCGGCAAACGGCCTTATTTATAGGGAATCAGCTGCTTAATCTTCCTGGCTTCGGTGCTGTCCACCAGGCCGCCCTTGCGCAGGTTGCGCTTTTGCTTGGGCGAACGCGCCTGCGTAGAGGCGACGCAGTGGTTCCGGAAGGCCTTGGCGCGCTTAATCTTGCCGCTCTTGGTCAGCGAGAAGCGCTTGGCCGCGCCGCGATGAGTTTTCTGTTTGGGCATGTTCATCCTCCTTCAAACGGTTATTTCCCGTCCTTGTTCTCTTTCGGCGCCAGAATCATAATCATATGGCGGCCCTCCACGAGCGGCTTGCGCTCCACGACAGCCAGGCTCTCCACGCGCTTGAGGAAGTCCTGCATGACCTGGAAGCCGATTTCCGTGTGGGTAATCTGGCGACCCCGGAAGCGTATTGACACCTTGACCTTGTTGCCCTCTTCCAGGAAGCGAATTGCGTTCTTGGCCTTGACGAGGATGTCGTTTTCCTCGATGGTGGCGGAGAGCTGCACTTCCTTGAGGACGATGACCTTTTGATTCTTGCGGATTTCGCGCTGCTTTTTCGCCTGTTCATAGCGGTACTTGTCATAGTCCATCAGCTTGCAGACAGGCGGGCGGGCGTTGGCGACCATCTTGACCAGGTCCAGCTGGTGCTGTTCGGCCAGCTCCAGCGCGGCCCGGATAGGCATAATGCCGAGCTGTTCGCCGTCCGTGCTTACCACACGCACCTCGCGGTCGCGAATTTCCTCATTGATCATCAGATCGTCTTTGATACCGATACACCTCCTTAAAATATAAAGAAAACGAGCCGGGCAGCAGCACCCGCTCGCACACAAAGAACACCCAATTCCTTGCCTGACAGACCCGGACTGACCACAGCCGCCGGGTGAGAAGCGGGCCGCTTCCACTTACAGCCCGATTAGCATATCACAGCGCCCCGCTTTTGTCAAGGGCGGAGCGGAAAAAAGCGGAAGGCGGCGCGCGAAAAAAGCCGGATGGCGGACAAAACCGGCGGTTTTGCGCAGCCCGCAGGCGGCCTCCGCGCCGCCCGGCCCTTTCTTCGCGCGCGGCCGCCCGGCCCGCGCTTTGCACGGAGCGCTAGGACAGCGCGTGAAAGAGCATATCCACCACGACGGACTGGGCGTGCCGGGAGAGGTTTTCGCCCTTTCGGCCCAATTCCGCCACGGGCGGCACGCGCAAACACGCGTCGGCCAGCCGGGCCAGCCGCGAACCCACGCGCGTAATGCAGACGGTCGGCGCGCCCTGCGCGCGGGCGTGTTCCACCGCCGTCCAGACGAGCTGGTTGCGGCCCGAATAGGAAATGCCCACCGCGACGTCGCGCGGCGTAATGTTGCGCGTGCCCGTCCTGCTCAGGAAGCTGTCGCTCTGAAAAAAGCACGGCTTGCCCAGGATCATCAGCTTCTGCATCAGCTCCTGCGCCACGCTGCCGGACGAGCCGACCCCGTACAGATATACCATGTCCGCCTGCCCGATGAGCGAGACGGCGCGCCGGAAGTCCTCGCTCTCCTGCATCAGCGCCACCGTCTGATGGATGGCCGTCGTCAGGCTCTGCGCCAGGCGTTCCCCGTATTCGCCGATGGTCTCCTTCGCATCGTCCGCGCCCGCCCTGGGCGCCACGACGCCTGCGGCGTCCGCGCGGGCGAGCGACACAATCATCTGCGCGTAGCGCTCAAAGCCGATGGCCCGCACGAAGCGCACCACCGTGCTCGCCGATACGCCCGCCGCCTGGGCAAGCTCCCGGATGTTCATCCGCTCCGCCAGCGCGGCGTGCGCGCACAGGTAGTCGGCCAGACGGCGCTCGGTGGCGGTCAGGCTTCCATACGCCTGCGCGACCAGCGCGAAATAGTCCATAGTATCTCTCCTTGCCTTGTGTACCATTTGAAACAATATACCAGATTGTGCTGCAAATTGCAACGGTTTCTTCCCTGTTTTCGACAATGTATCTTGGTTTTGTTTGGAGGTTTTTCCTTTCCCCGGATTTCACTTTTTCTTTGTATTGTCTTGATTTTCCCCGCTTTCCTGTCATTGCCCTGTTTGGCACAAATTTTCAAATGATTTGTTTCATATTGAGTGTAAATTTCAGTTTTCTATTGACACAATGTTTCTTTCATCGTATAATCGGGCCAGGCTGGCGGATGCCAGGGAAAAGGGAGGAAGGACACATTGCAGCGCATCTTCCAACGAACCAAACCGTATCTGTTCGCCCTGCCGGCTGTAGCGTTTGTGGTGCTCTTTACGTATTATCCGTTTGTAAAGACCATGTACAACAGCCTGTTTTCCATCAACAGCTATGGCGTCACCCTTCGCTTTCTGGGGCTGGACAACTATGTCAGCGTGCTGACCAACAAGCACTTCTACAACGCCCTGCTTAACAGCCTGCGCTATACGTTCATCGGCGTGCCGTGCAGCATGTTCGTCAGCCTGCTGCTGGCGCTGCTGTCCAACCGGCGGCGGATGTTCAGCCGTGCGTATGAGGTCATGTTCTCCATGCCCATGGCAATATCCATGTCGGCCACCTGCATGATTTTCAAGCTCCTGCTGAACCCCACCGTAGGCTATCTGAACTACGCGCTGGGCCTGAATGTGCAGTGGCTCAGCAGCCGGCACACGGCGCTGTTCTCGCTGATTCTGGTCAGCGGCTGGATGTCCATCGGCTTTCAATACATCTTTTTGATGGCCGCGCTGCGCGGCGTGCCGCAGGAGCTGACGGAGGCGGCCTCGATAGAGGGCGCCGGCGCCCTGCAAAGGACGCTGCGCATCACGCTGCCCCTGATTTCTCCGACGCTGTTTTACCTGCTGTGCACGGACATTGTGACGTACATGATGATGGCGGGGCCGTCGCTGGTGCTGACGGACGGCGGGCCGTTCCGCTCGACGGAAACGCTGATTTACCACATGTATGACCGTTCGATTTACAACCAGTTCTACGGCTACGGCTATGCGATGTCGGTGATTATCTTTGCCCTGCTGTTTTTCATGATTCTTCTGACCTTCCGGCTGGAGAAACGGAGCGTGTATTACGGATGATGCATCAAAGGACGTACCTTCGGGCGCGCCGTCGAATCGTCTATGTCGTCGTCGGGTTTCTGTCGCTGCTGATTGGCTGCCTGGTCATCTTCCCCATCTTCTACGCGTTTTGCACTTCCTTTATGAGCGCGTCGGAGCTGACCAGCTGGCCGCCCAAGCTGCTGCCGGAACGGTTTACCTATCTGGACAACTACCGCGCGGTGCTGACCAAGACGAAGATGCCCCGCTTCATGTTCAACTCGCTGGTGCTGGCGGGCGGCGGCACGCTGCTGCGCCTGGTAACAGCCAGCCTGGCGGCCTTTTCCTTCAGCTTTTATGAGTACCGCGGGCGCAACGCGCTGTTCTTCCTGATTCTGGGCAGCATGATGATTCCGGGCGACGCGGTCGTCATCTCCAATTACGTCAACGTCTCCCGCATGGGGCTCATGGACACCTACCTGGGGCTTATCGTGGTCTATGGCGTTTCGGCGACCAACGTATTCATGATGCGCCAGTACATGCGCACGCTGCCCACGGCGCTGCGCGACGCCTCGCTCATTGACGGCTGCTCCGACATGCGCTTTTTCCTGCATGTCGTGCTGCCCTGCGCCACGCCGGTGCTGTTCTCCGTGGGCATTTCCTCGTTCGTCAACCTCTGGAACGCCTATATCTGGCCCCTGTTGATTACCAACCGGGAAGAGATGCGCGTGGTGCAGGTGGGCGTCACAATGCTCTCCACCGAGGACGACCCGGCCTATGGGCGCGTCATGGCGGCCGTTTCCCTGATTCTCGTGCCGTCCATCCTGGTGTTCGTCCTGTTCCAGCGCCGCATTGTCAGCGGCATCACCACCGGCTCCGTCAAGGGATGATCCCACCGGAACGCGGCCGCCATCGCGCGAGGCGGCCCGCTTCCAGGGGGTACATCATATCAACCCAAACGTCAAAAGGAGGCTCAATTCATGAGAAAACTGCTGTCCATCCTCGTGGCGCTGTCGCTGTGCGCATCTTTCGCCAGCCTTTCCCTGGCCGAGGAGGAGACGCGCGAGGTCATCTTCTGGCACGCCATGGGCGGCGTCAACGGCGAGATGATTACGCAGCTGACCGATGAGTACAACGAAACGCTCGGAAAAGAGCAGGGCATCCATGTCACGGCCATTTTCCAGGGGCTGTACGCGGACATGCGCACCAAGTTCATGGGCGCCATCCAGGCCCAGGATATGGCGAACCTGCCCGATATCGTGCAGATGGGCGCGTCCGCGCTGGGCATGATGCAGGAAGTGCAGGAGGTTGTCTGGTTCGAGGACATCCTGGCCATGGATACGACCATGAAGCTGGAGGACTTTGAGCCCAAGTTCGTCCGCAGCTTCTCCGCCGAGGGGCGCGCGCTGGGCGTTCCCTTTGCCAGCAGCACCGTCATCCTCTACTACAATGAGGACATGCTCCGCGAAGCCGGCATCGAAGCGCCG